>JBDSBU010000123.1:0-25168 GCA_039921445.1 Marmoricola sp. | reverse complement strand
GCGGCAGGCGTCTTGGCTGCCGGCTTGGTCTCACCCTTGATCGAGGCGAGCAGCATCTGCGCCACGTCGAGGACCTCGACCTCCTCGCGGGCCTCGCCCTTGGCCTGCTGGGCGGTGAGGCCGTCGGAGAGCATCACGCGGCAGAACGGGCAGCCGACCGCGATCTGGTCGGCGCCGGTCTCGACGGCCTCCTTGGTGCGGTTGACGTTGATCCGCTCACCGATGTTCTCCTCCATCCACATCCGGGCGCCGCCGGCGCCGCAGCAGAAGGATCGTTCGGAGTTGCGCGGCATCTCCACGAGGTTCGCGTCGGGGATTACGGCGAGCAGCTCGCGCGGCGGGGAGTACACCTGGTTGTGCCGACCGATGTAGCACGGGTCGTGGTAGGTGACCGAGCGCTTGGGGGCGTTCTGCTCGGTGGCGACGGGGACCAGCTTCTTCTCACGCACGAGGCGGTTCAACAGCTGGGTGTGGTGCACGACCTCGAGCTCGACACCGAAGGCGGCGTACTCGTTCTTCAGGGTGTTGAAGCAGTGCGCGCAGGTGGAGACGACCTTCTTGGCCTTCGACTCCTTGAGCACCTCGGCGTTCTGCGTGGCCAGGCCCTGGAAGACGAACTCGTTGCCGGCGCGGCGGGCGGGGTCCCCGGTGCAGGTCTCCCCGTTGCCGAGTACGGCGAAGTCGACGCCGGCGAGGTCGAGCAGCTCGGCGACCGCCCGGGTGGTCTTCTTGGCCCGGTCCTCGTAGGCACCGGCGCAGCCGACCCAGAAGAGCCACTCGACCTCGTCGAGAGACTCGACATCCTCTCCGACGACCTTGACCGGGAAGGGGAGGTCCTTGGCCCAGTCGAGGCGGGCCTTGGGGGACATGTTCCAGGGGTTGCCCTTGTTCTCGAGACCCTTGAAGAGCCCGTTGAGCTCAGTGGGGAAGTTCGACTCGACCAGCACCTGGTAGCGCCGCATGTCGATGATGTGGTCGACGTGCTCGATGTCGACGGGGCACTGCTGGACGCAGGCGCCGCAGGAGGTGCAGCTCCACAGCACGTCGGTGTCGATCACCGCGCCCCCGGTGGGGTTCCAGGCCCAGTCGCCCTCGGTCTCGCCGACCAGGGGGCGCTCGGCCTCGGCGAGCACGCTGGCGGGAAGCTCTGCGCGGGCCTCCTCGGACTCGGCCAGGAGGTACGGCGCCTTCGCGTGGGCGTGGTCACGCAGCTGGAGGATCAGCATCTTCGGCGAGAGCGGCTTCTCGGTGTTCCACGCGGGGCACTGGCTCTGGCAGCGACCGCACTCGGTGCAGGTGCTGAAGTCGAGCAGCCCCTTCCAGGTGAAGTCCTCGGCCGCACCGACACCCAGCTTGGTGTCCTCGTCCATGTCCTCGAGGTCCTCGAAGTTGAGCACCTTGCCGCCCGAGGTCATCGGGGCGAGCGCGCCGAGCGCCGTACGGCCGTCGGCGTTGCGCTTGAAGAAGATGTTGAAGAACGCCAGGAACCGGTGCCAGGCCACGCCCATGGTGGGAATCCGCGAGATCGTGATCATCCAGGCGAACGAGATCACGATCTTGAGCATCGCGATCAGGTAGATCAGGTTCTCGATGGTGCCGGTCGAGAGGCCCTCGAAGGCCCTGCCGAGCGGGAACGAGAGCGGGAAGTGCAGCGCGTTGGCATTGCCGGCGTGCTCTCCGCCCTTGGTGAGCAGGGCGTACTCCAGCCCACGCAGCGCGACGATGCACAGGCCGACGCCGAGGATCACCATCTCCACGAAGTAGCCCTGCCACATCGTCGAGCCGAAGAACCGGCCCTTGGGCCCGCGCTCGCGCTCCGAGGGCCTGGTCGCGCGGTAGGTGATGAAGGCGACGATCGCGATCAGCATCATCAACGTGAACACCTCGGTGGCCCACTCCCACAAGAAGAAGTGGCCGATCAGAGGCAGCGCGAAGTGCGCGTCGAAGAGCTGGCCGAAGGCGGTGACCAGGGTGAAGAAGAGCAGCCCGAACCCGACCATGATGAACCAGTGGCCCGCACCCACCCAGGTCCACTGCAGCATCCGGGTGTGCCCCAACGTCTCCTTGACCAGCGTCACCGAACGACGCGGCAGGTCGTCGGTGCGCATGGCGGGCTGCCCCGTCCCCAGGACGCCCAGGATCTGACGGATCGCCTTGACGAACATGGCGATTCCCACCACGGCAATGGCGATGGAGACGACCTGGGCGAGGATCTGCATGGATGCTCCCAATAGCTTCGTGGGTCACGCGAGCGGCTGGGCGTGAGCCTAGTGGCACGACATCCGAGCCCGTCAGCCGATGGCCAGATGTCCAAGGCTACCTATGAGTAACCAAACGGTTGAAAGCACCTCGGCTGACTCGCAGGCGCATGACGTGGGCCGGATCGGGCACCTGAGAGGTCATGCGGCCATCGGTGATCGTGTTCGACGTCAACGAGACTCTTTCCGACCTGTCTCCGGTCGGTGCCCGGTTCTTCGCGGTCGGTGCCTCCGCCAGTGCGGCCTCCGCGTGGTTCGCCGGCGTGCTGCGGGACGGCTTCGCCCTGACCGTGGCGGGGGCCCGGCCGAGTTTCGCCGAGGTGGCACGGGAAGGGCTGGTGGCCGCTCTGTCGCAGACCAACCTGAACCGACCCCTGGATGAGGCGGTCGAGCACGTCCTCGCGGGCCTGGGTGAGCTGCCGGTGCACCCTGACGTGGTCAGCGGGATCAATGCGCTCGCCGAGCGTGGCCACCGTCTGGTCACGTTGAGCAACGGCGCAGCGTCGGTCGCCGAGTCCTTGCTCGAGCGTGCCGGCATCCGTGACCGTTTCGACCAGCTGCTCTCGGTGGAGGACGCCAGGGCGTGGAAGCCGTCCCCGCGTGCCTACGAGTTCGCCGGCTACGCCCTCGGCGTACCCCACCAGGAGATGACGCTCGTGGCCGTGCACCCCTGGGACATCGATGGAGCGAGTCGCGAGGGCCTGAACACCGTGTGGGTCAACCGCACGGGAGGGGAGTACCCCGGGTGCTTCGAGAAGCCCGCCGCCACCGTCACCGGCATCGACGAGCTCCCCGACCTGTGGCCTAGGGCCTGATCACCTTCACGACCCGTCCGGCGCGCGAGAACTGCACCTTCACGGTGCCGTTCGTGGAGCAGTAGCTGAAGGTCTCACCCAGTCGCCGGCTCGGCTGGCCGACCGCACGCAAGGTCGCCCACGAGGTCATCCCGCGCTTGACCCGCTTGACGAGGGTCCGGGCGGAGTAGCGCTGCGAGGGGTAGCTGCAGGCGTTGCCGCGAACGCCGTAGGCCCGCTCCCACATCTGCAGGTAGGCCTCGGGGCCGCGGGTCAGGTCCTTGACGATGGCGTCGCCAGCCTGCTTGCGCAGGTCCTCGACCCAGTCGGGGTAGAGGCCGTAGTGCGCGACCCCGTCCCTGTTGATGTCGTAGACCCGCCGGCCGCTGACCTGCTTGTTCACCGTCACCCCACCGAGGCCCTTGAACGGGTAGGTGACCGGGTTCTTCGCAGCGTCCGGTCGCGGGTCGCCCTGGGCGCCGAGCCCGTTGATGTCGGCGCCGAAGCCGATCCCCCAGTAGGTGTCCGGGTTGGCCCAGGTCAGGTGGCGCTTCCACTTCTCCACGAAGCCCTTGCTGTCCCCGGCGTACGGCGCGACGAAGCCGCGGTCCTTGTAGATCCGGGCGTAGGCGTCGGGGGTGGACCACGAGTGGCTGGACAGTACGCCGGAGTAGCCGAGCTTCTCGACCAGGTCGAGCGAGGCCGCGCGCGCCTTGACGCTCATGTGGTCGGGGTCGAACATCATGTGCCGCTTCGCGAGCCCACGGATGGTCTGCTCGCCGAGACCGGTCAGCCCGAGCTGGTTGCAGTGGTGCTTGGCGCCGTAGAGCGGGACAGCAGGCAGGTTGACGCCGGAGAACTGGGCGACCGCGCCGAAGAGAGCGTCCTGCGCAGGGATCGAGCCCGAGTCGACCGGGATCGAGTTGTCCTGGTCCCTGTCGTGCTCCTCCGCGCTGTTGGGATTGCAGGTCTGCATCCGCCACGGGGACCCGGTCTCGAGGGTGTTGGCGCTGTTGACCAGGTAGCCGGTGGAACCGCTGTCACCGGCGACTCCGGACAGGGCGTTGTCGAACTTGTTGACCAGCTCCATCTGGGAGACGCCCATCTTGCGGACCTCGTCGAGCTGGCGGTCGATCTCGGCCGCCGAGCAGGCGGGGATGCCCAGCTTCTGGGTGCAACCGAACGGCACCGAGGTCTCGATGCCCATCACGACGGCCATCTTGCCGGCATTGATGGCGCGCCTGGCCTGGTCAGGGTCGGTGACGATCTTGTACCAGCCGCGGCCGGGGCCGCCGTGCTGTGCGTCGACGTAGCGCTCGAAGTCGCGCATGTCCTTGGCCTGGAGGCGCACCGAGTCCATGTCGTCACAGGAGTTGCGCTTGAGCGGGTAGAGCTGGCAGAGCTGGTTGTTCTCCACGAGCAGGTTGGTCAGGATCCGCTGACCGCCGCGCCAGGAGCGCTCCATCCACTTGTAGTAGGTGCCTTCGTGGGTCAGTGAGTCCGGGGCCGGCCAGTCCTTGAAGGTCGGCCAGCCGACCGGGTCGTGGCTGGGCTTGCCGGACAAGAAGGCCTCCATGGCCGCGCCCTTGCCGCCGGTGGCCTCGTGGTCCGGGCAGTCGCGCAGGGCCACCGTGACGCCGTACGGCGACCAGGGCCGACCGCAGTGGACGTCGCCGCCGAGGAACTCGAAGGCCATTCCGTGGGTGTGGGCGTCGATGTAGCCGCGCACCTCCTGGATGCTGGTGGCTCCGGCGAACGGCTTGCCGCTGATGTTGGTCTCGACCTCCGGGAACGCTGTGCAGCCGCCGCGCTTGCGCAGGCGGAGCAGGGTGCCCTTGCTGGTCATCGCGGCCTTGCCGGCGCTGTCGGCCAGGACGCCCTTGCCGGGGGTGGTGAACCGGAACAGTCCCTTGCGCGGCATCGTCACGACCCAGTCGTTGCTCGGGCCGGGCGTGGCGGCGTACGTCGGGGTCCCCTGGCTGCCGTCGAGATAGGTCCGCTGGCGGCTGTGCAGCAGGTAGCGGCCGAGCGTGGTCGGCTTGAAGTAGAGCGGACTGGCACCGGCAGGTCTGCGGGCGGTGAACGCAGGGGTGGACAGGTTGGTCAACCAGCGACCGGTGCGGCTGGACTGCACCCCGTAGCAGGCGTTGAACATGTTGTAGCGGTTCGAGGGCGCCTTCGGCTGTGCCGCGCTGACCGAGGTCTTGGTCAGGCGGGGCTCGCTCTGGCTGCGCTGGGCGGCAGCCGAGGCGGTGGCGACCCGGGCCTGCTTCGGCGTGGTCGGGTCGGCGGACTGGGGGTCGTCCAGCTCGGCGCTGCGTGAGACGGCGTTCTTGGTGGCGGGGTCGTTGTGGTTGTGCCCGTCGGAGGTGGCGGCATCCGGGTGCACGTGCGTCCCGTCGGGGTTGTAGACGGTGTCGGCCCCCTGGTCTGCTGCCCGCTGGTTCTTGGCCTGCAGCGCGTAGGCCGCCTTGTAGCCGTCGGCACCGCCGGTCTGGGTGCCGGTGCCGGCGAGCGCGCCTGACGGGAGCACGAAGGCCGTGAGCACGGCCCCGGTGGAGAGAGCGACAGCGGCCACGAGTCGCCGACCGGCGCTCGTACGGTGAGTGAGGCGGGGCATGCAGGTCCTTCCGGGGCAGGTGAGCAGACCAACGAGGCAGTCGTACGTCGGTCACGCAGGCCTGGGTATCTAGCGCCTCAGGGCATCGTGCACCCTTCACGGCCCTCGGTCACGTCTTTGCGCGGAATCAGGGTCAGCGCCACGGCGGGACAGAGAGCCGCGAGCGCAAACGTGGCGGCGTACCCCCACGCGGTGATCGCGAGCCCGGCCACGGGCGCGATGGCTGCGGCGGCGAAGTACTGAGCGGTGTTCTGCGCTCCCAGGGCCCGCCCCGACCAATAGGCGCCGGCACGCTCGGCGACGCTGGTGAAGGCAAGACCGTTGTCGGCCACCGTGACCGTGGAGGCCACCACCATCAGGGCCACTGCCACGCCGAAGGGCTCGGTGGCCGCGAGCAGCGCCATCGTGACGGCGGCCGCGACGGCGACCCAGCGCAGCGGCCGGACTCTGGACCCCACGACGTCGGAGAGCTGCCCCACGGCGATCCGGCCGATGGCGCCGAGCACGTGGGTGGCGGCGACCAGGGCTCCGGCGGCGGCGGGCGACCACCCGCGCTCTTGCACCAGCCACACCAACGAGTAGGTCCAGACCAGGAACTGCGGAACCACCAGCAGCACCGAGACCCCGTGGATCCGGACCAGGAAGCTGTCCGCGCGGTAGGGGTTGGCGGTGAGCGCGGCGGTGGCCTCGGGACGCGGTGGGTCGAGCACGACGAACAGCACCGCCACCAGGGCAAGGGTGGTCGCCGCGACCGGCACGAGCAGGGCCGCGCGCAGACCTGCCTCCGAGGCGGTCACGGCGATCGTCACCGCGGCGATGGCAACGCCCAACGGCTGGGCCATCTGCCGGATGCCCATGGCCAGTCCGCGGCGTCGTGGCGGGAACCAGCCGACCACGATGCGTCCGCTTGCGGAACTGGTGCTGGCGGCGAAGACACCGACCGCGACCAGCGCCAGGGCCAGGGGTACGACGCTGCGAAGCTGGGTCGCAGCCAGCCCCAGGACGCTGGTGCCCGCGAGCCCGGCGAGCAGCACCGCCCGCTCGCCGATCCGATCCACGACGATGCCCCAGGCGTAGAGCGCGACCATCACCCCGAGCAGCGGTGCCGCCGCCACGGTCCCGGCCTGCGCCAGAGAGAGCCCGTAGTGGTCCTGCAGGGTGGGGATCATGAACGCGGGACCGTTGATCGCGACCGAGGCTCCTGCCTGGGCGGCGACCCCGGCAGCGAGCATCGCCCAGCGGCGCGCCGTGCTGGCGTCGATGGCCCCGCGGTCGTTCACGCCATGACGCTAGTGCCCACCGATCCGGCGGCTGATCGCGGCCGCCGTGGTGGACACCTCGGTGACCAGGGCGTCGACGTCGAGCTCGTCGCTGATCCGGAACGTGCTGGCGATCCCGGCCAGTGGGGTGCCGTTGGGGTCGAGCACGGCGACCGCCACCGAGGCGAATCCCGGAGTGACCTCACCGTCCTCCCACGCGTGCCCACGCCGTCGGGTCTGTGCCAGCACGCCACGCAGTGCCCGCAGCGTGGTGGGCCCCCGGCCGTGCCGGTCGACGAAGGCGTCGCGGTCCGGGTAGAGCGCGCGCACTTGGCTCTCGGACATCGCGGCCAGGATCGCGCGGCCGCTGGCGGTCAGCGAGGCGGGCAGGCGTACGCCGACGTCGGTGACCAGCGGCGGCCGCCCCGGAGCCCGCTCCTCGAGCACGTAGAGGACGTCGCGTCCGTGTGGCACCGCGAGGTGGGCGGACTGGCCGATCCGGTCGACGAGCCTGGCGAGCGGTTGCCTGGCGATCCGCTGGAGTGGCGCCTGCCTGGCGTAACCGGTCGCGACCTCGAAGGCGGCCACCCCGAGGCAGTAGCGACGGTCCTCGGCGAGGTGGGTGACGAAGCCCTGCTCGATCATGGCGTTGACGAGGTGGTAGGCGGTGGAGCGTGGCAGCTCGAGTGCTGCTGCGATCCGATCCAGGGGGACCGGGTCGGGCTGGGCGGCCAGGAACCGCAGCACCTTGAGCGCGCGCGTGGCTGCCGGGACCTGACTCATCTGCCGAAACCTAGCCGCACCAGCGAGAGATGCGTCAGGATCGAGGCAACGCAACGGTCCGTCGTTCGACGACCGACCTCGACGAGAGGCTCACTCTCCGTGTACCGACGGCTGCTGTCCGCGCTCCTGCTCGCCCTTGTCATGGTCGGCACCACCCTGGTGGCGTCGACCCAGGCTGCTGCCATGCCGAACCAGGAGCAGTGGACCCACGACACCGCCTCCGCGCTGTCTGGTGCGCGCGCCTACGTCGGGAATCGGGTCGCCATGGGCGGCACCAAGCTGGCGCTCAACCTGGACATCGACAACACCTCTCTGGCGACCTACTACGACAACGGCCAGCCGGTGCGCGCGACGCTGCGTCTGGTGAGGTACGCCAAGCGCCACGGCGTCTACATCCTGTTCAACACCGGACGCAATGTCCGGCTGCGCAACCGGACCATCGCCGAGCTTCGCCAAGCCGGCTACCCCGTCGACGGGTTGTGCGCCCACTACAAGAGCGAGCCGCTGGCACACAGCAAGCAGCGGTGCCGGGCATCGTTCGTGCACAACGGCTTCACCCTGATCGCGAACATCGGCAATCGCAGCACCGACTTCGTCGGGGGCGACTACGAGCGCGCCTACCGGCTCCCGAACTACCGCAACCGCCTCGGCTGAGCGGCCCGACCGGGAGCCTCGCTCAATACTGGTGGAACCAGCGCGTCATCTGTGTCGAGGTGCCCGGGCAGGTGATGTTGCGGTCGCGGCCGAACTCCACCCACTGGGAGAGCACCGGCTCACCACCCTGGAACATCCGGTCGGGGCCACACCTGCGCAGCGCCTCGGCACGGGAGGTCTGGCCGGCCGCGCGCCACTCGGGGAGACCGAGCCGCAGGTCGCCCACGACCTGGGTCCACAACGTCTGGGTCGAGTAGACGCCGATCCGGAAGCCCTTGTCGGTGTAGCCGCGAGCCGCTCCCCGGACCACCGCGGAGTTGGCCGTGGTCTCCGAGCTCCACGCGAAGTTCGGCACCGGTTCGACGTCGAGCCAGATCACCGGGGTCTGCAGGCCGGCAGCCTTCATCGTGGCCAGGTTGAACTGCGCCTGCTGGTAGCCGACGTTGGAGAGCGCGCCGGCCCGAGAGCCGCCGTCGTAGGGCCCCTGGTCGCCGTAGCGGGCGATCGTCTGGGAGTCGGGATAGCTGTTCACGGCGTACGCCGCTGCAAGCAGGCCGCGGCTGCGGACCCAGTCGACCTGGTCGGCCAGGCACGGGTTGGGGGTGAAGGCGGGTCCGTTGGTCAGTCCCAGGATCACGAACCGGGCGGTGGCCAACGGCATCGGGGAGCCCTGGGTGGGCTTCTGCGGGATGCCCATGCCCTTGGGGCACTGCGGCCAGCTCGCGTCGGCACCTTCGACCAGACCGGAGGTGCGGGGCGGGATCGAGAGGGACGGGACCGTGAGCGACGGAGCCGCTGGGCTGGGACGCGAGGCCTTCCGGCTCGGCGTCCGCAGGGTCTTCGGGGTGCCCGTCGACTTCGAGGGGCTCGCTGGCTTCAAGGCGGGGGCGGGGGTGCCTGCCTGCTGCGACTCCGGCTTCAGGGGTGCCTCGCAGGCGCTCGTGAGGAGGACGATCCCAAGCAGCAGGGGAATCAGGGCTGCGGCGGGCCTCGGCGTGCGCATGGATCTCCTCCGGGTGGGTCTAGCGGGACCATGCTGTCACGACACCGTCCTCGGCTGCCTGTCTCGCATCCGAGACGACTCTTGGGTCCGGGCACTGGCCGCATGCGCCGTCGGGGGGTTCGATGAAGTCATGCCTGAGACCCCGATCACCCCGAGCGGCCTTGTCGACGTCGGCACCGGCCCGCTGAGCTTCGCAGAGGTGGTCGCCGTCGCTCGTGCCGGTGCGCCGATTCGACTGACCGAGGAGTCCCGGTCCGCGATGGCGAGGTCCCGCGCCGTGGTGGAGGAGCTGGCGGCCGCACCGACCCCGGCGTACGGCGTCTCGACGGGTTTCGGTGCTCTGGCGACCCGGCACATTCCGGCGGAGATGCGCACGCAGCTTCAGCGTTCGTTGGTGCGTTCGCACGCCGCCGGGTCGGGCCCGGTGGTCGAGCGCGAGGTGGTGCGGGGGCTGATGCTGCTGCGGCTTTCCACGTTGGCGACCGGCCGGACCGGCGTACGTCCGGAGCTGGCGGAGCTGATCGCTTCCTTCCTGAACGCGGGGATCACTCCGATGGTGCATGAGTACGGGTCGCTCGGCTGCTCGGGGGATCTTGCGCCGCTCTCGCACTGCGCGTTGGCCTACATGGGTGAGGGTGAGGTGCATGACGCCTCGGGTGATCGGATGCCCGCCGCGCAGGCGCTCGCCGCGGCGGGGTTGGCTCCGGTGGAGCTGGCTGCCAAGGAGGGGCTGGCGCTGATCAACGGCACCGACGGGATGCTCGCGATGTTGGTGCTGGCGCTGAGCGACCTCGCGGTCCTGATGCGTACGGCGGACGTGGCGGCTGCCATGTCGGTGGAGGGGCAGCTGGGCACCGACCGGGTCTTCGCCCCCGAGTTGCAGGCGATCCGGCCGCACCCGGGTCAGGCCGCGTCGGCTGCCAACCTGGTTGCGATGCTGGCTGGTTCCGGGGTGGTGGCCTCGCACCGGGGACCTGATTGCAACCGGGTGCAGGACGCCTACTCGTTGCGCTGCTCGCCGCAGGTCCACGGCGCTGCTCGCGACACGCTGGACCACTGCGCCACGGTGGCTGGGTGGGAGCTGGCCAGCGCGGTGGACAACCCGGTGGTGCTCGAGGACCGGGTCGAGTCCAACGGCAACTTCCACGGGGCGCCGGTCGCCTACGTGCTCGACTTCGCGGCGATCGTGGCTGCGGATGTGGCCTCGATCAGCGAGCGGCGTACCGACCGGTTCCTGGACAAGGCCCGCAACCACGGTCTGCCGCCGTTCCTGGCTCATGACCCGGGGGTGGACAGCGGCATGATGATCGCGCAGTACACCCAGGCCGCGATCGTCCCGGAGCTCAAGCGTCTGGCGAACCCGGCCAGCGTCGACTCGATCCCCTCCAGCGCGATGCAGGAGGATCATGTCTCGATGGGCTGGTCGGCCGCCCGCAAGCTGCGGCGTTCCGTCGATGGGCTCACCCGGGTGATCGCGATCGAGGTGCTCACTGCTGCTCGGGCGCTGGACCTGCGGCGGCCCCTGGAGCCCTCGCCGGCGACCGGTGCGGTGATCGGTCTGCTGCGTGCCAACGGTGTTCAGGGCCCTGGTCCCGACCGGCACCTCTCACCGGAGATCGAGACCTGTGTGGAGCTCGTCCGCGACGGGGCCGTCCTGGCCGCCGTTGAATCTGTGATCGGAGAACTGAAGTGAACGACTCGTCCCAGACCGCAGCCGAGACCAACCCCCGGCTTCCCATCCATGCCGCTCACGGCACTGAGCTGACTGCGCGGTCGTGGCAGACCGAGGCGCCGTTGCGGATGCTGATGAACAACCTGGATCCGGAGAATGCCGAGAACCCGGCCGAGCTGGTGGTCTATGGCGGCACGGGCAAGGCAGCGCGCAACTGGGAGTCCTACGACGCGCTCGTCCGGACACTGACCACGCTGGGCGACGACGAGACGATGCTGGTCCAGAGCGGGAAGCCGGTCGGGGTGATGCGCACCCATGAGTGGGCGCCGCGTGTGTTGATCGCGAACTCCAACCTGGTCGGCGACTGGGCCAACTGGGAGGAGTTCCGTCGCCTGGAGGATCTCGGTCTGACGATGTATGGGCAGATGACTGCTGGGTCGTGGATCTACATCGGCACCCAGGGGATCTTGCAGGGCACCTTCGAGACGTTCGCGGCTGTGGCTGACAAGCGGTTCGGGGGCACGTTGGCCGGCACGATCACGCTCACTGCCGGTCTTGGTGGCATGGGTGGTGCGCAGCCGTTGGCGGTGACGATGAACGACGGGGTGGCGATCTGTGTCGAGGTCGACCAGTCGCGGATCACCAGACGGATCGAGCACCGCTATCTCGATGTCCAGGCCGACTCGTTGGAGCACGCGGTCGCGCTGGCCGTGGAGGCCCGGGATGCCCGCAAGCCGCTGTCCATCGGGGTGCTCGGCAACGCTGCTGAAGTGTTCGCGTTGTTGCTGGAGCAGGGGGCGCCGATCGACATCGTCACCGACCAGACCTCGGCTCACGACCCGCTCTCCTACGTTCCGGTCGGTGTCGCCTTCGAGGACTGGCACGATGCGGCCAAGCGTGATCCGGGCGGCTTCACCAAGGATGCGCAGGCCTCCATGGCCGCGCACGTGCGCGCGATGGTGGAGTTCCAGGACGCGGGCGCCGAGGTCTTCGACTACGGCAACTCGATCCGCGACGAGGCTCGCAAGGGCGGCTATGACCGCGCCTTCGAGTTCCCCGGCTTCGTGCCTGCCTACATCCGGCCGCTGTTCTGTGAGGGCAAGGGCCCGTTCCGTTGGGCCGCGCTGTCCGGAGACCCGGCCGACATCGCCGCGACGGACGCAGCGATCCTCGAGCTGTTCCCCGACAACGAGCGGCTGCACAAGTGGATCACTCTGGCCCAGGAGCGAGTCTCCTTCCAAGGACTTCCCGCACGGATCTGCTGGCTGGGCTACGGCGAGCGCCACCTCGCGGGCCTGAAGTTCAACGAGATGGTCGCCTCCGGGGAGCTCAAGGCCCCGATCGTGATCGGCCGCGACCACCTCGACTGCGGCTCGGTCGCCTCGCCCTACCGTGAGACCGAGTCGATGCTCGACGGGTCCGATGCGATCGCCGACTGGGCGCTGCTCAACGCGCTGGTCAACACTGCCTCGGGGGCGAGCTGGGTCTCGATCCACCACGGCGGCGGTGTCGGCATGGGCCGCTCGATCCACGCAGGCCAGGTCTGCGTCGCCGACGGCACCGACCTGGCCGCTCAGAAGATCGAGCGGGTCCTGACCAACGATCCCGGCATGGGAGTGATCCGCCACGTCGACGCCGGCTACGACCTCGCCGTCGAGGTCGCCGAGCAGCGCGGCGTACGGGTGCCGATGCGGGAGAGTTGAGCCGGGGCGGGTGTCGGGTTGTTTCACACTGCGGGCTTGGGGGACCATGGCCACATGTTGGAAGCCGATTACTCCTCGATCGGCTCCGCAGCCTCGGGATTCGCTGCGACCGCAGACCGGTTGCGAGATGCCGACGTGGCGGGGCCGCTCAGTTCTGTCCAGGAGTCGCTCGTCGGGTCGCAGACCAGTCAGGCGTGCCTGTGGGTCGCCACCCGGCTCGGCGCGGCCACTCAGGTCTACGCCGACGATGTCGAGGCCATGTCGCAACTGGCGACGGCCACCGTCGACAGCTATGACCACACCGACTCGGTGCGTGAGTCCACGTTCCGACAGGCGGTCCGATGACCGCGCTCAGCATCGAGCAGGTCCGCGCCTGGCACCCGGGGGCACTCGACACTGCGGCGACCGGGCTCAAGAAGGCTCACCGTGTCGTCGAGGCCGAGTCGAAGAGCCTCAAGGCCACGATGGACCAGGCGTCGAGTGGTTGGACCGGCCCCGCTGCAGACGCAGCCGGCGAGCGCGCGGCTGACTCGGCACGCACCGGCTACCGGCTGGCCGACGCCCTCGAGACGGCGCGCAGCGCCCTCGCGACAGGCGCCTCGGAGATCGGTCGGTCACGCACACATCTGCTGCAGGTGATCTCAGACGCCCGGGCCAACGGGTTCACGGTCGGCAGCGACGGTTCGGTGACCGCTCGAACGCTGCCGCCGGTCATGACCACGCCCGACGACGCCTCCGGCGCGCTGGCAGCGCGCAACAAGCGGCAGGAGAAGCTCAACAAGGAAGCCGACCACATCGCGGCCGACATCACCAGAGCCCTCCAGCAGGTCTCCGACGCCGATGGCCGCGCGGCGACCAAGCTCACCGGCATCGAGATCCCGCAGACCCTGGAGTCGGCCGTCGATGCCTATCTCGAGCGGGCCTGGGCCTCCAAGGACCTGATCAGCGCGCTGGGCGCGACCGCGGCGGGCGGACTCGCGTTGGCGCAGACGTTGAAGAACTCCTTCAAGGTCTTCGGCAAGTCCAAGGCGCTGCTGTCGTTCCTGAAGAGCTCCAGCGCGCCCATCTCCGACTATGGGACCTTCTTGAGGAACATGGGCGCGGCCGACGACGCGATCGCTGAGTTCATGAAGGGCAAGGCAAACGGTGGCTTCGCCCGGTTCCTGGTCGGCTCCAAGGCGGCCAGGTTCCTGGGCAAGGCCTTCTTGCCGCTCACGGTCCTGACCGGCGCCATGGATGCGTTCACGGGCGGCGGGTACGAAGGTTCCCGTGGCTGGGCCACGCGGGGTTTCGGTGCCGCGGGTGCCGTCGGAGCGGGGACGCTGCTCGCGTCCAGTGCCGGTCTCATCGCCCTCGGTCCGGTCGGGCTGGGGATCGCCGGAGGCGCAGTCCTGGCCTACGGCGCGTGGAGCGCAGGCAACTACGTCTGGGACCACCGTGAACAGATCGCCGACTTCACCAAGGGCGCGGCCACCTGGGTCGGGGACACCGCCACCGACGCCTATCAGGCGACGACGGGGGCGGTCAGCGACGCCAAGGACTGGGCAGGTGACCAGCTCTCCGGTGCTGCCGACACGGCCAAGGACATGGGCAAGTCCGCCCTCGACACGGTCAGTTTCGGGCTGCTGTGAACACGCCGGTGGAAGAGGCCGAGGGGCCCGCCGTTCCCGTCGAGGTGCTCACCGACGAGGAGCTTTCGGTCCTCGCCTCGCCCGAGAGCATCGTCGTGCTGCCGTTCCTCGACCTGATCGAGGACGAGACCGAACGTGAGGTGGCCCGGCGTACGGCATATCGGAGCCTGTTGGCCCGCGGCATCGTCGATCCACCGTCACCGGAGGCGACGTCTGCCGCGATCCTCCGCGGCGACGGGCATGTCGAGCTGATGGTGCGCGACGACGTGCGCAGCGTGGTGGCGCTTCGAGAAGGTGCGCGTCTCGTGGTGGCGGTGGCTCGCACGACGGTCGCTGCTCAGGACTTCTGGTACGCCCATGTGGTCGATGACGTGGTCCTGCTGGAGGAAGTCAGCGGGGACGGCCTGCATCGCTTCGCCCTGGCGAACGCTGCCGACCTGGCAGACCTGACGGCCGAAGCCAGCGTGCACCCCGACGCCGGGGACGCCGAGGGTGCGCCCGTCGCGATCCTCACGGAGCCCGGTGACCCCACGCCTCCCGACGAGCTCCTCGAACGACTGGGCTCCGCGATCCTGCGAAGCGACGTTCTGGTGCGCTACGTCGGTGACGCCGAGCCGGTGCTGCTCGGTCTGTTCACTGGGCCCGCGGGCTCGTGGATGACCCGAGCCCAGCAAGGCAAGGACTTGGTGACCGTCCCGGCTGCAGCGATCGAGGTCCGTGCAGCCGTGCGTGACCTGATCGACGATGCCTTCTCGCAGGTGATGATCCGTGGCCTCTGAACGCCTGGTGATCCCACGGCTGTCGACGCGGTCCAGCCTGCTCTGGTCTCTTGGAACCCTGCTGGCCGTCCTGGTCGTTGCCGCCTACGTCTTCGCCTCCCAGCCCGAGAACCGGTGGGCGGTGCTCGCCTCCCTTCCGGTCGTCGGCCTGCTCGTGGCGTTCGTCGTGGTGCGCAGCGCGTGGGTGGAGACCGAGACGGGCCGGGTCGTGACACGCACTCTGCTCGGGTCCCGCACAGCCGCCATCGGCGATGCCGACACGCTGCAGCTGATCACCAACAGGGGTGGCGGGCTGGTGCTCCAGGTTCGCGAGAAGGGCAGTCGCCGGTCGACGTACCTCGCCATCTTGTTGCTGACCGACTATGTCCAGCGCTCACAGGACCCGACGATCCTTCGTGCCCTCGCGGCCCAGGTCGAGACCTGGGCGCCGCAGCGCAAGAGCGTCGTCAAGCAGCTTCTCCGACAAGCCGAGCACCTCGAGCAGGGCGGGTCGGCCGAGGACTCGCCCCTGGCCGCCCTGGTGACGCACGGTGTGACGAGAGCAGCGAAGGCCGGGGGCGCCGCCGGGGGCACCAGCCTGCTGGACTGACCGGTTCAGCGCCGGCGGAACCAGCTTCCTCGCCTCCGCTGCTCGCGCTCCTGCTTCGAGCGGTCCGTGCTCTGCGGGCGCCGGCGGACCTGAAGCCGCTCACGCCACCGCTCCACCTCGGTCTCGACCTCCCGCAGCGCCGTCACCACCGGCGGTCCACCCTGCAGCTGGCGTCGCGCCTCGACGATGCGTCGGTTGAAGTCCTCGAGCATCCCGCGCACGGACTTCTCGGCACTCTCCCGGTCGAGCAGGCCGTCGAGCTCGGCATCCTCCTTGCGCAGCTGCAGCGCCGCGGGCAGCACGCCGGTGATCTGCTCGCGCTCGATCAGCTTGCGCAGCCACCAGTCGCGATCGTCGGGAGATCCCAGGTTGCCCAGCGGCTTGCCCTCCCCCGGCAGGTCGTCGAACTCACCACGGGCCATTGCGCGCTCGATCTGAAGGTCGAACCAGCGCGCTTGGTGCTGGATCCGAGCCTGCGCGGCACTGGCTCCGGTGCGGTCGTCGCGCGCACTCTCGGGGCTCTCGGGGGACATTGCCATCACCTCGGCCACCAGAGTACGAACTGCTCACAACCCCTGGAAGAGCCCGCCGAGACGTCGCAAAAGAAACTCATCCCCACAGCCCGAGGACGTCGCCGCCGATCCGGATCGTGAAGGCGGTGACCACGACGAGAAAGAACACCCGCACGAAGGCAGAGCCGCGCGAGACCGCGAGCCTGGCACCGAGATAGCCGCCGACCAGGTTGCACGCCCCCATCACCAGACCGAGCTTCCAAAGCACGAACCCCTGCGGAGCAAAGACGACCAGCGCCGCGAGGTTCGTGGCCCAGTTGGCCATCCGAGCCTTCGCAGAGGCCTCGAGGAAGTTGTAGCCGAGGAGCCCGACCAGGCCGATGACGAAGAAGCTGCCTGTGCCCGGGCCGAGTGCACCGTCGTAGAAGCCGACCACCAATCCGGTGCCCATCGCGGCCGCGGTGTGGCGGTGTCCGGAGTACCGCAGCAGGCTATGGCTGCCCAGGGTGGGCTTCCAGATGACCCAGGCGCCGACCAGCACGAGGGCGGCCAGCACGATCGGTTCGAAGGCAGACTTCGGGATCCGACTGGCCAACGCGGCTCCGCCGAGGGAGCCGAGAAAGGCGAGCAACATCAGCGGCCCGAAGGTCCTCGGGTCCGGCCGCACGCGGCGGTAGTACGTCGCGCTGCTCACCGTGGTGCCACAGATCGAGGCGAGCTTGTTGGTGGCCAGCACCTGTGCGGGGGTGGCGCCCGGAAGGCCGAGCAACAGTGCCGGCAGCTGGATCAACCCGCCGCCACCGACGACCGCGTCCACGAACCCGGCGGACAACGCGGCCAGCGCGAGCAGGAGCAGCACCTGCCAGGTGGGGTCGGGAGTCACTGTTGGTCTGCGAACGCGCCCTTGGGTACGACGAACAGGCTGGCCGCTGCGACCAGGGCGGTGATCGAGCAGACCGCCCAGACGGTGAGGTAGCCCGACAACGGCGCATGGCCGGCCTCGAGGTCGGCGATCGAACCGGTCGAGGCCAGCGCGATCGCGAACACGCTGGAGGCGATCGCACCACCGATCGTCTTGGTGGTGTTGGTCATCCCGGTGACGAACCCGGTGCGGTCGGGCGGCGCCGCGGCGGCTGCCGCCGCAGGCAGCGCGGCGACCAGTGCGCCGGACCCGAGCCCGGCGACCGCCATGTTGAACAGCGTCTGCCCCGTGGAGTCGTGGAACGGCAGGAACAACCCGTAGCCGATCGCGACCAGCAGGCACGCCACCAACATCGCGCCGCGGGTCCCCAGCCGCCGTGCGACGAGGGGGAGCAGCAGGGCGCCGGCGACGAGCGCCAGCACGTAGACCGCGATCAGGGTCGAGACGAACCCGGCCGAGGCGCCCAGCCCGTAGCCGGTCTCGGCGGGGTCGGTGCGCGCGAACGTCGACAGCGGGATCTGTGCGCCCAGCACCGAGACCCCGAACAGGAAGGCGGTCAGCTGCACCGGCCACTGCGCCGGGCTGGCCATCAGACGTACGTCGATCAGCGGCTCCTCGAGGCCGAGCTCGAAGCGCGCGAACGGCCACAGCGAGGCAACACCGAGCACCAGCAGCAGCCAGGGGGTGAGCGCGCCGGGGCCCTGCAGCCGGACCAGGATCAGCCCAGCCATTACCAGCCCGATCGAGATCGTGACCAGGCCGAAGCCCTTGAGGTCCAGGCGTCCCGTGGCCACGGGTGGGGTCGGTGCGACACCGAACCAGACCACGACGAAGCAGATCGTCACCGCGATCGCCGGAAGCGTCAGCAACGTCGTCATCGAGGTCGCCTCGACCAGCGCCCCGCTCGTGACGGCGCCGAGGATCACCCCGAGCTCCAGGGCGGCGACCAGGAAGGCGGCCGAGCGCCGGGTGAGTCGGGTCTGGGCACCGGAGTCGGCCGTGCGTCGGTGGATGATGCTGACCTCGAGGGGCAGCCAGACCACGTAGAAGCCCTGGATCGCCCAGGCCACCAGGAAGGTGGTGAACGTCGGGGCGAACGCCACGGCCCAGGAGGCCAGTGCCGTCACGGCGGTGGAGAGCAGCAGCACCTGCCGGTGTCCGATCAGGTCGCCCAGCCGGGCAAGCACCGGCACCACCAGCGCGGATACCACCAGCTGGGCGGCCTCGAACCAGTTGACGTCGGCGTCCTGGATCGAGAGGTGGTCGGCGATGTCACTGAAGATCGGGGTGTAGTAACCCTGCAGGATGCCGCTGGCGATCTCGACGGCCACCAGGAAGCCGACGATCGTGACGAGGCCGGGGACCTTGACCGCCGATGAGGGCACTCGCGTCGTCGTCATGGTGGGTTCCCGTCCGATGGCTGGTCTGCAGAATTGTCGGGCAAAGTCTCGGGCAAGGTCTCGGGCAAGGTCTCGGGCAAGGTCTCGAGCAGCCGGGCGTACCAGGCAACGCCGGCGAGGAAGTCGTCAATCCCGAGGTGTTCGTCGTAGCTGTGGATGCTCTCGCGTTGCGCCTTGGTCATCCGGAACGGCACGAACCGATAGACGCGTGGGCAGATCTCGGTGAAGAACCGGGAGTCGGTCGCGGCCATCATCACGTAGGGCGTGGGCACGGCGTCCTCGAAGAGCTCGCTGATCGTGGACGCGAGCAGCTCGAAGGCCGGGTCGTCGTGGGGCGAGACCGGGCTGGGCTCGTTGGACTCCAGCGCCCGGATCTCGATCGAGTCGTCGGCCACGGCCCGGCGGACGTGCGCGGTCGCAGAGGCCACCGTGTCACCGACGAGGATCCGCAGGTTGACGGCCGCGCTCGCGCTGGAGGCGATCACGTTGTGGGCCGGTGAGCCGGAGAGCGTGGTCACCGACATCGTCGTACGCACCAGAGCCGCAGGCTCGGCACCCGCCGCCACCAGCGCCCGCTTCAGCAGCGGCCCCAGGCTGCGCGCCCTCGCCAGCAAAGGACGCAATGGTGCGGCCGCGTGCGGTGCCATCCGGCTGAACAGCTCGAGGGTCGGCTCGGGCAGCGACGCGGCGAACTGCCGCTTCTCCAGGCGTACGACGGCCCTGGCGATCCGGCTCGTGGGCCCACCCGGCGCCGGAGTCGAGGAGTGGCCACCCCGGCCACGCGCGGTGAGCTCCAGCGTGGTGCTGCCCTTCTCGGAGACGCCGATCACGCCGAGTGGTGGCCGTACGCCCGGAAACGCCTCGTGCGCGACCGCCCCGCCCTCGTCGAGCACGAACCACGGCGCGACACCACGCAAGCGCAAGACGCCCACAGCGCTCTGTGCGTCGGGCCCAGAGACCTCTTCGCGGGCGCCGAAGGAGAGCCAGACGTCACGGGCGGGCACCACCCCGCGTGTCAGCAGCCGCTCGACCGCTGCGCAGATGGCGACGAGAGAGCCCTTGTCGTCCAGGGTGCCGCGCCCCCAGATCGACCCGTCGTGGATCTCGGCGCCGAAGGGCGGGTGCTGCCAGGGCGCCGACTCATCGATCGGCACCACGTCGAGGTGGGCCATCAGCACGACCGGTGCTTCGGTCGACCGGCCGGTCCAACAGAAGAGCAGCGAGTGGTCGCGGACGCGATGGAGGGTCAGGTGCTGGTGCAGCAGCGGGAACTGCTCGGCGAGGAGCCGGGCGAACTCCTCGAACGGCGCCCGGTCGATCGCTGACTCGTCGGTGCGCGAAACCGTGGGCAGTCGCACCAGCGCGCGCAACTTCTCGATCTCCTCGGCTGCCCCCACGGGAGAAACCTAGCCCCATCCGCTGCCCTGTCGAGCCAACCCGTGCGGACATGCGCAGGGGCCCCGAACCACTTGGTCCGGGGCCCCTGGGCTGTTGTCGGGTCTAGTAGACCCGTCGGCGAGTGCCGCCGATCGGGACCAGGTTCAGCACCAGGCCCACGACGAGCAGGATCGCGCCGATCGTGGTCAGGATGGGGGGACCGGCCAGAAGGCCGATGATCAGGAGGATAAGGCCCAGAATGATCATTGCAGGCTTCCTTTCGATAGTGTGTCGCGGTCCGAAAGGGTGTACCCACGCTCTGGGCGCGCAAACCCTCGGGATCTGCAAAGATTCCGCAGCCTGCGAACCCAGGACTCGAGATTTCTCGGATCCGAGACAGTCGAAGCGGGCGTCGGCTGGTGCCTGGGCCGCGCATCGGATGGAGTGGGTCCATGTCACCCCGGCGTACCCCAGGAGCCTCGGTGCACCACCTCGTCCACCGGTTTGCGTCGTCGCCGGGCGGGCGAACCGTCGGGCCCTGCCCGGTCGGCCGGGTGCCCCAGCGTGAGCGCGCCGACGGGGTCGAAGGCCTCGGGGATCGCGAAGGCTTGCCGAACTTCTGCGACGCGTTGCGGGGGGATGCCGAAGAAGCACGCGCCGAGACCCTCGTCGACCGCGGTCTGCAGGATCAGCAGTGCCGCCATCGCAGCGTCCGTGTGCCAGAACGGCACCGGCCAGCGGGCCTCGTCGCGGTCGCTCCAACCCTTGTCGGGTGCGGCGTATCGATCGAGGTAGGCAGCCTTGCTCGAGCACGGCAGCACGATCACCGGCGCCCGCATCATGCCGCGCAGCCAGCTGTCCGGCTCGTCGAGCTCGGCGGTCGCGGCCCAGTAGCGGCGTACGTCCTCCGGCTCGTCGAGAACGAGGAAGCCCCAACCCTGGGTGAAGCCCGCACTGGGCGCACGAACGGCGTGCGCCAGTGCGCGGTCGACCACCTCTTTGTCCACGGGTTCGTCGGTGTAGCTGCGGACCATCCTGCGGCGGCGTACGACGTCCCGGAACTCCATGTGACCCATTATCGGGAGCGAGATGCCTGACGACTTCGAGCGGATGTGGCGCGACCTCGCGCCGCTGGGACGAGATGCCAGCAGCGGAGGCTACTTCCGCCAACCCTTCACCACGGCCGAGGTCGAGCTCCGCGCCTGGTTCGTCGGCCAGTGCGAGGCCCGGGAGCTGGCGGTCGAGCCCGACGGCAACGGCAACCTGCTCGCGAGCTGGGGCGCCGGCGACGACGCAGTGCTGATCGGGTCGCACCTGGACTCCGTGCTCGACGGAGGGGCGTACGACGGCCCGCTCGGCGTGGTCTCTGCGCTTGCCGCGATCGACCTGTTGCGTGAACGCGGGGTCCGACCGACCCGTCCGTTGCTGGTCGGTGCCTTCGCCGAGGAGGAAGGCTCGCGCTTCGGTCTGGCGTGCCTTGGCTCGCGTCTGGCCACCGGGTGCACGAGCGCGGAACTGGCGGGCGGGCTCCGCGATCGTGAGGGCATCAGCTTCCTGGACGCGATGTCAGCCGCAGGGATCGAGCCGTCGCTGGGCCGGGCGCCGTGGGTGGACCGGGTCGGTTGCTTCGTGGAGCTGCACGTCGAGCAGGGCCGCGACCTCGTCAACCGCGATGCGCCGGTGGGTCTGGCAACCTCGATCTGGCCTCACGGCCGCTATCGCTTCGCCTTCACCGGCCTCGCCGACCATGCCGGCACCACCCGGATGGAGGACCGGCACGACCCGATGCTGACCTTCTCGATGACCGCTCTCGCGGCGGCCAAGCAGGCGCGTCTCGCCGGCCAGCGGGCCACGTTCGGCCGGATCGAGGTCGCCCCCAACGGCACCAACGCGATCCCGTCGCGGGTGACCGCGTGGCTCGACGCGCGCTGCGACTCCGAGGAGGCGCTGGAGGAGCTGGTCGCCGCGATCCGTCGTCAGGGCAGCGACCGGGCGGGCCGTGATGGCACCGCCCTCGAGGTCACCGCAGAGTCGGTCTCCGGGGCGGTGGCCTTCGACGTGGCGCTCACCTCTCGCCTGCGAGCCGGGCTGCAGGATCGCTGGGGAGAGGTTCCGGTGATCCCGACGATGGCCGGGCACGACGCCGGCATCCTGGCCGCCGCCGGCGTGCCGACGGCGATGCTGTTCGTCCGCAACCCCACCGGCGTATCGCACTCGCCGGCCGAGCACGCCGAGACCGCCGACTGCCTGACAGGGGTCGAGGCGCTCGCCGACTCGCTCGAGGTGCTGGTCGGATGAGTCAGTCGCAGACGTCCTCGGCGACGCAGTCCTTGGCGCTCCAGCACGCGCTGGTCGGGGACGAGGTGTGCTCCGACGTCATGGTCGAGGTGCGTGCCGGACGCATCACCGAGGTCACGGGCTCACCGGCAGCAGGTTCGGTCGAGGTGCCAGGGCTCACCCTGCCGGGCCTCGCGAACTGCCACTCGCACGCCTTCCACCGGGCGCTGCGCGGACACACCCAGAGGGGCGGCGGGTCCTTCTGGACCTGGCGCGAGCAGATGTACGCCGTCGCAGCCGAGCTCACTCCAGACGGTTACTTCGAGCTCGCCCGAGAGGTCTACGCCGAGATGCGGGCCACCGGGATCACCGCGGTCGGTGAGTTCCACTACCTGCACCACCAGCCGGACGGCACCCCCTACGCCGATCCCAACGAGATGGGCCGGGCGCTGCTGGCCGCGGCCGACGACGCCGGGATCCGGATCAGGCTGCTGGACACCTGCTACGTCTCCGCCGGGTTCGGCCGGGCGCCTGAGGGCGTGCAGGTGCGCTACAGCGACGGGGATGCGCACGCCTGGGCCGAGCGGGTCGCGGCCTTCGGCGATCCGCGCGTGGGTGCGGCGATCCATTCCGTCCGGGCGGTGCCGCGTGATCAGCTCGGTGTGGTGGTGGAGGCAGCGGCTGGTCTGCCGCTGCACGTGCACCTCTCCGAGCAGGTGGCGGAGAACGAGGAGTGCGTTGCGGCGTACGGACTCACCCCGACGCAGGTGCTCGCCGAAGCCGGCGCGCTGGGGCCGCTGACGACGGCGGTGCACGCCACCCACCTCAGTGACGAGGACATCCGGTTGCTGGGGGAGTCGCGGACCAACGTCTGCTTCTGCCCGACCACCGAGCGCGACCTCGCCGACGGCATCGGGCCAGGTCGGCGGTTGCACGAGGCCGGCGCCACCCTCACGCTGGGCTCCGACAGTCATGCGGTGATCGACCTGTTCGAGGAGATGCGCGCGGTGGAGATGCACGAACGGCTGGCCTCGCAGCGACGCGGGCACTGGCGCGCGAGTGAGCTGCTGGCGGCGGCCACCCGAGACGGACATCGCTCCCTGGGGTACGCCGACGCGGGCCGCCTCGCGCCGGGGCAGCGGGCCGACCTGGTCACCGTCGACCTCGACACGATCCGCACCCGGGGGACCGGTGCCACGCCGGAGACGCTGGTGTTCGCGGCGACCGGAGCCGACGTGGCCCGGGTCGAGTGCTGGAGTGGTCGCCAGGGCGACCAGCTGGGCACTCGACCATGAGCTCCTTGCTGCTGAGCGGCATCGCCGAGCTGGTCACGAACGACCCGGTGCACGACGGCACGCCTCTGGGCCTGCTGCACGACGCCGCGGTCGTGCTCGAGGGTCGCCGGATCGCCTGGGTGGGGCCTCGACTCGAGGCTCCCGCCACCGATGCCGCGCGTGACCTCGGCGGCCGTGCGGTGCTGCCAGGCTTCGTGGACTCGCACTCACACCTCGTCTTCGCCGGCGACCGCTCCGAGGAGTTCGCCGCGAGGATGGCGGGCCAGCCGTACGCCGCCGGCGGAATCCACTCCTCCGTGACCGCCACCCGTGCGGCAACCGACGAGCAGCTGAGCGACAACGTCGCGCGGCACGTCGCGGAGATGCGCCGCCAGGGCACGACCACCGTCGAGATCAAGAGCGGCTACGGCCTGAGCGTGCTCGACGAGGCCCGCTCGCTCTCCGTGGCCCGACAGTTCATCGAGGAGACCACGTTCCTGGGTGCGCATGTCGTGCCGCGGGAGTACGCCGAGGACCCGGCCGGCTACGTCGACCTGGTGACCGGCCCGATGCTCGAGGCGGCGGCTCCGCACGCGCGCTGGATCGACGTCTTCTGCGAGCGGGGGGCCTTCGACGCCGACCAGGCCCGCTCGATCCTCGCGGCCGGCGCGGCCCACGGACTGGGCGGCCGGCTGCACGCCAACCAGCTGGGTCCCGGCCCCGGCGTACGCCTGGCGTGCGAGGCGGGTCTGGTCGCGGTCGACCACTGCACCTTCCTCGACGACGTCGACGTCGCTGCGCTCGCCGACTCCGGCACGATCGCGACGTTGCTGCCCGGGGTGGAGTTCAGCACCAGGTCGCCGTACCCCGACGCCCGCGGCCTGCTCGACGCCGGCGTCACGGTCGCGCTGGCCAGCGACTGCAACCCCGGCTCGTGCTACACCTCGTCGATGGCGCTGTGCGTCGCGCTGGCCGTCCGCGAGATGCGGATGACGCCTGCCGAGGCCCTGTGGTCGGCTACCGCAGGTGGTGCCCGTGCCCTGGCCCGCGACGACGTCGGCGTGCTGGCACCTGGCAAGCGGGCCCACCTGACCGTCCTCGACGCCCCGTCCCACCTCCACCTCGCCTACCGCCCCGGCGTACCCCTGGTGGCTGAGGTACTGGACTGAGGGTCTGCCGGTTTTTCAGGAGACCTTGTGAAACTGTCACTTCTCTGCCATTGCAACGGCAGAGAAGTGACAGTTTCACCAGTTAACATGAAAAACCGACAGCCGCACCGACCAGCGCGTCGAAGAGCCGCTGGTCGCGCCCCACCTCGGGGTGCCACTGCACGCCGAGGCAGAACCGCGGGCCGTGGGCCTCCATCGCCTCGAGGGTGCCGTCCGCTGCCCAGGCAGCGGGGACGTAGCCAGGATGGGCGCGCACCGACTGGTGATGGTGGCAGTGCACCGTCACCGACGAACCCAGGATCGAGGTCAGGGCGGAGGCCTCGACGACTGCCACGTCGATCTCGCCGAACCCGTCGGCGCCCGGATTGTGCCGCTCGTGCCCGACGAGGTCCGGGGTGTGCTGGTCGAGGGTGCCTCCGGCCGCCACCGCCATCACCTGCATCCCCCGACAGACGCCGAGGGTGGGCAGGTTGGCTGCTGCGGCCGAGTTCA
>JBDSBU010000122.1:0-3786 GCA_039921445.1 Marmoricola sp. | reverse complement strand
AGAACGCTCATGTTGCGGTCCGTGACCTGGTAGGGGATGTCCTCTGCGAGGAGCAGGCCCTCGATGACGGAGATCAAGCCGGGGTCGTTGGTCCGGACGAGCTCTGCCATGTCGGTCCACCTCCGGGGAAACAGGATCTTGCCGGGCGGGGGAGCACCCCGCCCGGCCACGGATCAGCTCAGGTCGAACCGGTCCAGGTTCATGACCTTGTCCCACGCAGCAACGAAGTCGCTGGCGAACTTCGCCTGGGCGTCGTCGCTGGCGTAGACCTCGGCGAGGGCACGCAGCTCGGAGTTGGAGCCGAAGACCAGGTCGGCACGGGTGGCGGTCCAGATCACCTCTCCGCCGGGGTTGCGTGCCTCGAAGGTCTCCTTCGAGTCGTCGGTCGACGTCCACGTCGTGTCGAGGTCGAGCAGGTTGACGAAGAAGTCGTTGGTCAACGACCCCGGCGTGGCGGTGAGTACGCCGTTCGCGGA
This sequence comes from Marmoricola sp., assembly GCA_039921445.1. Taxonomy (GTDB): domain Bacteria; phylum Actinomycetota; class Actinomycetes; order Propionibacteriales; family Nocardioidaceae; genus Marmoricola. The sequence continues at coordinate 3,310 of JBDSBU010000122.1, read as the reverse complement.
GTCCTTCGCCGTCACGCCGATGGCGCGCAGACCACCCACGAGCACGGTCATCTCCGGAGCGCTCAGGGTGAGCAGGTTCGCCTTGTCGATCAGGAGGTACTCCGTCGGCAGGCGGTGACCCTTGCCCAGGTAGTTGCGGAACCCGTCCACCGTCGGCTCCATGGCAGCGAACGACTCGACGTCGGTGTTCTCCTGCGAGGCATCGGTGCGTCCGGGGGTGAAGGGGACCGTGAGCACGTGACCCGCGTTCCGGGCCGCCTGCTCGACCCCGGCGCAACCGGCCAGGACGATCAGGTCGGCGAGCGAGACCTGCTTCACACCGGTGTTGAACCGCTCCTGGACACCCTCCAGGGTGCGCAGCACGGTCGCGAGCTCGTCCGGGTTGTTGATCTCCCAACCGTTCTGCGGCTCAAGACGGATACGCGCGCCGTTGGCGCCGCCCCGCTTGTCGCTGCCTCGGAACGTCGAGGCCGAGGCCCAGGCGGTGCTCACCAGCTGGGCGATGCTGAGGCCGGAGTCCAGCAGCTGACCCTTCAAGGTGGCGATGTCGTCGGCGTCGATCAGCTCGTGGGTGACCGCGGGGACGGGGTCCTGCCAGAGCAGCACCTCCTGCGGCACCTCCGGCCCGAGGTAGCGGGGGAGCGGACCCATGTCGCGGTGCGTGAGCTTGAACCAGGCACGGGCGAACGCGTCCGCGAAGACCTCCGGGTTCTCGTGGAAGCGCTTGGAGATCGGCCCGTAGATCGGGTCGAAACGCAGCGAGAGGTCGGTGGTCAGCATCGTCGGAACGCGTCGGGCCGAGTCCGCTGCGGGACCGGGGACGGTGCCCGCTCCGGCGCCGTCCTTGGGCTGCCACTGGTGCGCGCCGGCGGGGCTCTTCGTCAGCTCCCACTCGTAGCCGAACAGGATGTCGTAGAAGCCGTTGTCCCACTGGGTCGGGGCGTCGGTCCAGGTGACCTCGAGACCGCTGGTGATCGCGTCCTCGCCCTTGCCGGTGCCGAAGGAGCTCTTCCAGCCGAGGCCCATCTCCTCCAGGCCAGCGCCCTCGGGCTCGGCACCGACGTACTTGTCGGGGTCGGCCGCTCCGTGGGCCTTGCCGAAGGTGTGACCCCCCGCGATCAGCGCGACCGTCTCCTCGTCGTTCATTGCCATCCGAGCGAACGTCTCGCGGATGTCGCGAGCGGCGGCGATCGGATCGGGGTTGCCGTTGGGGCCTTCGGGGTTGACGTAGATCAGGCCCATCTGGACCGCAGCGAGCGGGTTCTCCAGGTCGCGGTCGCCGGTGTAGCGCTCATCGCCGAGCCACGTGGTCTCCGGACCCCAGTAGACGTCCTCGTCGGGCTCCCAGACGTCCTCGCGACCACCGGCGAAGCCGAAGGTCTCAAAACCCATCGACTCCAGCGAGACGTTGCCGGTGAGCACGATCAGGTCGGCCCAGGAGAGGCTGTTGCCGTACTTCTTCTTCACCGGCCACAGCAGCCGACGGGCCTTGTCCAGGTTGCCGTTGTCGGGCCAGCTGTTCAGCGGTGCGAATCGCTGCTGGGCGGCACCGGCGCCACCGCGGCCATCGCTGATCCGGTAGGTGCCGGCGCTGTGCCAGGCCATCCGGATCATGAAGGGGCCGTAGTGGCCGAAGTCGGCGGGCCACCAGGCCTGGGAGGAGGTCAGCACCGCGGAGATGTCCTGCTTCACCGCAGCAAGGTCCAAGGTGTTGAACGCCGCGGCGTAGTCGAAGTCGGCTCCGAGGGGGCTCGCCACGGCCGGGTTCTTGGCAAGGATCTTCAGGTTGAGCCGGTCGGGCCACCAGCCGCGGCTGCTCCCGCCCGCGGTCGGGTGGGGCGCGCGCTCGTGGATGACCGGGCACTGCTCGGCGCTGGGCTGGCCGGCCTCCTCGTTCATCTCGCCGACGACTGCATCGTGGTGCTCAGGCATGACTAACCTTTCCGGAGGAGTGATATCAGGAATTCTTGGTGGAGCAGCTGGGGCACAGGCCCCAATAGACGACCTCGGCCTCGTCGATCGTGAAGCCGTGCTGTTCGGAGGCGGTCAGGCAAGGGGTGCCGCCGACGGCGCAGTCCACGTCCACGATGACGCTGCACGAGCGGCACACGAGGTGGTGGTGGTTGTCGGCAGTCCGGCACTCATAGCGGGCCACGGACCCGGCCGGCTGGATCCGGCGTACGAGCCCTGCATCGGTGAGGGCGCGCAGCACGTCGTAGACCGCCTGGTGCGAGACCTCACCCAGGTCCGCGCGCACGGCGCCGATGAGTGACTCCGTGTCTGCGTGCGGGTGCTGGCGTACGGCGCTCAGCACGGCCAGCCGCGGCCGGGTCACACGCAGCTGGGCCTCCCGCAGCTGGAGCTCGAACTCAGGGGAGGGCACCGCGGCAGTCTTGCCGCTTTTCTTGAACAGGTCAAGAAAGGGGCCTGCGAGTCGAAGCCGCGTGGGGATGGAGGTCGCCGAACGGGCGTGCGAGGCTGGCTCATGGGCTATGACGAAACGCTCGCCGACCGGCTCCGAGATGTCCTGGAGCCACAGGACGGGGTCTCGGAGAAGAGGATGTTCGGGGGCCTGGCCTTCCTGGTCCACGGGCACATGGCGTGCGCTGCGAGCAGCCAGGGCGGGCTGATGCTCCGAGTCGACCCCGAGCAGTCACCGACGTTCGTAGAGGAGCCGGGCGTCTCGCTGTTCGAGATGAATGGTCGGAAGCTGGCCGGCTGGCTGCATCTCGACTCCTCCGCGATCACCCAGGACTCCGATCTCGGCCGCTGGGTCGAGGTCGGAGTCAGCTTCGCGGAGTCGCTGCCGCCCAAGTAGTCGCACCAGTCGTCGCCCGGGTAGTGGCCCGAGTGGTCAACCGAGGAGTGGCACCGTGAAACGTGTCCGGTTCCGGGCCGCGTGATACCAAGTTGGAGTGACTGACTCGGCTTCTGACCACCCTTTCCATGACCTCGACGTCTTTCTCGACCTGCCCCGCGGCTCGGGCCTGGCGCTGTCGCCGGACGGCAACCGGCTGGTGACCTCGCAGCAGACGTTGAACCCCGAGCGCACCAAGTGGGTCACCGCGCTGTGGGAGGTCGACCCCGCCGGCGAGGCACCAGCTCGACGGCTGACCCGCAGCGCAAAGGGTGAGGGCGGCGCGCGCTTCCTGCCCGACGGGTCGGTGCTGTTCACCTCGTCTCGGCCCGACCCAGAGGCCAAGAAGGAGGACGACGAGTCGTCGCTGCTGTGGTTGCTGCCGGCCGGTGGCGGCGAGGCCCGTGTGGTCGGCTCCCGGCCCGGTGGCATCGACGCCGTCCGGGTGGCAGC
>JBDSBU010000121.1:0-10495 GCA_039921445.1 Marmoricola sp. | reverse complement strand
CGGCGGTGATGGGTTGGCGAGTGTTCTCGATCCGACCCAGACCATCGCATTCAGCGGCGCTGGTGCCGGTGATCGCGCGGTCGCTGAGGTGGACGTGCAACACCACCTGGCGACCTGTCTGCTTCGGGGTCGAGCTGGTCACAGTCCCGCAGGCGGCTTCGTCCTGCTCGTCGGGCTGGAGGTCCAGGGCGAGCTGGCGTCGGGCGATCTCGCCGGCCGCGATCGAGCGGCGTACGTCGAGGGACTCAGTGCAACCCGCTGCCTTCAACGACCAGGCACCCTGGGAGAGCGCGGCGTCGAGGTCGAGGGCATCAGCGAGGTCGAGCTCACCCTCGAGGTAGCTGGTCCCGGTGAAGGACACCTGCCGGCGGTGGATCGTGACGTGGCGCCCGTCCGCCGCAGCCCGGGCCTCCTCGAGGGCTCGGGCGGGCATGAACCGCGCGACCGCCTCGACCACCAGCCGGTCCAGGGCTGCGGGACCGATCTTGTGCGCGAACGGCGCCACCTGGGCGTCGACGAACTCAGCGGCCTCCCGGGTGAGCCCCAGGGTGGCCGCGGCGACCCGCCGCGCCCGCCACGCTGGCAGATCATGGGCCTGGACCCGGGCCCAGGTCCGCGGCAACCGGTGCTTGAGCTCGACCGCCTCCGCCACCAGCGGCGCCCCCTCGCCTGCCAACAACAGCCCCGTCTCGGCGCCACCCGTCGGCCAGGTCGCCGCGAGATGGATCGACTCCGGCGGGTGCTGCTCAGCCCAGGTCACCGCCCCGGCGAGCACCGCGGCCTCCGCCACGTTCGCCAGCCGACGTTGCGAACGCACGAACCCGAGCACATCAGCAGCACTGTCCAGCAACTGCTCCTGCCCGGTCGTCGTCATGAAGCAATCCAAGCACCGAGGTCTGACAACCCAGCGGGCTCAGAACCCCAGTCCACACAAGGGATTCTCTGATGACCACTCAGGGTTCGAGACGGTTGGGCTTCGAGACGCTCGCTGCGCGAGCTCCTCGACCAGCGGAGAGCTGGTCAGGCGATGTGCACCTTGACCACGCCCGGGACCGTCGAGGCCGCGGACATGGCCAGGGAACGGTCGCGAGCCTCGGTGGGTCCGGTGATGGTGACGTTGCCGTCCTGCACGCTGGCAGTCCAGTCCTTGTCGAGACTGCGGAACAGGGCCGTGAGCTCCTGCTCCACCTCGGTGGCGGGCCGGGCCAGCATCCGCACGATGTCGCGGCGGCTGACCACCCCGACCACGCGGTTTCGGGCATCGACCACGGGCAGGCTCTTGAAGCCGGTCGTCGTCATCATCTTGGCGACCGCTGCCACGTCGGTGTCCTCGGTGACCGTCATCGGGCGTGCAGTCATCACAGCGCCTACGGTCCCGCGAGCCTCGAGCGAGTCGTCCTCTTCGTGCAGGATCAGCGAGGAGCGCGCATCCCGCAGCACTCGGCCGACGAGCAGGTCGGCCTCACTCAGCACTCCGACGAGAACGGCGTCGCTGGAGACGACGGGCAGGCTGGTGATCGCGTGCTTGTCCAGCAGTGCCAGGGCATCACCGACGGAGGCCTCTGCAGCCACCGTCACCGGTTGTCTTGTCATCACTTCGCGCACCAGCACGGTGCCCACCTCACTCCCAGAACTCGCCGATCGGCCGCGTCATCGACGCAGCGTCGTCAGGAGAGCATCGCACCCACGGCGATGATCGCGGTCGAGGCCACGAGCAGCACGAGCACGAGCGGGGCCACGAAACGCAGGTACTCGTCGTAGCGCACCTTGGCCAGCGCCAGCCCGCCCATCACCACGGCGGACGTGGGCGTGATCAGGTTGACCAGCCCGGAGGCCGACTGGAACGCCGTGACCACCAAGGCTCGTGGAACGCTGGCGAAGTCGGCGAGCGGTGCCAGGATCGGCATCGCCAGCGCGGCGTGACCGGAGGTGGACGGAACCAGGAACGCCAGCGGGATGTTCACGAGATACATCAACGCCCCGAACACCCCCGAGGAGGTGTTGTTCACGGCGGTCTCCATCGAGTGCAGCACCGTGTCGGTGATCTGCGAGTTGCTCATGATCACGGTGACTCCGCGGGCCAGGACGATGATCAGGCCGACCCCGACGAAGTCGCCTGCGCCCCGCACCAAGGTGTCGGTGAGTCGCTTCTCGCCGAGACCTCCGATCAGACCGACGACGATCGTCATCACGATGAACAATGCGGCGAGCTCGGGGAAGTACCAGTCCAGCTGCCAGCCGTAGCTCTCTGCGGCTGGTCCGTTGACCACCTGAGCCCAGGGCACGATCGCGAAGATCATGAAGGTGAACGTGAGCCCCACCGTGGCGAGCACGCTCTTGTGCCGGCCGGTCAGGGCTGGGACGCTGCCGACGCCCCGGGTGGCGATCTCTGCGTCGCCGGGCTGGCCTGCGGTCAGCGATCGCCTGGGGTCGGCCTTGACCCGGCGGGCGTAGCGGAGAACGAAGAGGACCCCTACCGGCACCAGAACGACGTACATCAGGAGGCGGAAGGCGATTCCGTCCCCGATGGAGATCCCTGCGGCGTCGGAGGCCACTCCGGTGGCGAACGGGTTGACGGTCGAGGCGAGCACCCCGATCCCTGCTCCGACGAGGATGGTGCCGGCGGCGACCATCCGGTCATAGCCCAGGCTGAGCATCAGTGGAACGACCAGGGCGTAGAACCCGAGCGTCTCCTCCGCCATCCCCTCGGTGGTGCCACCGATCGAGAACAGCACCATCAAGATCACGATGAGTACGGCGCCGCGGGTGCCGAAGCGTTGCGCCACGTGCGCGATGCCGTTGTCGATGGCGCCGGTCTGCATCGACATCGTGATGAAGATGCCGATGGCGATCACGAACAGGAACACTCCGGCAGCGCCGAACAGCTCCCCGGTCTCGTAGGGCCCGATGAACCCGCCGTCGGAGGCCTTCACGCCGTAGAGCCCGTTGACCGGGGACAGGAACAGCTGCATCAGGCGGTCGGTGAAGGACAGCCCTGCATCGACACCCGAGTAGCTGCCCGGGATCGGACCGCCGGTCTTCTCGCTGATCTTGTAGGCCCCCGTGGGCACGACGAACGCCAGCAGCCAGACCAGGACGGTGACCGCGAACAGCACCGTGAAGGCGCTGGGGAAGGTGAACCTGCTCGGCTTCTCCTCCGCCCCACGAGGTCTTGCGTCGTCGATCTGCGTGGCCATCAATGCTCCCTCGTACGGCGGTCGGTCTGACCCGCTCAGCCAACCAGCGGCCCGACGTCGCGCACTGCGGTCGAAGGGCTCCTGCCGACGGGACCTTCGGCACTCTCGGGGATCGTGTGCGCGCGGCAGAGTTGCTGCGACAGCGCTCGACGACAGAGCTCGACGACTGAGCTCGACGAGCTCGCTACGAGAGCCCTTGACGACATCGGAGGAACGGATGACCCTGCACGTCGACTCTGAGGTGGGGCGCCTGCGACAGGCGATCCTGCACCGACCGGACCTCGAGCTGAAGCGGCTCACTCCGACGAACAAGGACTCCTACCTGTTCGACGATGTCTTGTGGGTCAAGCGGGCCAAGCAGGAGCACGACGCGTTCGCTGAGTCCCTGCGGGACCTTGGGGTCAAGGTCCACCTGCTCGACCAGCTGCTGCGGGAGACCGTCGCGGTGCCGGAGGCGCGCAAGCACATCCTCGATGCGTCCTTCGACGAGCGGATCTATGGCCCGATGGCCACCGACATGCTCTACAACACCTTCGCCGGTTTCGATGACGACACCCTGGTGGAGTACCTCATCGGCGGGATGTCGAAGCGCGAGCTGCTCGAGCACGCTGAGGAGCCGAGCTCGGTGGTGATCCACGCGCTCGACCTCGACGACCTCTTCCTGCCCCCGCTGCCGAACCACCTGTTCACCAGGGACACCTCGGCCTGGATCTATGACGGGGTCTCGATCAACTCCATGCGGATGAAGGCGCGGATGCGCGAGACCATCCACTACGAGGCGATCTACCGTTGGCACCCGCTGTTCGCGGACGCCGACTTCCGGGTCTGGTCGCCGGGTTCGGCCAACGGTCGGGCCACCGCAGAGGGTGGCGACATGCTGGTGCTGGGCAAGGGCGCAGTGCTGGTCGGCATGAGCGAGCGCACCACCCCGCAAGGAGTCGAGCGGCTCGCGACGCAGCTCTTCGCGCAGGGGTCCGCGAGCAGGATCGTGGCGCTGTCACTGCCACAGAAGCGCGCCTTCATGCACCTCGACACCGTGATGACGATGGTGAACGAGGACACCTTCACCCAGTACGTCGGACTGGGTGACCTGCCGGCGTACACGATCGAGCCGGGGGACACCGAGAAGGAGCTCAAGGTCACCGCCCACGCCCCCGGGGACATGCACCAGGCGATCGCCGCTGCGCTGGGGCTCGATCGGATCAACGTCCTGACCCCCACCCAGGACGTGAAGTCGGCCGAGCGCGAGCAGTGGGACGACGGGTGCAACGTGCTCGCGGTGAGTCCGGGTGTGGTGGTCGCCTACGAGCGCAACGTCACCACCAACACCTATCTTCGCAAGAACGGCCTCGAGGTGGTCACCATCCAGGGCAACGAGCTCGGCCGCGGCCGTGGTGGCCCCCGCTGCATGACCTGCCCGATCGAACGCGAGGGCATCTGAGATGGCGTTCAACCTGCGCAACCGCAGCTTCGTCAAGGAGATCGACTTCACCCCCAAGGAGTGGAAGTTCCTGCTCGACCTGGCAGCCGAGCTGAAGCTGGCCAAGTACGCCGGTTCCGAGCAGCCACGACTGACCCGCAAGAACATCGCACTGATCTTCGAGAAGACCTCCACCCGCACCCGATGTGCCTTCGAGGTCGCGGCGTTCGACCAGGGCGCCAGGGTGACCTATCTCGATCCGACCGGTTCCCAGATCGGTCACAAGGAGTCGATGGAGGACACCGCCCGGGTGCTGGGTCGGATGTACGACGGGATCGAGTACCGCGGCTCCGCGCAGCACAACGTCGAGACTCTCGCGGAGGCCTCCGGCGTACCGGTGTGGAACGGCCTGACCGACGAGTGGCACCCCACGCAGAGCCTGTGCGACATGTTGACCATGCGTGAGCACGTCGGCAAGCACGACTCGGAGATCGCCTTCGCCTTCCTCGGTGACGCGCACAACAACGTGGGCAACTCACTGCTGGTGGCCGGGGCGATGATGGGGATGGACGTGCGGATCGTCGCGCCGAGATCGCTGTGGAACCACGACGACGTGCTCGAGCACGCGCGAAGGATCGCCGAGGAGACCGGCGCCCGGATCACCCAGACCGAGGATGTCGCCGAGGGGGTCGCGGGCGTCGACTTCGTCTACACCGACGTGTGGGTCTCCATGGGTGAGCCCGCGGAGGTGTGGGAGGAGCGGATCACCCTGCTCAAGCCCTACCAGGTGAACCTGGCCCTGCTCGAGCTCACCGGCAACCCGCAGGTGCGGTTCATGCACTGCCTCCCGGGGTTCCACGACCGGCACACCAAGGTCGGCGAGGAGCTGTTCCAGAAGACCGGGATGAGCGCCTTGGAGGTCACCGACGAGGTCTTCGAGTCCAGGCACTCGATCGTCTTCGACCAGGCCGAGAACCGGATGCACTCGATCAAGGCCGTGCTCGTCGCGACGCTGGGCTCCTGAACCGCCCCGCGCACCGGGAGACGCGCCTGGCACGCGAACGTCGTGACATCGTGGCGCCGTGGTGCACGGACTTCTTCTCGCGGCCGGCGCGGGCCGACGCATGGGTACGCCGAAGGCGCTGATCCATGATGCCGACGGGACCTCCTGGCTGGTGCGGTCCCTGGCCACCCTGCGTGCGGGGGGGTGTGCCGAGGTGACGGTCGTGCTCGGTGCCGAGGCCGAACGCGCCCGCGACCTCATCCCGCTCGGGGTGCGGGTGGTCGTCGCAGCGGACTGGGCCGAGGGGATGGGTGCCTCGTTGCGCGCCGGGCTGGAGGCTCTGGGCGCGGTGCCGGAGGCGACCTCCGTGCTGGTCGGTCTCGTGGACCTGCCCGACGTCGGCCCCGCGGTGGTGGGACGCGTGCTGGCCAAAGGCTCCGACGTCGAGACCCTGCGCCGGGCGGCGTACGACGGTGTGCCCGGCCATCCTGTCCTGCTCGGTCGTGACCACTGGGTCGGTGTGATCGACACGGCGACCGGAGACCAGGGTGCCCGGGCGTATCTCGCCGATCGCGACGTCGAGCTGGTGGAGTGCGGCGATCTCGCGACCGGGGCCGACGTCGACTCACGCTAGACCTGTCCGGCCGGACTGCCCTCGTCCAACCGCGAGCCAACCCGGTGCTGCGTAGCCTTCGAGGATGGAGCTCACTTCTCCGGACGAGGTTGCGGCTGCCCTGGGTGGCACCGGCTACCTCGCCGACGACGACCTGACCACGGTCGTCTACCTCGCGCAGGTGATGCAGCGGCCGCTCCTGCTCGAGGGCGAGCCAGGCACGGGCAAGACCGCGCTGGCCGAGGCGCTGGCCCAGGTCGCCGACGTACCCCTGATCCGGCTGCAGTGCTATGAGGGGATCGACGCCTCACAGGCCCTCTACGACTGGGACTTCCCGCGTCAGATCCTGCACCTGCGCACGCTGGAGGCAGCGACCAAGGCGGGAGAGCTCGACGCCAACGAGGCCGAGAAGTCGCTCTTCGACGAGCGCTTCCTGCTCGCTCGGCCGGTGCTGCGCGCGCTGCGCGAGTCGCCGGCGGTGCTGCTGATCGACGAGGTGGACCGGGCCGACGACGAGTTCGAGGCGTTCCTGCTCGAGGTGCTCTCGGCCTGGACGGTGACCATCCCCGAGCTCGGCACCGTCACGGCGGCCACCCCGCCGACGGTGATCCTGACCTCCAACCGCACCCGTGAGCTGCACGACGCCCTGAAGCGTCGCTGTCTCTACCACTGGATCGACCATCCCGGGCTGGCGCGCGAGGTCGCGATCGTGCGCAGCCGTCTGCCCGAGGTGAGTCAGCGCCTCGCCGAGCAGGTCGCCGGCGCCGTCCAGCAGCTGCGGACCCAGTCACTGCTCAAGCCGCCGGGAGTGGCCGAGACCCTCGACTGGGCGCGGGCACTGCATCGGCTCGGCGCCGAGGAGCTCGACCTCGAGACCGCTGCGCGCACGCTGGGCACGGTGGTGAAGTACCGCGAGGACACCGACCGGGTCAAGCACGCCCTGGACCGGATGCTGGCCGGATGACGTTCGTCGGCGAGGTCGACCACCTCAACCACGAGGCAGACGAGATCCTGCTCGGCTTCACCGAGGCCTTGCGATCCGCCGGGCTGCCGGTGACCTCTGACCGGGCGACCGCCTTCCTCGAGGCTGCAGCGCTCGTCGGTTCGGGGGATCCGCACGCCACCTTCCGTGCGGGACGCGCGACCTTGTGCGCGGGTCCGGACGAGCTGCTGCGTTACGAGCACGTCTTCGAGGCCTGGTTCGGCACCCGCGACAAGCTGCCGCGGCAGGCGCCGAGGGAGCGGCCGCGCGAGCTGAACAGCCCGTTGCCGTTGGGCGAGCCGGGGGAGGCGGGCTCCTCGGTGGACAGCGACGTCCTGCAGGTCGCGGCGAGCGACGTGGAGGTGCTTCGCCACCGCGACGTCGCGGCGCTCAAGCCAGCGGAGAAGGCGCTGCTGGACGCGATGATCCGGGCACTGCGGCCGCACCCTCCGCGGCGCCGAGCGAGCCGGCGTACGCCTTGGAGACGGGGTGAGATCGACATGCACCGCACCCTGCGGACCACCCTCCGACAGATGGGTGAGCCCGGGAGGGTGGAGCACCGACGGCGCGGGACCACGGCGCGACGGGTGGTGTTGCTGGTCGACGTGTCGGCCTCGATGCGGCCCTACGCCGACGCGCTGCTGCGGTTGGCGCACCTGATGGTGACCGCGGCGCCTGCGGGCCGGGTCGAGGCCTTCACGCTCGGCACCCGCCTGACCCGGATCACGCTGCCGCTGCGGACCGGCGACGCCGATCGCGCGCTGGTGCGTGCCGGGGAACAGGTCCCCGACTGGTCCGGCGGCACCCGGCTCGGCGAGACCCTGCAGGCGTTCCTCGACCGCTGGGGCGCGCGTGGAATGGCCCGCGGCGCGGTGGTGGTGGTCTTCAGCGACGGCTGGGAGCGCGGGAGCGCCGAGACGCTGGGTGCGGCGATGCAGCGGCTGCACCGGCTCGCGCACAGGGTCGTCTGGGTGAACCCGCACCGCGGCAAGGACGGCTACGAGCCCGTGCAGCAGGGGATTCTCGCCGCTCTGCCGCACTGTGACGACTTCGTGGCGGGACATTCACTGGCGTCGTTCGCAGAGGTTCTGGAGGTGGTCGGCCGTGCGTGAGGTGTTGCAGGAGCTGGTGCAGTGGTGGGAGGCCGGCGAGAGTGTCGGGGTCGGCACCGTGGTGGCCACCTTCCAGTCCGCGCCGCGTCCGGCCGGAGCCTCGATGCTGGTCGGCCCGGACGGCACGGCGGTCGGCTCGGTCTCGGGCGGATGCGTCGAGGGCGCGGTCTACGAGCTCAGCCAGGAGGTGGTGGCCTCCGGTGATCCCGTGCTGCAGAGGTACGGCGTCTCCGACGACGACGCGTTCGCCGTCGGCCTGACCTGCGGCGGGATCCTCGACGTCTACGTCGAGAAGGTCAACCGCGAGACCTTTCCCGAGCTGGCCGAGATCGCTGGCGACATCGAGGCCGGCCGTCCGGTGGCCGTGGCCACCGTGATCGAGCATCCCGACCCGACGTGGCTGGGTCGCCGGGTCGTCGTACGCCCCGAAGCGGGAGCGCTGTCGGGAGCACTGGGCAGCGAGCGCGCCGACGCAGCGGTGTACGACGACGCGCTCGGCCTGCTCGCCGCCGGGCACAACGCGACCCTGACCTACGGCCCCGACGGGGAACGACGCGGCGAGGGGATGCGGGTCTTCGTCTGGGCCTTCGCGCCCGCCCCACGGATGCTGGTCTTCGGAGCCATCGACTTCGCCGCCGCGGTCGCACGCGTGGGTGCCTTCCTCGGCTACCACGTGACGGTGTGCGACGCGCGCCCCGTCTTCGCCACGAAGACCCGCTTCCCAGAGGCCGACGAGGTCGTCGTGACCTGGCCGCACAAGTTCCTCAAGGCCGAGATGGACGCGGGTCGGATCGACCGGCGCACGGTGATCTGCGTGCTGACCCACGACCCGAAGTTCGACGTACCCGTGCTCGAGGTGGCGCTGCGCATGCCCGAGGTCGCCTACATCGGTGCGATGGGCTCGCGACGCACGCACGAGGACAGGCTGAGCCGGCTGCGGGAAGCCGGACTCAGCGAGGAGGAGCTCGACCGGCTCTCCAGCCCGATCGGGCTCGACCTCGGCGCCAGGACCCCCGAGGAGACGGCCGTCAGCATCGCCGCAGAGATCGTCGCCCGGCGCTGGGGAGGCAGCGGTGACTCGCTCTCGGCGACAGCGGGGCGGATCCACGCGCACGCCGCCAGTCCCGACGGACCCTGACTCAGGGCCGTCGGGCTAACGTGGCGGCAGTCACACCAGGAGCTGTGGATGCCGAGTCAGACCAACGACCTGCAGAGTCGTCGCGTGCAGGCTGTGCGTGCCTGGAGCAGCTTCGTGGAGCACGGCGACGCCGCCGAGGGGCTGGTCCGACCAGACATCCTGCGGTCCTGGGAACGCTCGGCCCCGGCCGTCGGCATCGATGTCACCGAGGCGCCGCTGGATGACGAGGGCGAGACCGCGTCGTTCTGGAACGGCTCGCCACTGCAGGTGGCCGTGGAGCGGATCGAGTCAGAGCTCCGGCGTACGGCGGAGGACGGCGACCTGGTCGTCGCGGTCACCGACGCCGAGACCCGGATCCTGTGGACCTACGGCGGTCGGGTGATGCGTCGCAAGGCCGAGACGGTGAACTTCGTTGCGGGCGGTCGGTGGGACGAGCCCAGCGTGGGGACGAACGCGCTCGACCTGGCCACGCGCAACGACGCGCCCTCGATGGTGTTCAGCGCCGAGCACTACGCCCAGGTCGTGCACAACTGGGTCTGCTGGGCGGCGCCGGTGCATGATCCGGTGTCCGGGCAGCAGCTCGGCGTGATCGACCTCAGCACCACCTGGGACCGCACCCACCCGATCGGGCTCGCCACGGCCCGGGTGATGGCCCGGCTGATCGAGACCGCGATGCCGGCCTCCGCGCATCACCCCGTGGCGGGGGAGGAGTCCTCCTCACCCCAACCGGGCCTGTCCTTGACCCTGCTCGGTGCGGCCGAGGCGCGGCTCGACGGTCACCGGCTGCTGTTGAACCGGCGTCAGACCGAGATCCTTGCGCTCCTGGCGCTCAATCCGGCCGGGATGTCGCTGGAGCAGCTGCACGCGCAGCTCTATGGCGACCAGGCGATCACCTTCTCCACCCTCAAGGCCGAGGTCTCCCACCTGCGCAGCGCGCTCGGTGGCCAGCTGGCCTCGCGGCCCTACCGGCTCTCGATGCCCGTGCGCGTCGACGTCAACGAGGTGCTGCGCCTGTTGCGCGGTGGGCAGG
>JBDSBU010000120.1:0-10488 GCA_039921445.1 Marmoricola sp. | reverse complement strand
CGGCTGTGGCCGACGCACGAGCTTCAGCGGTGGCGGCCGTCGACGGGGACCCCGGAACGACGTGGGCCGCTGCCGCCGACGACGAGGATCCGACCTTGTCCGTCAGGTGGCTCGGCCAGCGAACGGTGCGGGCCGTCAGTCTGACCCTCGATCGGCAAGCGGCCGCCTCGCGCCCGACGCGGGTCGAGCTGGTCTATCCCAGCGGTAGGCAGAGTGTCGATCTGGACGCCGACGGGACAGCTCGAGTCCGACCGTTCCGGGCCGGCCAGGTCGACGTACGGATCACGAGGGTGCAGCGGACCTCCAACCTGCACGCCGATGGCGGCCTCGAGCGCGTCGGTGCGGGGGTCAGCGAGCTCAGGCTGGACGGGATGGGACTGCTGCCGATCACGCTGTCCGAGGTGCCGTTCGACATCGGTTGTGACTTCGGTCCGACGTTGCGGGTGGGGATCGGCCTCTATCCCACGTCGGTGACCGCGTCGCCACGCGCGCTGTTCGAGGGGGGAATGCTCCCGGCGACCGTCTGCGGTCCACCCCGGATCGACGTGGCCCCCGGATCGACGCGGGTGGTGCTGGCCCCGGCGCCGGCGTTCCGAGGAGTTCGCGTCGTGATGCGGTCGCGCACGGTTGCGCCGCCCGCCGTCACCCCGGCCGTGTTGTCGGGTGCGTCGCCTGTGGAGCGGGAGCTCGAGGTTCCGCCGAGCTTCTCCGAGGCGCGCATCGCCGTGGTGCGCGAGAACCAGAGCAAGGGCTGGGTCGCCTCCGTCCCGGGCCCGGGCGCGGCCGACCGCGTGACCGTGGACGGGTGGCAGCAAGGCTGGCAGCTCGACGGGCAGGTGGAGCGGTTGGACCTGAGGTTCGTGCCGGACCGGCTCTACCGCAGCTCGCTGGCCCTGGGCGGGATCCTGCTCGTCCTGCTGCTGGTGGCCGGTCTGTGGTTGCGTCGGCGCCCCGGTGGCGAGCCTCCGCTCGGACCGCGACAGGTACATCCCTGGGCGCTGGCCCTCGGAGGCGTGTTGGCTCTCGGTGTGATGGCGGGCTGGGTGGCGTTGGCCTGCGGTGCCGCCGCGGTAGGCGCGACGGCTGTTGTGGGTCGCCGCGCTCCGAGCGACCTGGTCGCGTGGCTGAGCGGCATTCCGGTCGCGGTGGCCGCGCTCTTCTACTGGCTGCGTCCGCTGGGGTCAGCCGACGGATGGGCAGGGTCGCTTGCCGCTCCTCAGCTGCTGGTGGCGGTGACGCTGGGACTGCTGGTGTCCACTGATCTGTCCCGAGCCGGGCGTCCGAGGTCCTTGAGACGCAGGGCCGGTCGCTCCACAAGTCGGTAGAGGACCTCGGAGACCAGCAGGCTGATCACCAGGGTGAGCGTGAACAGCTCGAAAGTGCGCCCCTCGAAGAGAGGCATGTCTCGCGCCCGGGCGACCAGCTCCAGGATCACGAGGTGCACGCAGAACAGGCTGTAGGAGAGGTGGCCGAGGTGCCGCAGGGGCCGCAGCGACAGCACCCGCAGAAACCGTCCCTCCGCAGGGGCGAAGACGCAGGGGAGCACAAGCAGCCCCGCTGCTGCGGCGTACAGGAGGTTCTTGACCAGTGCCTCACCCAGGGTCGGGGCGGTGAGCGATGACGGTCCGGCCAGCGGGGTCGCCGAGATCACGAACACGGCCAGCGCAGCCGTCCAGCAGACACCGGGTGTGCGCCCCATCAGCTGGACCAGCTCGGCCATCCGACCGAGGACGTCCTCCTTCGAACCCTCCTCGCCCGGACCGCCTGTTCGGATGCGGACGTAGCAGGCAGCGAGCACGATCCCGACCGCGAACCAGGTGAGGTAGGAAGGCAACCAAAGCCGGCTCAGCGGGCTGACCGCGTCCACGCGACCTGCGAGGTCCAGCAGCCAGGTCCCGTTGAGGAGCAGGAGTGCCGCCACGACCGTGCCTAGGCGGCTGTGGGATGGCTTCCCGTCCCGGCGGCGGGAGAGGATCACCCACATGAGCAACGGCAGCAGGACGTAGAAGGCGACCTCGGTCGCGAGGCTCCACATCTGCGTGAAGCCGTCAGGAAGTCGGTCGTCGAAATAGAGGTTCGTCATCGTCAGCGTCCGCAACCACACTCCTGGGGAGGCGGCATCGTTGCCGGGCAGCAGCAGCAAGGCCCCTGCAGCTGCCAGCAGGTAGACCGGCACGATGCGCACGGCTCGTCGCCACAGGTAGCGACCGGTCGAGGGCGCGGGCGCCCCCCGCGCATGGCGTTCCAGCCAGGTTCGGGAGAGCAGGAAGCCGGAGAGCACGAAGAAGATCGCGACGCCGATGTCGAGCCGCGCCAATGCGGTGCCGAACCGGGTCTGCGAGTAGGCGCCACCCCAGAACGAGGCATGGGTCGCGAGCACCGCGATCGCTGCGACAGCACGCATGGAGTCCAACGCCGGCAGGTTCTCCAGCACTCGGGGATCGGCTGCTGCCGGCTGGGGGAGGGCGACTGGGGCGGTCACGGAGCGTGCGGTGGAGTACGTCGGGACACGGACTGACTATGGCACGGGGACCGAGCCGGGTAGCACCTGGAGCCACCCGTCTGCACCGTGCACGGACTGGTCGGTGGCGCAGCACCTCGCATCCGGCTGAGCCGCCGCCGCGTGGAGGTTTCCGTCGATGCGCGCTCGGTGCGCTACGGTTCGCCCAAGCCAGTTCTGGGAGGGACTTAAAAGATGCGCAAGATTGTTCCGGTTCTCTTCGGTTTGGGCGGCTTCCTGCTAGTCGCCGGTCTGGTCGCAGCACTCTGGGCCCCCGGGGTCGTCAAGAAGACGCCGATCGAGGTGAACACCACCACCCACCTGGGCGGCCAGGCGGCGAAGCTCAACGTGGCGACGGGCGAGCTGGTGACCAACCCGGTGTTGGCCACGAGCGTCACCAAGTCCGACACTAAGGTCTCCGACGACAAGGTCATTGCGTGGACCAACACGTCGTGCCTCGTCATCGACGAAGACAACGTCCCGGACTGCGTCGACGGCGATGACCCGCGGCTGATCTCCGCCACGACCGACGTCTTCGCCACCGACCGGGTGACGACACTGGCCGTCAACGATGGCAAGTACCTCCCCGCAGATGCGGTCAAGCACGAGGGCATCGTCAACAAGTTCCCCTTCGACTCCAAGAAGAAGTCCTACCCCTACTGGGACGGCACCGCGGGCAAGCCGCTCACCGCCCGCTACGACCGGACCGCGAAGCTCAACGGATTGCCGACCTTCGTCTACAAGGTCACCGCGGAGAGCCTCCCCATCGACATCGCGGAGGGGGTGCCCGGCACCTATGACGACGTCAAGGAGATCTACGTCGAGCCGCGCACGGGCTCGATCGTGAACCAGACCGACGACCAGCAGCGCTCCCTTGCCGACGGCAAGCTGGTGCTGGACCTTCAGCTGGGGTTCACCGATGACCAGATCAAGACGTCCGTGGCAGACACCCAGGACGCCATCTCCTCGCTCAGCCTGATCACCCGGACGGTCCCGATCGTGGGCATCGTCGGCGGTCTGGCCCTCCTGATCGCGGGCGGGGTCTTGATGATGCGCTCGCGCGGCGCCCGTAGAGCCTGATCCTCAGGCGCGCCCGACCCCATCGAGGCGTGCCACGAAGATCGCCGAGCCGGGGGTGAGCATGCCGCGGACGCGGCTCCAGCCGCCCCAGGTGCGCTCGTGGTCGGCCGGCCACTCCGGCTCGTGCAGGTCAGTGAGCACGAAGCCGTTGCGCGAGAGCGCGCCCACCCAGTCGCCCAGGGTGCGGTGGTGCTCGACGTACCGGGTCGCCCCGGTCTCGTCGTCGACCTCGACGTAGGGCGTCCGGTCCCAGTAGGACTGCGAGGCCACCAGCCCTTCGGTCCCGGGGTCGTCGGGGAACATCCAGCGCGTGGGGTGGGTCACGGAAAAGGCGAACACGCCGCCGTCGCGCAGGACTCGCGCAACGTCGGTGACCAGCGCTTCGGCGTCCGCCACGAACTGCAGGGCACCGAACGCCGAGAAGACCACGTCGAAGGTGGAGTCGCCGAAGGGAAGCTGAGCCGCTGAAGCACACGCGGTGGGTACGACGACCCCGACTTCCTGGTCGATGCGACGACTGTGCTGGAGCTGCCGCATGGAGACATCGATCCCGATCGAGCGGCCGTCGTGGGCCTGCACCCAACGAGCACACTGCCCGGCACCGCAACCGATCTCGAGGACGACCTTCCCGGCGACGTCACCGAGCGCACCAACGGTGTCCTCACGGACGCCCTCCGGTCCCCATAGGAAGCCGGCATCGCCGAGGAACTCGCCGTGGGTGGCCTGGTACTCGTCGGCGTAGGCGTCCCAGTCGGCGCGGTTGGCGCGGACGGACTCGGCCTCGTCAACGGGACGGCGCTCGGGGCTGACTCCTGACACCCTCGAAGGCTAGACCCGTGGTCAGGTGGTTCGGACGGGGCGTGGCAAGGTCGGAGGGTGGACGCCTTCCCGACCTCGCTGACCCCGCTGGACGGGGGATTCAGCGGTGAGACCTTCTTGGGACAGATGGTCACCGAACAGGTCGTTGTGCGGATCTACGGGCAGCGGTCGCTGCATCGCGGTCCGACGGCGCCGGAGGTGGACGCCGCCGTGCTCGAGCTCGTGCGTGGGCTGCTGCCCGTTCCCCGAGTTCTGGAAGTCAGAGCAGGGTCTCCCAAGGCAGACCTGCCCGGGTTGCTGATCACGACTCGGCTGCCCGGCGAGCGGCTCGACCTGCTGCTTCCTGACCTCAGCCCGAAGCAGGTGGCCGCGGTGGGAGAGTCGCTCGGAGTCCTTCTGGGCAGGTTGGGCCACATGACTCAGTCACGGGCGGGGTTCTTCTGCGACCGCAGCCTCGTCGTGAGCGAACCACCTCGGCAGGCGCGCGACCTGCCTGCCTGGGTCGAGCACCACGAAGAGCAGCTCGGTCTGGAAGCAGAAGACCTCGACGGGCTGCGCGAGGTTGCCGCAGCGGCACAGGACCTGTTGGACACCGAGGAGTCCCGGTTCTGCCTGGTGCACAGCGACATGAACCCGAAGAACGTGCTCGTCGACCCCGACACCCTGGAGGTCTCCGGTCTAGTCGACTGGGAGTTCTGCCATGCCGGCTCGCCGTACGCCGACCTGGGCAACCTGCTTCGCTTCGACCGGAGCCCGATGCTCGTCGAGGCCGTGCTCGGGGCCTACCGAAGATTCATGCCTGCCGCACCCGTCGACCTGCTCGACCGCGCTCGAGCTAGCGACCTCTTCGCCCTGATCGACCTGGCCGCCAGGGAGGTGGCAAATCCGATCACCGACTTGGCTCGCGACCATCTCCTTGCCATCGCGCGGAGGCGTGACGTGCACGCGGCCGCGGACACCTGAGCCCCTTCCAGGCGCGCCGCGCATTGCAGGGTGCTCGACTGCGACCTCTCGCAGGTCTAGTTTCTTCAGTTACTGGCCCCCAGCGCGTTTGCCCCTGCGCTGTCGTGCCGCCTCGCGTTCACCGGAAGGTTCGCCCATGAAAAGAACCAGGATTTTCGCAGCCACTGCGGTAGTCGCCCTCCTCGCCGCACCTCTGGCCGCCTGCTCCCCACCGGCCAAGGACAACAGCTCCGGCTCGACCGACTCGGGTGTGAAGGTCTCCGAAGCCACCTCGGCCGACGACTTCGGTGGCATGGATGCACTGATCAAGGCGGCCAAGAAGGAGGGCGAGCTCAACGTGATCGCGCTTCCGCCGGACTGGGCCAACTACGGCAACATGATCACGGCCTTCAGCGACAAGTACGGCATCAAGGTGAACTCCGCCCAGCCCGATGGAGCCAGCCAGGACGAGATCAACGCCGCGAAGCAGCAGAAGGGCAAGAGCACCGCTCCCGACGTCTTCGACCTCGGACAGGCCGTGGCGCTGGCCAACACGGCAATGTTCGCGCCCTACAAGGTGGCGACCTTCGCTGACGTCCCCGACGGGTTCAAGGCCTCGGACGGCGCGTGGGTCAACGACTACGGGGGCTACATGTCGATCGGCTACGACTCCTCCAAGGTCCCTGACATCGCCACGGTGGAGGATCTGCTGAAGGCCGACTTCAAGGGCAAGGTGGCCCTCAACGGCGACCCGACCCAGGCCGGAGCAGCGTTCGCAGGCGTCATGATGGCCTCCCTGGCCAACGGCGGCTCTGCCGACGACATCGCTCCAGGCGTCGCCTTCTTCAAGAAGCTCAAGCAGGCCGGCAACTTCCTGCCTGTCGACCCCACTGCGGCAACGATCGAGTCCGGACAGACCCCCGTGGTCATCGACTGGGACTACCTGAACGCCGCCGAGACCGCCAAGCTGCCGAGCTGGAAGGTCGTGGTTCCCCCGGGTGACCCGATCGCGGGCTACTACTTCCAAGCGATCAACAAGGACGCGGTGCACCCGGCCGCAGCTCGCTTGTGGCAGGAGTTCCTCTACAGCGACGAGGGCCAGAACCTCTGGCTCGCTGGTGGTGCGCGACCGGTTCGTGCGGACGCGATGGTCGCGGCCGGGACGATCGACAAGGCTGCCTTCGACGCCTTGCCGCCCGTCCAGGGCACGCCCGTCGTTGTTGACGAGACCCAGTCCACGAAGGCGGCCGAGTATCTCTCCGCCAACTGGGCCAAGGCGATCGGCTGACCTCGCAGATGACCAAGGGCGGCGTCGGTCGGCAGGTGCGTGTGAGCCTGCCGCTGGCGCCGTTCCTGGCCCTGGTGGGGATCTTTCTGCTGATCCCCACGGTGATCGTGATCGTCAGCGCGGTCTATCAGGGCGGGCAGTTCTCACTTGACCGCGTCGCCGCGCTCGCGAAGCCGACAGCACTGCGGGCGCTGTGGAACAGCGTGGTTCTCTCGGGGGTCACCGCGGTCGTCGGCTCGGTGCTTGGTGCGGTGCTTGCCTACCTGATCGTCAGCAGCCCGCCCGCCTCCCTCCTGCGCCGCACTGTGATCTCGTTGTGCAGCGTGCTCGCGCAATTCGGGGGAGTGGCGCTCGCGTTCGCGTTCCTGGCGACCGTGGGCAGCGCCGGTGT
Organism: Marmoricola sp.; assembly: GCA_039921445.1. Lineage (GTDB taxonomy): Bacteria > Actinomycetota > Actinomycetes > Propionibacteriales > Nocardioidaceae > Marmoricola. The sequence goes on along the minus strand of JBDSBU010000120.1, from coordinate 3,468 downwards.
GTTCACCGTCTGGGCCAAGGCCAACCTCGGCTTCGACCTGGGGTCCTCGACCTGGCTCTACAGCCTCAAGGGCCTGATCCTGGTCTACACCTACTTCCAGATCCCCCTGATGGTGATCGTGTTCCTGCCGGCGCTCGAGGGTCTGCGCGAGCAGTGGCGCGAAGCCGCTGTCAGCCTCGGTGCGTCCACCTGGGACTACTGGCGCGAGGTGGCGATCCCGCTGCTTCGTCCCGCGTTCCTCGGCTCGATGCTGCTGCTCTTCGCCAATGCGTTCGCCGCCTACGCCACCGCAGCCGCTCTGGTCAGCCAGGGCAGCCCGATCATCCCGCTGCTGATCCGGGCGGCGCTGACCAGCGAGGTCGTGCTCGGCCAGGCCGGATTCGCCTTCGCGCTGGCACTGGAGACGGTGGTGGTCGTGGCAGTGGTCATGATCGCCTACACGATGCTGGTGCGTCGTACGGCGAGGTGGCTGCAGTGATCCGACGTACCCGGACCACGCGAATGCTGCGCATCGCGGCGTTCTCACTGTTCGCGCTGTTCTTCCTCTTCCCGCTCTACGCGATGGGCGACTTCAGCACCCGTGCCCCCGGCACCGGCGCCCGCACGCTGGACGCGTGGAAGAACCTGGTGGCCGACGACGTGCTCTTCGGCGGGATCGTGATCTCGGTGGCGCTTGCCGCCTGCACCGTTGCCGCCATGCTGCTGGTCCTGGTGCCGACGATGATCTGGGTGCGCTTGCGCGCCCCCTGGGCCAGAGGACTGGTCGAGTTCCTCTGCCTGCTGCCGCTCACGATCCCGGCGTTGGTGATCGTCGTCGGGCTGCGCGACGTCTACCTGTGGGTCACCTACTTCCTCGGCGAGTCCACGTTGACGCTGACCTTCGTCTACACCGTGCTGGTGCTTCCCTACGCCTATCGGGCGCTGGACGCCGCGTTGTCCGCAATCGATCTGAACACACTTTCGGAGGCGGCCAGGTCGCTCGGTGCCGGCTGGGCGAAGACGATCCTGCAGGTGATCGTGCCCAACATCTGGTCGGGCATCATCTCGGCGGCGTTCATCGCGATCGCGGTCGTGATCGGGGAGTACACCATCGCCTCGCTCAGCGGCTTCGAGAACCTCCAGGTGGTGATCGTCCAGATCGGGAAGACCGACGGCGCCACCTCGGTCGCGGCTTCGCTGGCGGTGCTGCTCTTCGGGGTGGCGCTGCTGCTGCTGCTCTCGTTGTTCACCCGCGATCGCAAGCTCGGCGTCGAAGCGGAAGACCCCGCGCTGCTCACCCCCGCCCCAACCGTCGCCGCAAATCGAGGAGCAGACGCATGACCGCGCCTACCCAGCACGACAGCGTGACCGAGACCGGTCTGGCCGTGGAGCTCACCGATCTGACGCGTGTCTACGGCTCCGTGAGTGCCCTCGACGGACTCACCCTGCACATCGAGCCCGGCGAGATGGTCGCTCTGCTCGGACCCTCCGGCTGCGGCAAGACCACGGCGCTACGGATCCTGGCCGGCCTCGACGAGGCCACGTCCGGGACCGTCTCCGTCGGAGGCAACGACCTGACCGGCGTTCCCGCCAACAAGCGCGACATGGGGATGGTCTTTCAGGCCTACAGCCTGTTTCCGCACCTGACGGTCCTCGACAACGTCGCCTTCGGGCTCAAGCTGCGTGGGGAGGGCGTGGGCGAGAGGCACAAACGGGCCTCCGAGATGCTCGAGCTGGTGGGCCTGAGTCAGCACCGGGACAAGTACGCCAGCCAGCTCTCCGGTGGGCAGCAGCAACGCGTCGCGCTGGCCCGCGCCCTTGCGATCCGTCCTAGCGTGCTGCTGCTCGACGAGCCGCTCTCGGCCCTCGACGCCAAGGTCCGCGTCCAGCTGCGTGAGGAGATCCGCCGAGTCCAGCGCGAGGTCGGTACGACCACTCTGTTCGTCACCCACGACCAGGAGGAGGCCCTGGCCATTGCCGACCGCGTCGGGGTGATGGGCAAGGGTCAGCTCCAGCAGCTGGCCACGCCCGTCGAGCTCTACACCAGTCCCGCCACCCCCTTCGTGGCTGAGTTCGTCGGTCTCAGCAACAGGCTGGCCGCGGAGGTGTCGCAGGGGATGGTGCAGGTGCTCGACTCCAGGGTGTCGGCGCTGCCGGGGTCGATCTCAGCCGGTCGCGGGATCGCGTTGGTCCGCCCGGAGTCGGTGACCGTGACAGCGGACGTGGACGGAACCGCCCGGGTCACAGCGGTGGAGTTCCTCGGACCGTTCTCTCGCACCCGCCTGATGACCGTGGAGGGCGAGGAGGTCGTGGCTCAGATGACCAGTGCCCAGGCCAGGGAGCTGCGCGTCGGCGACCGGGTCGAGCTCAGCATCGAGCCGTCCGGCGTGCTGGTGATCGCCGAGGACCCCGACAGCTGAACCCATCTCCGTGGCGAGTTGGGTTCAGCTGAGGGAGTCGGCACCGCTTGCCCTGGCCTACTTCGGGCGGGCGGTAGCTCTCCTCAAGCATGTCAGGAAAACGGACTAATACGATCAAAACGCAGTATTCGCTCGAGGATTAGGTTTGGCGAGGTTCTGCTACCCCCACCGCTTTGACCGGGGTGCACGGCTGCCGATAGCCTTGCCTCTGCGCCAGAAGTCTGCGTGAGTCTCAGACCTAGCAGTCTCTCGCTCGCTGTCCGTCCGGTGGAGCTCATCGCTTCCGGACAAACGTGAATTCGTGATGGTGAAACGGACTTCGTGCGTGCCCGCACGACTCCTCCATCCATCCAAGGAATTCCTGTCCACATGACGATTACCCCCACAATCTCCGACGCACCGCAGGTCGCGATCAACGACATCGGTTCGGAAGAGGACTTCCTCGCGGCCATCGACGCGACGATCAAGTACTTCAACGACGGAGACATCGTCGAAGGAACCATTGTCAAGGTCGACCGTGACGAGGTCCTTCTCGACATCGGTTACAAGACCGAAGGCGTCATCCCCTCCCGCGAGCTGTCCATCAAGCACGACGTCGACCCCAGTGAGGTTGTCGCTGTCGGTGACCTGGTCGAGGCACTCGTCCTTCAGAAGGAGGACAAGGAGGGCCGGCTGATCCTGTCCAAGAAGCGCGCACAGTACGAACGCGCCTGGGGCACGATCGAGCAGGTCAAGGAAGAGGACGGCGTTGTCGAGGGCACCGTCATCGAGGTCGTCAAGGGCGGCCTGATCCTGGACATCGGCCTGCGTGGCTTCCTGCCCGCGTCGCTGGTGGAGATGCGTCGGGTGCGCGACCTGCAGCCGTACGTCGGTCAGAAGCTCGAGGCCAAGATCATCGAGCTCGACAAGAACCGCAACAACGTGGTCCTCTCGCGCCGGGCATGGCTCGAGCAGACCCAGTCCGAGGTTCGCCACGGCTTCCTCACCCAGCTCCAGAAGGGCCAGATCCGCAAGGGTGTCGTGTCCTCGATCGTCAACTTCGGTGCCTTCGTGGACCTCGGTGGCGTCG
>JBDSBU010000119.1:0-5078 GCA_039921445.1 Marmoricola sp. | reverse complement strand
GGCGGCGACGAGTTCGCCGTGCTCCTACCGCAGGCCGACGCCGGGGAGGCCGAGGCCGTGGCACGCAAGCTCCTGGCGGCGATCCACACCGGGGTCCAGTCCGCGGCGTGGTCCCATTCGCCACGGCGCCTCATCAACAGCCTGCGCCGGATCTGGAACGCCTCGCGAGGACCGTCCAAGCAGATCGGAGCCGTGTGCACCGGCCAGACCCGCAGGTCGATCGCCATCAGCGAGAGCTCCAGGTCGGTGAGGACGCGCGGGTGGACCAGGACGGTCGCAACGTTCTCATGAGGTTCGCGTCTCACCGAGTCACGCTAACCCGGCGGCCGGGCCCGCGTCAGCACCTGGGGTGACGCACACTCCGGGCAGTGGAATCCTGCTCAGATGTCTTCGCCGTCGCGCGGTCTGCCGCAACCCGAGTTCGCTCTCCCCGCTCGCACCCAGATCGAGGTCTTCCTCGACGAGCACCGTGCTGCGCTCGGTGCCTGTCTGGACGGTCTCACCGAGGAGGGGGCGCGCAGATCGCTGGTGCGTTCGCGGACGACGCTCCTGGGGCTGGTCAAGCATGCGACGTTCGTCGAGAGGGTCTGGTTCGACGAGGCGATCACCTGCCGGACCCGTGCAGAGATCGGCATTCCCGCCACGCCCGACGAGTCCTTCATCCTCGAGGACGGCGACACCATCACCAGCGTTCAGCAGGCGCACGCCGACGCGTGCCGGGCCTCCCGACGGGCCACCGCGACCATGGACCTCGACCACGTGGTCCTGGGCAACCGCCGGGGACCGCTCCCGCTGCGGTGGATCTACCTGCACGTCCTGCGCGAGCTGGCCCAGCACTGCGGCCACGCCGACATCCTGCGCGAGCAGCTCGGCCACGAGTGACCACACCCGTGGGACCGGACGCTTCAGCGACCGGCGAGGAACTCCAGCGCCTGCCGGTAGCCGTCGATGCCCTCGCCGGTGATCTCACGAACGGCGTACGCCGTGACCACGGAGTGGTGCCGGAACCCCTCGGGTCGCTCCTTCGGATTGCTGATGTGCACCTCGACGAGGGGGGCGCTGAGCTGGGCGCAGGCGTCGTGCAGCGCGTAGGAGTAGTGCGTCCAGGCGGCCGCGTTGAGCACCACCGGAGTCTCGTCGTCCGCGGCCTGGTTGAGCCAGTCGAGCAGCTCGCCCTCGTGGTTGGTCTGGCGCACCTCGACCTCGAGTCCGAGGGCGGCGCCCCAGGTCTCGCAGAGGTCCACCAGGTCGGCATGGGTCGTGGTGCCGTAGATCTCGGGCTGACGCCGGCCGAGCCGGCCGAGGTTGGGACCGTTGAGGACGAGGATCTTCACGATGCAGCTCCTGCCAGGTGGTCGTACGCCGCACGCAGCACGGCCTCGTCGGGGTCGGTGAGGATCGTGGGTCGGCCGATGCCGGTGAGTACGACGAACCGCAGGCTGGCCCCGCGGGACTTCTTGTCCACGCGCATGGTTGCCAGCAGCGCATCGAGATCGAGCGCGTCCAGGGCCAGGTCCGCGAGCCGGGTGGGCAGGCCGACCGCACGGAGGACTTCGGTGTGCCGGGCGGCGGTCGCGTCATCGAGGACTCCGGCGAGACGAGCCACCTCGGCGACGTAGACCATGCCGAGAGCCACCGCCTCCCCGTGACGTACGGCGTACCCGGTGGTCTTCTCGATAGCGTGCGCCATGGTGTGCCCGTAGTTGAGCGCCTCGCGCCCCGGATGGCCGTTGCTGCCACCCAGCTCCTTGAGATCGGCGACGACCACGTCCACCTTGACCCGGATGGCGCGCTCGACGAGCTCACGGAACTCCGCCGAGCCCGCGTCGAGCGCAGCCACAGGGCGGGACTCCACGATCTCCAGGATCGCCGGGTCGGTGATGAAGCCACACTTGACCACCTCGCCGAGGCCCGCGACCAGCTCCGCCGATGGCAGGGTGGCGAGCACGTCGAGGTCGCAGATCACACCGGCGGGTTCATGGAAGGACCCGACCAGGTTCTTGCCCGCGCCGGTGTTCATGCCGGTCTTGCCACCGACTGCGGCGTCGACCATGGCCAGCACTGTCGTCGGGAGGTGCACCACGCGGACGCCTCGCAGCCAGGTGGCCGCGAGAAAGCCACCCATGTCGGTGGTCGCTCCGCCGCCCAGCGTGACGACAGCGTCGGAGCGGGTGAAGCCGGCCTCGCCGAGCCGTTCCCAGGCCTCGACCGCAATCGCGGCAGTCTTGGCCTGCTCGCCATCGGGAAGCGTCAGCCGCAGCACCTCGAGACCTTCGAGCAGCGCGACCACGGGCTCGACCAGATGGCCGAGCTCGGCAGGGTGGCAGAGCGCGACCCGACGCACGTCCGGCCCCAGCATCGCGGTCAGCTCGCCGAGCACCCCATGGCCCACGACCACGTCGTAGGGGGAGGCGCCACCGACGTGCATCGTGGTCGGCTCAGCCATCGACCTCGACCTCGACCAGCGCTCGGACCTGCGCGACCACGTCGTCGAGGCTCAGACCGTCGGTGTCGACCGTGTGTGTCGCCACCGACTCATAGATCGGGGTCCGCTCGTCGATCAGCTGCTTGATCCGGCCGCGGACGTTGCCGAGGAGCAACGGGCGGGAGACGCCGAGACCGACGCGCGAAGCCGCATCCGAGAGGCCGACGCGCAGGAAGACCACGTTGTGTCCCGTGAGGAGCGCTCGGGTGTCGGCGTCGAGCACCGCGCCACCGCCCAGCGCCAGGACTCCCGCGTGCTCCACGAGCGCCCTCGCAACGGCGACGGCCTCGAGTCGACGGAAATATGCCTCCCCGTCGTCCACGAAGATCTCTGAGACCGGGCGGTCCTCGCTCAGCTCGACGTCATGGTCGGTGTCGCGGAAGCCGACGTCCCAGGCTCGCGCGAGCCGGCGACCGACGCTGGACTTCCCGGCGCCCATGGTCCCGACCAGCACCAGCTTCGGGCGCGTCATGCTCGGATCACCGGAACCTCAGTGCCTCGAGATAGCCCTGCACGTTGCGGCGGGTCTCGCTCACCGCGTCGCCCCCGAACTTCTCCAGCACCGCGTCGGCCAGCACGAGGGCCACCATCGCCTCGGCGACGATCCCGGCGGCCGGCACGGCACACACGTCGGAGCGTTGGTGGTGCGCGACGGTTGCCTCCCCGGTGGCGACGTCGACGGTGCGCAGGGCTCGCGGGATCGTGGCGATCGGCTTCATCGCGGCCCGGACCCGCAGCACCTCGCCGGTGGACATGCCACCTTCGGTGCCACCGGAGCGGCCCGTCGTACGCCGGAGCGTGCCGTCCTCGCTGACGATCTCGTCGTGCGCCATCGAACCTGGGGTGGCGGCGGTCTCGAAGCCGTCACCGACCTCGACACCCTTGATCGCCTGGATGCCCATCAGGGCGCCGGCCAGCCTGGCGTCCAACCGTCGGTCCCAGTGCACGTGCGAGCCGAGGCCCGGCGGAAGACCGTGGACCACGACCTCGACGACACCACCGAGGGTGTCCCCGTCCTTGTGGGCCTGGTCGATCCGCTCCACCATCGCCTTCGAGGCATCGGCGTCCAGGCAGCGCACGGGGTCCTCGTCGAGGTGGGCGACGTCGTCGGCCGACGGCACCGAGCCGGAAGGAGCGGAGACCCCACCGAGCTGCACCACGTGGGAGACCATCCGCGCGCCCGTGGATTGCTCGAGGAACGCCGAGGCCACCCGTCCCAGGGCAACTCGAGCGGCGGTCTCGCGTGCGGACGCCCGCTCGAGGATGGGTCGGGCCTCGTCGAAGTCGTACTTCTGCATCCCCACGAGGTCGGCATGACCGGGTCGTGGCCGGGTGAGTGCCGCGTTGCGAGCCAGCGCCTCGAGCACGCTCGGGTCCACGGGGTCGGCCGACATCACCTGCTCCCACTTGGGCCACTCGGTGTTGCCGATCTCGATCGAGATCGGACCGCCCTGGGTCTCGCCGTGCCGGACGCCCCCGGTGATCCGGACCTCGTCCTGCTCGAACTTCATCCGCGCGCCACGGCCGTAGCCCAGGCGCCGACGGGCCAACGCGTCGGAGATGTCCGTGGAGGTCACCTGGACGTGGGCCGGGAGCCCTTCGAGGATTGCGGTCAGCGAGGGGCCGTGGGACTCCCCTGCCGTGAGCCAGCGCAGCATGGGTCAAGTCTTTCACGGGGCCCACGCGGCCCGGACCGCACCTTCAGTAGCCGAGACTCGTGGCCAGCCATGGTCCCGACACGACCGCGAGGCCTGCCCCGACCACCATGAAGGGGCCGTAGGGGTAACGGCGTCGCAGGCTGCGGTGCACCACCGTCAGCACGGCGCCCCCCAGCCCCCCGAGCAGCACCATCGCGAAGAGCCCGACGACCAGGTGGGACCAGCCGAGGTAGCCCAGCGCCGGTCCAAGCACTCGAGCGAGGCGTACGTCGCCGAACCCCCAGGCGCGCAGCACGAACCAGAACACCCAGAACCAGCCTCCCACGACCAGCCAGCCCCAGCCGGCCCGGTAGAGCGAGTCCAGGTCGCGGTCGACCAGAGCCGCCAGCGGGATCAGCACCGCGAGGCCGAGGTAGGTCGGGTGGATCACCCGGGTCGGCAGGAAGGTGGTGCGCCAGTCGACGACCAGCAGCACCACGCACACCGGCACCAACGGGACCAGATAGAGCAGTGCGCCGGTCCAGCCGAGTGCCAGCGCGATCGCGGCACCGGCTGCCGCTGACCAGGCCACCACCCCTGTGCGGAAGGACCGGCGTGCGGCGAGCGTGGCGTAGGGGATCTTCTCGGGAGGCGGCGGCATCGTGCGGGAGAACAGTCGGTCTGCAGCGGCCGGCTCGGGATCGGGCTTCGGCTCCGACTCCGACTCTGGTTCCGGTTCCGGCGCCGGCTCCGGCAACCGCGAAAGCAGTGGGGACGCCGCGAGGGCCAGTGCCGCGCAGGCGAGCGCAGTCGTCAGAGCCGCCATCAGGTGGTCGGCAGCGAGCAGGGCCATGCGCGAAGGCTAGGTGATCCTCACCGGTCCGCGTGGGTGTTGTCCCCAGCTCGCCGATCGAGCTCGGCGAGACCTGCGCGCCGGACCAGGTCGACCGGAACGT
>JBDSBU010000118.1:0-10134 GCA_039921445.1 Marmoricola sp. | reverse complement strand
GGATGGATCGGGTCGGCCGTGGCGGTGAGCAGCTCGGAGTCGCGCGCGGTGGCAGAGCGCACGGTGTCCTGCAGGGTGCTCACCCAGCCGCCCCAGTCCGGGGTGCGCACCAGGTGGTGCACGGCCTCACCGATGCCGTCGAGCACGAGGGTCAGGTCGCCACTGGCCTCCCCGGCGAGGTCGGCGTGCTTGGAGATCTGACCGGGGGAGTCGGCGAGGTGCACGACCCGCGCCGGGGTGGCGCCCTCCTTGCCACCGAAGATGCCGTAGCCGAGGCGGAAGTCGAGAGGGGTGCCGGCGACCACGACCAGGTCGGCGCCCCCGAACGCGACGCTGCGGGCCTTGGTGACCAGCAGCGGGTGCCCGCCGGGTACGACGCCGCGGCCCATCCCGTTGGTGATCACCGGGATGCCGATGCTCTCGACCAAACGCAACGCCGCCTCCTCCGCGCCGTCGGCCCACACGTCGGTGCCGAGCACGAGGACCGGTCGCTGGGCCTGGCCGAGCAGCTCGGCGATCTCGCCGAGGGCGTCGCCGTCCGGCTCGGTGCGACGACGCTCGCTGAGCGTCGGGCGGGTCGAGGTGGAGGAGTTGAAGAACTCATCCATCGGGATGTCGACGAAGACCGGGCCGCGGTGCGAGGACCCGGCCACCGTGAACGCGTCGTGCATGCCTTCGGCGACCTCGCCGGCCTTGTGAATAGTGCGGGAGAGCTTCGATACCGGCGCCAGGATCGGCGGTTGGTCGAGCTCCTGCAGAGAGCCCGAGCCCCACCGGTTCTGGGGAGCGCGGCCCCCGACGACCACGAGCGGTGACCCGCTGAACTGGGCCTGTGCGATCGCGCTGACCCCGTTGGTCACTCCCGGACCGGCAGTGAGGACTGCCAGACCGGGCTTGCGGGTGAGCTTCCCGGTGGCCTCGGCGGCGAATGCGGCGGTCTGCTCGTGCCGCACGTCGAGAATGCGCATCGGTGGGTCGGCAGTCACCGCGCCGTCGTACATCGGGAAGACGTGGGCGCCGGAGAGGGTGAACATCACCTCGACACCGTGCTCGCGCGCGACCGCGACGGCGTGCTGGCCGGAGTGGGCCTCGATCGGACCCGTGGGGGGCTGGGTATGCCGGGAATCTTGGCCAGAGTCGGGGCGGGGCTGCTCGGGTGCCTGCGTCATGCCGCGACTTTAGGCCACGCTCGATGGGATCGGGTCAGGACTGCGCGAGGTAGGGCTTGTTCGTCGCCCGCAGGTGCTCGATCAGCACGAGGAGCAGGTCGGTGCGCAGCAGTGGTGGATCGGGGGCGAGCGCGAGCTGCAGGTGCAGGCTGCGCAGGAACGACTGCGCGTTGCCGGCGACGAGGTAGGGATTGCGCTGCGCGCTCCCTGACGGTACGGCGGCTGCGGCGATCCGCGCGATCCAGGAGTCGAGCACGTCGATGCCGAGCAGGTTGCGGCGCAGCCCGTGCAGGCAGGCCGCGGCGATCCGGTCGTCCTCGCCGCACACGAAGAACGTCTCGGTGGGTTGGAGCAGCCGGTCGGCGATGACGTCGAGGAGCACGACCAGCTCCATCTGGCCGAGCTTCGGCGATCGCATCATCGCGCCGAGGGCGTCTGCTCCGTGGGCCAAGGCCAGCGCCCACCCGTGGCCGGGCACGAACCCGCGCAGGTCGCGCTCACGCAGCAGCCAGCCGGCGATCCGGTCACCCCATCGCAGCACCTGGTCACGGGTCAGCAGGTCGGCGACGCTGTCGCGGTCGATGCATTCCGTGAGCACCAGCGCGGAGAAGCTGCGCCGGAAGACCGAGTCACCGGTCTCCTCGCCGAGCCCGACGTCGAGCCCGGAGCACATCCCGTCGCCGAGCCCGCGCAGCAGGTCGTCGTACACGCCCTCGCTGATCCAGGTGCCGAGCGTCGGGAAGGCGATGCCGTCGCGGACGTCGGGATCGCTGTCACCCAGCATCCGGGTGAGATCAGCGGTCATCTCGTCCAGCGGCCGGTTCTCGGGGACCTTCAACCCGTCGGCCACCACCTGCAACCAGAAAGCCGACGTCATGGCGTCATTGAACCACCGGCGGAGCCGATGGACCGACCCGGGCCGAGGGCGTCCTACGCTGGCGGTGTGCCCTCCCTGCAAGCCCTCGCGCGCGCCCACACCCGGCTCTCGGGTGCGGACGTGGAGTGGCTCTCGCTGTTGCTCGCCGACTGGCAGATCATCGCCGACCTCAGCTTCGCCGACCTGGTGCTCTGGCTGCCCGCGGAGGACGGCTCCGGGTACTGGGCCGGGGCACAGATGCGACCCACCACTGGCCCGACCGCCTTCGTCGACGACATCGTCGGGTCCTTCCTGCCCGGGGGCAAGCGCCCCCTGCTCGACGCGGCGATGCGTGAAGGTCGGATCGCACGCGAGGGCGATCCGGAGTGGCGTGACGACGTGCCGGTGCGGGTCGAGGCGATCCCGGTCCGACGCGGGCAGCACCTGATCGCGGTCGTCGCTCGCAACACCAACCTGCAGGGGGTGCGCACCCCCAGTCGGCTCGAGCTCTCCTACCTGCAGACGGCCAGTGAGCTCTCGCAGATGATCGCCAATGGGTTGTTCCCGTTCCAGGGGCAGCGTTCCGACCACGCCGACACCCCCCGGGTCGGGGACGGGTTCATCCGGGTCGACGAGCACGGCAAGGTCGGTTACGCCAGCCCCAACGCGCTCTCGGTCTATCGCAAGCTCGGGCTGACCGGCGACCTCAGCGGTCAGTCGCTCGCACAGGTGACTCGCGAGCTGGTGCCTGCCGCGATGCGGCCCGACGAGGAGGCGGTCAGTGCGGTTCTCGGCGGGCGGATGCCGCGCGACACCGAGATCGGCAACGGTCAGGCGACGGTGATCCTGCGCTCGATCCCGCTGCGTCCCACCGGAGAGCACACCGGCGGGCTGGTGCTCCTCCGCGACGTCACCGACCTGCGCCGCCGCGACCGGGAGCTGGTGACCAAGGACGCGACCATCCGCGAGATCCATCACCGGGTCAAGAACAACCTGCAGACGGTCGCCGCGCTCCTGCGGCTCCAGGCGCGCCGGATCGGCGTACCCGAGGGCAGGGTGGCGCTGGAGGAGGCCGTACGCCGGGTAGGCGCGATCGCCGTGGTGCACGAGACGCTGAGTCAGTCCTTCGACGAGACCGTCGACTTCGACGACGTGATCGATCGGCTGACCCGCCTGGTCACCGACGTCGGATCGGCGCGTGAGAGCTCCGGCGCGCCGATTCGGACCAAGCGCACCGGAAGCTTCGGCGCAATCAGCTCCGACGCCGCCACACCGCTGGCAATGGTCTTCACCGAACTGGTCCAGAACGCGGTCGAGCATGCCTTCGGCACCGATTCCCCCGGAACGATCAAGATCCTCTGCGCTCGCGACGGCGACGCTCTGCGGCTCAGCGTCGAGGACGACGGGGTCGGCCTGCCTGCGGACTTCAACCTCGAGGCATCCTCGAGCCTGGGCCTCTCGATCGTCAGCACGCTGGTGGGCGAGCTCGGGGGAAGGATCGCGCTCACCCGGCGTGAGGACGGGCCGGGCACCCGCGCCAGCGTCGACATCCCGGACGTGGCCACCCGCCGCTGACCGCAGCCCGACGCCGAGACGTCGCAAACAGTGACCAAAAAGCCGCCGAGGCGTCGCAAATGAAATTCATTCGCGACGCCTCGGCGGCTTTGGCGCATGTAATTTGCGACGTCTCGGCGAGAAGAAGCAGAGACAGGTCGGTGGTGGTCCCGGTGGTCCTGGGCTGTGTCCGTGGGGAGGATCAGGCGGTGCGGACGCGGGAGCGGGCGTTGCGGCGCTTGAGCGCTCGGCGTTCGTCCTCGCTCAGACCACCCCAGACACCGTGGTCCTGTCCGACCTCCAAGGCCCACGCGAGGCACTGCTCGCGTACGTCGCAGCGGCGGCATACCTGCTTGGCTTCCTCGATCTGGAGGATGGCCGGGCCGGTGTTGCCGATCGGGAAGAACAATTCCGGGTCCTCGTCGAGGCACGCGGATCGGTGGCGCCAATCCATTGCTGGGGCAACCCTCCAAACTCACTAGTGAAGATTTTCACGAACGTTCCCGGCGACGCACGGATGGGCAGGATCCGGGATTTTTGGGCGCACGCCACACAGGGGTAACTGGCACGTACACATTCGATCGTCGCAACTCGGACGCTCGATGACAACCCTTTGCCAGGGTCAGGTTGGTCACAACGCGGTTCGGAATACGTCCTCGTTCTCGGCCGAAAACCCTCGATTCGGACCCATCGTAGGCTCCTGGGGTGAGTCCCTCCCCCCTCGAACCCTCCGGCCGAGACCCCGGTCAGCACGACCCCCCGCAGTCGCGCTCGCCGTACTCTCGCCACGGCGCCCCGCCGCCGCTGGTCGCCGCGGCCGGACTCGGGTTCATCCAAGGCGTGCTGACCCTTGGATTCGGGGTCACCGAGGCTCTCGACATCGACCTGCAGCGGCTCACGATGGGCCTCACCACAGCGGCCTTCTTCATCGCGTACGGCGCCACGCTGATCGCCTGTGCTTGGGGCCTGAACGCGGTCCGGCCATGGGCGAGGGGGCCGATCCTGCTAGCGCAGCTGATCTGGCTCGGGCTGGCGTGGAACTTCCGCCATGGCGACACCTTGCCGATCGCGATCGCTCTGGCGGTGAGTGCCTTCCTGGTGCTCGCGGGCCTCCTGCACCCCCGCGCGATGGATGCGCTCGAACGTGCAGCGGGACACCGCTGAGCCATCGAGCCCAGCCGAGCGACGTACCTGCTCAGACGGCTGCGCTCAGCGAGGTCCGAAGCTCCTCGAGGGTTCGGTTGAGCAACCGGGAGACGTGCATCTGCGAGACCCCGATCTCGGCGGCGATCTGCGACTGGGTCATCCCGCCGAAGAATCGAAGCAACAGGATCTTCTTCTCGCGGGCAGGCAGCTGCTCGATCAGCGGCTTGATCGACTCGCGCAGCTCGACGTGGGCCAGGGCCTCATCGTCGATCCCCAGCGTGTCCAGCATGCTCGCGCCGGCACCTTCGTCGCCGCTCTCGCCGGCATCCAGTGACAGCGTGGAATAGGCATTGGCCGACTCGATGCCCTCGAGCACGTCCTCGACGCTGACCCCGAGTCGTTCCGCGATCTCGCGCGGGGTGGGGGAGCGGCCGAGCTTCTGCGAGAGGTCGCCGGTCACCGCGGAGATCGACATCCGCAGCTCCTGCAGCCGTCGCGGGACTCGGATCGCCCAGCCCTTGTCACGGAAGTAGCGCTTGATCTCACCGATGATCGTGGGCGTGGCGTAGGTCGAGAACTCCACCCCGCGGCCGGTGTCGAATCGATCGACGGATTTGATCAGCCCGATTGTGCCCACCTGGACGAGGTCGTCGGCCGGCTCGCCCCGATTCATGAACCGGCGGGCGCAGTGCTCGACCAGGGGCAGGTGCAGCCGGACCAGCTCGTGCCGGCACTCCAGGCGTCGGCTCTCCGAGGTGAGCGGGTCGCCCATCTCGGCGAACAACTGGTGGCTGGTCTCCCGCGTCGCACGCCGCGCCGCCACCACAGCGGACTCGGGCGCCGGTTCGACGGCTCGGTCGGGAGCAGGTGCGGCGCCTGTCCCGGAGGTCGGCAACATGGTCGTCACACCACGATGCTGGATCGCACGGTGAAGCTGACAGCGCTGCGACCGTCGCCGTGGCTGGTCTCGACGTCGGTGGTCAGCGCGGTGAGCACCTGCCAACCGAAGTTGTCGATGTCTGGCTCGTCCGTGCTGGCCGTGTCGGCTGAGATCGTGACCCGGATCGTCCCGCTGCTGAGGTCGTACGCAGCGTGCAGGCTGCCGCCCTTGTCGGCGTGCTCGAGCACGAGGGCGCACGCTTCCCCGACAGCCATCCGCAGGTCCTCGATGTCGTCGAGGGTGAAGTCGAGGCGGGCAGCGAGCCCCGCAGTGGTCATCCGCAGGACGGCCACGTAGGCGCTCTCTGCGGGAAGGCGGAGTTCGACGGCTGGAGGTGTGCTCACGGACTGTCCTCGAGGATGGCCGGATGGGTCACAGAACACACTAATGCGGACTAGGTGCCCGTGCGCCCGTTACTCGAGACCCGGACCGTCGCCGGAGAGGGATCTTTTTCGGGCACCTGCGCCCGACCATGACGGCGTACGACGCCTCAGTGGGCCGGCGCAGTCATCTCGGGGTGCGCCATGGGAAGCCGTACGACGAACCGTGCTCCACCGCCGCAGCGCTCCTCGACGGTGATCTCGCCCCCGTGCCGACGCACGATCGCGCGGGTGATGAAGAGCCCCAACCCCAGACCGGGGACGTTCAGGGCCAAGAACCGCTCGCCGCGGAAGAACTTCTCGAAGATCCGGTCTCGTTCCTCCGGCGGGATGCCCGGTCCGGAGTCCGCCACCGAGAGCACTGCCGTGTCGTCCTCGCGGGAGAGGGCCACCTCGACCTGCCCTCCCGGCGGGGTGTACTTCACGGCGTTCGCGATCAGGTTGTCCACCACCTCGGCGAACTCGTCGTCGAGCGTCACCGTCATGGGCGGCGCCGTCACGAAATCGATCCGGAGCCCGGCGATCGCGACCGCAGGCCGCGCGGACTCCACCGACTGCTCCACGAGTCGAACGAGGTCCTCGCCCTTCCGCTCCTCGGCCAGGGGACTTCGCTCCCCGGCGATGCGAAGGATCTGCTCGACCAGCCGCTCCATGCGCGCCACGTTGCGGGCCACGACGTGCAGGTGCCCCGTGGCGCTGGCGGGATCGGACTCGTCCTCGATCGACTCCAGCGCGATCTCGACGTACCCCTTCACCGAGGTGAGTGGGGTGCGGAGCTCGTGGGCGACCAGGGTGATGAAGTCCTCGTGAGCCTTGACGGCGGCGAGGCGCTCGGTGATGTCTCGTTGAACGGTCGCCAACGCGAACGGCTCATCGGTCTCGGAGTCGTGCATCAGAAAGCTGGCGATCTCGACCGGGATCGGGTCTCCGCTGGCGGTTCTCAGGGTCGAGACGCCCTGCCAATGCCCGTGCGCGACCACTGCGGGCTGCTCCACCTGCTCGGAGCGCTCGATCCCTTCAGGGGTCAGGTAGTCACGAATCTGCGTGGAGGTCACGTCGGCGTCCTCGGAGAAGCCGACCAGCTGACGGCCTGCCGGATTCACATAGCGAACGGCACCGTCAAGACCGGCGATGGCGATGAAGTCACCCGAGGTCTCGACCAGTGACTGGAACTGCTTCAGGTCCGCGTTGGTGGCCTTGAGCGCCTCGTCCGCAGCGCGGAGCTGGGTGACGTCCTGGGCGATGAAGGCCGTG
Organism: Marmoricola sp.; assembly: GCA_039921445.1. Lineage (GTDB taxonomy): Bacteria > Actinomycetota > Actinomycetes > Propionibacteriales > Nocardioidaceae > Marmoricola. The sequence continues at coordinate 2,835 of JBDSBU010000118.1, read as the reverse complement.
CCGAGGTTGCGACCGTCGTTGAAGTCGAAGAGACGGAAGAACTGTGCGTGGACGATCATCGCCTCGCGGGGAAGTCCCAGCCGCAGCTCACCGGTCCACCGGTCGCCCCGCTCGACGGTCGCTCGGATCTCCGAGATCGTGGCGGCCTCACACACCTCGCCGAGGTTCTCCCAGAGGTGCATCGAGGCGACTGGGATGTCGAGAGCGCTGGCGCGTGGGTTCAGGTACGTCGCAACGCTGCCCTCGTCCGTGATCGCGATCAGGTCCTGCGAGTCGTCGGCCAGCGCCTTGAACCGGACCAGCTCGTCGCGCGCCCGGCCGTAGTCGGTCACATCCGTGGAGACCCCGATGGACCCCTGGAGCACCCCGTCCTTGTCGTGCAAGGGTTGGTAGCGCGTCCACAGCAGCCGCCCCCGGACGACGTCCTGGGCGCCGAAGGTCTCTCCCGCGGCCGCTCGCTCGATCGCTCGCACCGCCGCGGGATCGCTGTAGAGGCTGTAGAGGTCCTTGCCAACGATCTCTCCAGGTTGAAGCCCCATCGCCTCCAGACCTGGACCGATCGAGAGCGTGCAGACTGCCTGCGTGTCCATTCCGAAGATCACTTGCGGACCGAAGCCCGCGTGCTCGTGCGCCGAGAGTTCCACCGAGCAAACCCTTCTGATTGCGGTCAGAACCGTCGCCGGTGGACCGAGAGATGACCGAATTCTAGGTCACGAGGGAAAGGCGAACTGGGAATGAACCGTCGCCGGATGATTCCGTCTCGGCCCGTTATGGCGCAGAACAGCGCAAACCCGCCCAGATGACGCAGACAGGCAGTGCATCTGCGACGTCTGGGCGGGTAGCGGTGGAACAAGAAGGTCCTGAGCTGCGCTCAGGCCTGGCGTACGTTGGCGCTTCGCAAGCTCAGCGCCGCCTCGAGACGAGAAGTCCTGAGCTGCGCTCAGGCCTTCTTCGTCTCCCAGAAGATCTCGGCGATCTCGTCGATCTTGGCGAGCAGCTCGTCGGCCTTGGCCTCGTCGAGCTCACCCTTGGTGCCGGACGCACCGGCCAGCTTGGTGGCGTCGTTGACGAGCTGGTGCAGCTGGGGGTACTTCTCGAAGTGCGGCGGCTTGAAGTAGTCGGTCCACAGCACCCAGAGGTGATGCTTGACCAGCTCCGAGCGCTGCTCCTTGATCACGATGGCGCGCGTGCGGAAGTCGGGGTCGTCGTTGTCCTTGACCTTGGCGATGATCCCCTTGATCGACTCCGCCTCGATCCGGGCCTGTGCGGGGTCGTAGACGCCGCAGGGCAGGTCGCAGTGTGCGGAGACCTCGATCGTGGGTGCGAAGAGCATGTTCATCAGCATGCGGGTGCTTCCTTTCGTGGTTCTCGGCGCTACGGAAAGGCGCCGCGTGACTCCAGCGCCATGGCTCGGCTGCGACACTACTCCCGCCCACGAACCATCACGAGGGAGGCCCGAGGTGCCCGCTGGCCCCGCGCAGGACCCCATCCCCCCACGGCTGCCCACGCCGGTCTCCCGGGCCGCGAGCCGGGTCGGGCTGGCGGTGGTGCGTGGTCGTTCGATGGCCCCCACCTTGCGCGACGGCGACCGGCTGCTCGTGCGGTACGGCGCGACGCCACGACCGGGCCAGGTCGCGGTGGTGCGTTTCGGGGACGGCATCGTCGCCGTCAAGCGGCTGGACCACCTCGGTGGTGACGGCTGGTGGGTGCAACGTGACAACCCCGAAGAGGGGCGTGACTCCTGGTCGGCCGGAGCAGTCGCCGAGGGAGACGTGCTCGCCGTCGTGCTGATCCGGATCTGGCCACGCCCCGGACCCCTGAGTTCACGGGGTCCCCGATAGGCCCATCCGGCGGCACGCTCGGGCGGCCGATGGCGGCCGTGCGATGATTGCACCCTGGGTCACCCCCCACTGTGCGCAGCGAATCCGCGGACTCATCATCGGTCCGGCGTCGACGCGCTCCACCGAAGAAGTGCCGACCCACCCTGCCTTTGGAGTCCCTGCCGTGGTTGCATCAGAGCACATGCCTGACCTTGAGAACCCTCTCGCAAACGATCCCGTCTTCGCCCTGCACGCCGGTGGCAAGATGGAGGTCGCCTCGCGTGTTGCCATCGACGGACCCGAGGATCTCGCCCTGGCCTACACGCCCGGCGTCGCCCGGGTGTGCGAGGCGATAGCGGCCGATCCCGCCCTCGCGGCCGACTACACCTGGGTCTCCAACACGGTTGCCGTGGTCACCGACGGGACCGCCGTGCTGGGTCTCGGTGACATCGGTCCTCGCGCGGCGATGCCCGTGATGGAGGGCAAGGCGGTGCTGTTCAAGCAGTTCGGCGGCATCGATGCCGTCCCGATCTGCCTCGACACCGTCGACGTCGACGAGATCATCGAGACCGTCGTCCGGCTCGCACCGAGCTTCGGGGGGATCAACCTCGAGGACATCTCAGCGCCGCGTTGCTTCGAGATCGAGGAACGGCTCAAGCAGCGGCTCGGGATCCCGGTCTTCCACGACGACCAGCACGGTACGGCGGTCGTGGTGCTCGCTGCGCTGGAAAGCGCCGTTCGCCTCACCGGCAGGCTGATGGCGACCACCCGCGTGGTCGTCTCGGGGGCCGGAGCAGCAGGTGTGGCGGTCACCCGGATCCTGCTCGCCGCCGGGGTGCTGGACGTGGCCGTGGTCGACCGAACCGGTGTGCTGCACACAGGTCGCGCCGATCTCAACGACTCCAAGCGCGCGCTCGCGGAGATCACCGCGGACGTTTCAGGTCGCACGGGCGGGCTCATCGACGTGATGATCGGCGCCGACGTGTTCATCGGCGTCTCGGGTGGCACCGTTCCC
>JBDSBU010000117.1:0-5083 GCA_039921445.1 Marmoricola sp. | reverse complement strand
CAGGTTGGAGGTCCGCTGCACCCTCGTGATCCGTACGTCGACCTGGCCGGCCCGGAACGGTCGGACTCGAGCTGTCCCGTCGGCGCCCAGATCTACACTCTGCCTACCGCTGGGATAGACCAGCTCGACCCGCGTCGGACGCGAGGCGGCCGCTTGCCGATCGAGGGTCAGGCTGACGGCCCGCACCGTCCGCTGGCCGAGCCACCTGACGGACAGGGTCGGATCCTCGTCGTCGGCGGCAGCGACCCACGTCGTTCCGGGGTCACCGTCGACAGCCGCCACCGCTGAAGCTCGTGCGTCGGCCACAGCCGTCGTCGAGGCGCTCACGTTCACCAACTGGTCGCGCTGGATCATCCCCTGCAGCGCCTCCCCGTCGACCGGAGCCGCCGCTGCCGAGACCTGGTAGGAGGCCCCGGTCCCGAGCCGGAGCGTCCGGTCCAGCGCACCCGGCTCCTCACCGACGCGACCGCGGCCGGCGCCGCACCGGACGTCCTCCCCGACGTCTACGCAGGCGGCACGCCAACCGCTGGTGGAGTCCAGCAAGATCGAGTCGGGTGCTCCCCACCGGGCGGGGACGACGGGCAGCTCCAACGTCCTGTCCACGTCGACTCCGGGGACTTGGATCTCGGCAATGGCGAGCTCGCGTTCTGGCCCCTCGGCGCTGTACACCTTCAGGCTCGACGTACGCCCTGAAGGGAGCGGGATCGTAACGGGCTGGGCGGGTTGGGCCAGGACCGTCCTGCTCGACCCGGAGTCCGTCTCGACCCGGATCCGTGCGGCGGACTCCTTGTCCCCGGGCTCACCGTCCAGCACCACCACGATGCTGTCCACGGAGCGAGGACCTTCCAGCTCGATCCCGACCCAGGGTGTCCCCCCCTGGGGTGGACCCGATCGCCACGCCGTGTCCAGCAGTCCGTCGAAGGCGGCGAACGGCAGCGCCTCGGGGATCACCGCCCCCGGTGTGTCCGCGAACGCGCGAGAGGACGACGCCGACACGGCCCGAACACCCAGAATCCTGGCCCGGGTCTCCCAGCGATCGTCCCCCAGGGTGTAGTCGCGCGCCGGCGCGCCCCGGCGGCCCTCGTCGGTGCCCTCGAGTGTCGCCGACTTCCCTTCCTGGATCCGGGCGAAGTTGGTCTCGCGACGCCGCAGACCATCGGTCAGCACCAGGCCCTGGTGGTCGAGGTCCGCGGGGGCGTCTGCGGCGAGAACCGTGGGTTCCTCACCGAGAAGGCCCGCTTCGGTGAGACCGAGCAGGTCCTCAGGTCCTCCCACGACGAGAGGGCCCCCCGCCGCCACCACCGCCCTGCTCGCACCGCTGACCTCGTAGATCTCCACGGCGGGGTAAGGCTTGGTCCACCCGTCGTCGACGACGACGTCGCGTTGCTTGCCGCTGAGCCGTGCCGGGTTGCCGAGCCGAGGTCCGAAAGCGACGACCCGCCGGATCCCGGGGGAGCCGTCGAGGGCCTGGTGCACCAGCACCGGCGCGGGCTCTCCCCCTGCCCTCAGGTCGTTTCGGACCACGAGGTGGCCGATGCCCGCGCGGCGCAGGTAGCCGGCCAGACCGTCGGAAGGTCGCCCGGAAGCCAGCCGGGCCTCGAGCGCGTCGAGCATCCGGATGTTACCGGCGGGCGCGAGGGGCACGGCGTTGCGCACCGCCCAGGGCGAGGAGGCGAGAGGCTGCATCGGCTCGTCGTCAGGATCCCCCCACAGGTAGTAACCGAAGCTCGACCCCGGAACGAGGACCGCAGTGGTGCCCTGCGCGTGCTCGCCGAGCCAGTCCGCGGTCTTCGACCAGTAGCCCGGCACAGCTTCGAAATCATGCGCGGCTCCCAGACGGCCCGTCAGTGCCGGGCTGGCGACGCCGACCACTGAGACCGCGCACAGCAGCAGCACCCCCACGTGGACGAGACGATCACCCACCACGTCGGCCGGCGTCCGCGCACGACTCCCTGCCCGCCGCACCGAAAGGGCAGTCCGCTCCGCCATCACCGAGACCAGGTGAGCCAGACCCAGCACGAGGGGCAGTCTGATCACCAGGTCGAACTTGTGGACGTTGCGCAGTGGAGCCAGGACACCATCGAGCGCCTCGCGCTCCGAGCCACCGAACCACCCCTGCACTGCGCCGTTGTGACCTGCCGTCACGGCGAGGAGCCCGACGAACGTTGAGATCACCAAGAACCGTCGGTGTGGGTTCTGCGCAAGGGTAATCCCGACGACGCCCAGGAGCACCAGCACGCCGGTGTTCAGCGCGATGTAGCTCGTCGAGAGGAGGTCGTTGCCGGCCTGCCAGGTCGGGTCGACGTACGGCACCCAATGCGAGGTGCCTCGAAGGGCGTCGAAGAGCGTGGTCGGGAAGGTCGTGAACGACGCGGTCTCGATGTAGTCGAGGAACGGCGGACTGAAGCGACCGAGCAGGAGCAGGGGCACCAGCCACCAGGCCGTTCCCACGAGCACGAAAACCGGCCACCACACCATCAGCGCTCGTCTGCGCGGCCCTGGCTCACGGGTGAGCAGCCACACCGCGCCGAGAGGAATCACCGCAAAGGTGGCGGCCGCATTGACACCGCCCACGGCGGCCACCGCGAGGGCGGAGAGCAGCGCCGCCGACCTCGGCGAACCTCGCTGCGCTCCCAGGACCAACGGCACCAGCACCCACGGTGCCACCGCACTGGGCCATGCTTCGATGGAGATCGGACCGAGCAACGTGAGGATCCGCGGCGACAACGCGTAGGCGAAGGCCGCCAGGATCCGGCTCGTCGGCGACCCCAGACCAAGGGAACCCGCGAGCTTGACCACCCCCAGGAAGGCGACCACGAGCAGAAGCGACCACCACAACCGCTGGATCGCCCATCCTGGCACCGAGAGCACGTCCCCCAGCCAGAAGAACGGCCCCATCGGGAACAGGTAGCCATAGGCCTGGTTCTGCACCTGCCCGAACCCGCCCTGGGGGTCCCACAGATGCAGCGATCGAGCCAGGATGCCGGCCGGGTTGACGACGAGGTCGAGCTTTGTGTCACCGATCAGCCGCCCCGGCCTCTGCGCGAAGGTGACTGCGACCAGGACCAGGCAACACGTCACGAGCCTGAAGTGCCAGGTGACGCGATCGGGTGCGGTCGAGGGGGCCCTCATCGCCTCATCAGCAAGATGCCCAGATCCCACGTGACGAACTCTCCGACGAGGTCTCTGTGCGCACCGGGCGACCTTATCGGACGAGTCTCGCATTCTTGGTCCACCGTCGGGTCACGCCCATCCCGCTTTGCGCTCGGCTGTCCGGTGAACCGCACTCACACGAGGCAGTGCAGACGGGTCAGTCCCCCGGAGCTGAAGTTGTCGACCTATCTGTCTCGATCGGCTGCCTCTCCAGCAGTCGGCGTACCGCGTCGGGCAGGGACGCGGCCCGCCCCCATCCGTCGTCACATTCACGTCCGGGTCCCAGCAGGACGGTGGCCATCCCCAAGCTCGCCGCTGGCTCCACGTCGGACACCATGTCCCCGATCATCACGCAGCGAGCTGGGTCGGCCCAGGGCGCGGCGGCCAGAGCCTTTTCGAAAAGTCCCGGCGCCGGCTTGCGACAGCCACAAGTCCCGTCCTCGTGCGGACAGACGAAGATGTGGTCGAGCCAGGCTCCGCTGAGTGACAGCAGCCCCTTGAGGGCGCTGTGCACCTTGTCGACCTGATCCAAGTCGAGCTCACCGGTGGCCACACCACGCTGGTTGGTCACCAGAACGACCCGCGCACCTGAGCGGTTGAGCGCCGCCACGGCCTCGCCCACGCCGGGAAGGAGATCGAGCTCGGCAGGCGTCGTCACGTATCGCGGCAACCGGGTGTTGATCGTCCCGTCGCGGTCGAGGAAGACGATGTCGAACAACGGATCGGCGCAGCGGGGCGGCGCGATCGCAGGGGTCATCCCTGCGTGACCTGCGGCTCGACCGGGCCCGAATCGTTCGCCAACCAGTGAGCGTCCGCAGCCTCGCACCAGCCGTGGCCCCACAGCAGGTGCACCTCCTGCGCACGGGCGGTGTACTCCGAGGGGGCGATGAGGCCGTGGTCGGCCATCGCGGCGAAGTGCTCCCCGCGTCGCCCCGTCATCGCGATCGTGGTCATACCCTTGTCCCGGGCCGCCGACATCGCCTCGATGATGTTGGGCGAACCGCCGCTCGTGGACATCGCTACCAGGATGTCCCCGGGGGCGCCCAGTGCCCGGACACCGCGCGCGAAGACCGCGTCAAACCCGTAGTCGTTGCCCACGGCAGTGATGGTTGTCGAGTCGTTCAGGGCCAGTGCCGGCAGGGGTTGCCTGTCATTGACGCACCTGCCGACGAACTCGGCGGCGAGATGGCTCGCCTCAGCGGAACTGCCTCCGTTGCCGACGAAGATCACCTTCGACCCTGCCTCGAGCGCCTGCAGGATCGAGGTGCCGGCGGCGTTGACCGCCTCGACCAGACCCGGCTCACGCAATGCCACGACGAGTTCGGCCCAGACGTCCAGCGCGCGGCTCTGCGCACCTTCGACCGCAGCCGAAGCGGTCCCGTCAGCCATGACCCCGCCAGGTGGTGACGCCTTCGCGGCTGAACACCAGCTCAGACACTGTGAGCCCAAGCTTGATGAGCGCGTCGGCGACCAGGTGCCTACGCTCGAACTCGCAGCAGAAGATCATGTAGCCGCCGCCGCCCGCACCGGTGACCTTGCCGCCCAGTGCGCCGTTCCTGAGCGCGAGCTCCATCGCCTCATCAATCAGGGGCGTGCTGATCTTGGCTGATATCCGCCGCTTCTCGGTCCACGCCTGTCCGAGGAGGACGCCGAACTCGTCGACCTCGCCGCGCAGCAGCGCCCTCTTCATCGTCGACGCGAGCGTGCGCTGAGCCCGAAGACCCTCGAGAGCGTCCGGGTTCCCGCCCGTGTAGCGGTTCACCTGGTCCTCGATGATGTGGTCACTGGTCCGGGTGCGGCCCGTGTAGGCCAGCAGCATGTTGTGCTCGAGCTCGTGCACCGTCGCGTCGGGAACCCGCAAAGGGTTGACGACGACCTCCGAGGGGCCGAACTCCATGTAGTTGAACCCACCGAACGTCGCGGCGTACTG
>JBDSBU010000116.1:0-5029 GCA_039921445.1 Marmoricola sp. | reverse complement strand
AGCTGGACCCGGTCCTGCCAGGACGCGGTGTAGAGCACCAGGGAGCGCATCGCTTCGGAGAACGACTTCTGCACCATCAGTGAGCGGCGTACGTCGGGGTGGTGGGTGATCGTGACCCGGGGGGCGGTCTTGTCGGCCGCCTGGGTCAGGTCGGATCCCTGCACGCGGGTCTTGGCGAAGTCCAAGGCGTTGAGGTAGCCGGTGGACAGCGTGGCGATCGCCTTGCTGCCGACCATCATCCGGGCGTTCTCGATGACCTGGAACATCTGTGCGATGCCGTCGTGGACCTCGCCGAGCAACCAGCCCACGGCAGGCTCGCCGCCACCGACACCGGTGTCGCCGAAGGTGAGCTCGCAGGTGTTGGAGACCTTGATGCCCATCTTGTGCTCGACGTTGGTCACGTAGACGCCGTTGCGCTCGCCGGTCAGCTCGCCGGTCTCGTGGTCGAAGTGGATCTTGGGCACGACGAACAGGCTCAGACCCTTGGTGCCGGGACCACCGACGCCCTCGACGCCCTGCGGACGAGCGAGCACGAGGTGGATGATGTTCTCGGTCAGGTCGCTCTCGGCGGAGGTGATGAAGCGCTTCACGCCGGTGATGTTCCAGGAGCCGTCGTCGTTGGCGGTGGCCTTGGTGCGACCCGCTCCGACGTCGGAGCCGGCGTCAGGCTCGGTGAGCACCATCGAGGTGTGCCATCCGCGGTCGATGATGTGCTGGGCGATCAGCTTGTCGCGGTCGTTGCCGTTGCGGTGCACGATGGCCGCGAAGGCCGGGCCGGCGCCGTACATCCAGATCGCCGCGTTGGCGCCCAGCACGAGCTCGCCCAGCGCCCAGATCAGGCTGGACGGCGCGGGGGTGCCGCCGAGCTCCTCGGGCAGCTGCAGGCGCCAGTACTCCGCGTCCTGCCAGGCCTGGAAGGACTTCTTGAACGACTCGGGCACCGGTGCGGTGTGCGTCTCGGGATCGAAGACCGGCGGAAAGCGGTCGCTGTCCTCGTAGGAGGCGGCGAGGTCCTCGCGCGCGAGGCGCTCGACCTCGGTGAGGATCGAGCGCGCGGTGTCGCTGTCGATGGCCTCGAACGGGCCCTGACCCAGGATCTCGTCGCGGCCGAGCACCTCGAAGAGGTTGAACTCGATGTCACGCATGTTGGACTTGTAGTGGCTCACAGATCCACCTTTTCGGGGCTCGGGAGTGCGGCCGTGCGGTTGCTACCGACCAGTAACAATAGTATCGGTCGCAAATCGGGCCCACGCAAGCCGATGGCGCGGGTGTGACGAGTGCAACTCGGGCCGCACACCTCACGTCGTGGTCACCAGACAGCGACGCGTCCGCCTGGATCGGCTGTCGGCGGTGCGCCGTACGGTGGGCCAATGCCTGCCGACCCCACGACCTTCGAGCCCCTGAGCGCCGTCCCTGGGGGGTCGACTGATCTCGCCGTCGAGGCCAACCGTGCCCTCGTTCGGCTGGTGGGGCGCGAGGACGTGCAGTTCCGTGACGGACAGCTCGAGGCGATCGAGGCGCTGGTCGGGGGGCGGCAACGCGTGCTGGTCGTGCAACGCACCGGGTGGGGCAAGTCGGCCGTCTACTTCGTCTCCACCGCATTGCGGCGGGCAGCGGGCGCCGGTCCCACGTTCTTGATCTCGCCCCTGCTCGCCCTGATGCGGGACCAGATCGCCGCGGCGGAACGTGCCGGCATCCGGGCGATGTCGATGAACTCGGCGAACGCAGACGAGTGGGGGGCGGTGAGCGCGGCGCTCGCGGCCGACGAGGTGGACGTGCTCCTGGTCAGCCCCGAGCGGCTGAACAACCCGCGGTTCCGGGAGCAGCAGCTGCCTGGGCTGGCCGAGCGCTGCGGGCTGCTCGTGGTCGACGAGGCCCACTGCGTCAGCGACTGGGGCCACGACTTCCGCCCCGACTACCGGCGGATCCGCGACCTGCTCGACGAGCTTCCTGACGAGACGCCGGTGCTGGCGACCACGGCCACGGCCAACGCCCGGGTGGTCACCGACGTCGCCGAGCAGCTCGCTTCGGGTGGTCGGGAGGTGCTGACCCTGCGTGGGGGCCTGGCTCGGGAGTCGCTCCGACTCGGGGTGCTGCCGCTGGCCTCGCCCGAGCAACGGGTCGCCTGGCTGGTCGCGCACCTCGCCGATCTCCCGGGCAGCGGAATCATCTACTCCCTGACCGTCGCCGGGGCCGAGGACGTCGCGGCCACGCTGCGCGAGGCCGGCCACGAGGTCCGCAGCTACACCGGCCGGACCGATCCTGCCGACCGGGAGCGGCTCGAAGCCGCGTTGCGCGACAACCAGGTCAAGGCGCTGGTCGCCACCAGCGCGCTGGGGATGGGCTTCGACAAGCCCGACCTCGGGTTCGTGCTCCACCTTGGAGCGCCGTCCTCTCCGGTCGCCTACTACCAGCAGGTGGGCCGTGCGGGCCGTGCGACCGCCAACGCAGACGTGCTGCTGCTGCCCGGGTCCGAGGACAAGGACATCTGGCGCTACTTCGCCTCGGCCTCGATGCCACGGCAGGAGCAGGCCGACGCAGTCATCCGCGCGCTCACCGAAGCCGCAAAGCCATTGTCGACCCCCGCCCTGGAGACGGTCGTCGACATCCGCCGGACGCGACTCGAGCTGCTGCTGAAGGTGCTCGACGTCGACGGCGCGGTCAGCCGGGTGCCCGGAGGTTGGGCGGCGACCGGTGCTCCGTGGACCTATGACGCCGAGCGCTACGAACGGGTCACGTTGGCGCGCGAGCGTGAGCAGCAGCTGATGCTCGACTACGAGGCAGGCGGCACCTGCCGGATGGAGTTCCTCCAACGCGCTCTCGACGACGACACGGCCGCTCCCTGTGGTCGGTGCGACGTCTGTGCCGGCACCTGGTTCCCCGACGCGATCCCCGACGCGGCGTTGCGGACCGCGCGCGAGCGGCTCCAACGCGTGGGGGTGGAGATCGAGAGCCGCAACCAGTGGCCCACCGGGATGTCGAGGCTCGGAGTCGAGGTCTCGGGGAAGATCTCGGCCGGCGAGGCCATGGCACGGGGTCGGGCGCTGGCTCGGCTCACCGACCTCGGCTGGGGTCAGCGGCTGCGCGAGATCCTTGCTGCGGACGCCGAGGTCGCACCGGACCTGCTCCGCTCCTGCGTGGGCGTGCTGCGCGACTGGGACTGGTCGGCACGCCCCGCCGGCGTGGTCGCGATGCCCTCGCGGAGCCGGCCCCAGCTGGTCGACTCACTGGCCCGCGGACTGGCCGAGATCGGCCGGTTGCCCTACCTCGGAGCGCTCGACCTCGTGCACGGCGGACCCACCGGCGAGGCGGGCGGCAACAGCGCCTTCAGGCTTGCTGGGGTCTGGGACCGGCTGGGCGTCTCGCCCGACCTGGCCATGGCACTGGCCTCGGTCAACGGTCCGGTCCTGCTCGTCGACGACCTGGTCGACTCCCGCTGGACGATGACCGTGGGGGCGAGGGCGCTGCGTCTGGCCGGCGCCGACGAGGTGCTCCCCTTCGTGCTCGCCTCGGTGGGCTGAACGACGGCGCTGATCGCAGAACTGGAACACGTTATAGTTCAGCGATGATCCCGTCCGACTGCATCAGCTGGGAGGCGCCCGACGGCGACCATCCCGTGCGTCGCCTCTCTCAGCGCTCCTACGACCTGGTCTCGCGCAAGCAGAAGGATGAGTGGCTCACCCTGTGGGCCGAGGATGCGTTGATCGAGGATCCCGTCGGTCCTTCGTTCTTCGACCTCGACGGTTCTGGCCATCGTGGGCTGGAGGCGATCAGCGCCTTCTGGGACGTGGCGATCGCGCCGGTCAAGACGTTCCGTTTCACGATCCGGGACTCCTTCGCCAACGGCAACGCATGCGCCAACATCGGCACCTTCAGCACCGAGCTGGAGGACGGCACCTTGGCCGACACCGACCTGATCGCGGTCTACCGGGTCAACGGGAGCGGCTTGCTCGTCTCCATGGCCGCGCACTGGGAGATGGACCGCACGATGGCCACGTTGCGGCACCCGGAGTAGCGCCCCAGATCGTCGGACTGCTCAGCCGATGATGTCGGTGCGCGCGGAGATCCACTCCACGAGCGGGCGTAGGGCCGTCCAGTCCGCGCGGACCCGGTCGAGCAGTCCCGGGGTGTGGATCACACCCTCGAAACCGTAGGACCTGCCAGCGGTGAGTGACTTGTGGCGTAGCAGCCCGATCCGGGGATGATCGCCCGGGAACCCTCGGGGGGAGGTCTTGAGCTGCTCGCCCTCGATGCTGAAGCCGGCGGCCTCCAGGGTCGCGAGGATCCGCTCGAGCTCTTGACCCGAGTGCTCGGTGTCGACGGCTGCGCGGATCCTGGCGAGGTCAGGCGCCTCGGCCCGATAGAAGCCCGCGCCGACCCTGACACCGGGTGCGCCGATCTGGACGTACCAGCCGGTGGCCGGCCCACGTGCGACGAAGGCACCCTGATGGTTCTTGAAGGGCGTCTTGTCCTTGGCGAACCGGACGTCGCGGTAGGGACGGAAGACCTTCGCAGTGCCGAACTCCTGGGTCAGGGCAGCCGTCAGCGCCAGCATCGGAGCCTGCACCGCCTCGGTGTAGACGTGCTTGTGGGCCTCCCAGTACGAGCGCGTGTTGTCCAGCTCGAGATCGTCGTAGAAGTCGAGGGCTGCCTCGGGGAAACCGCTGAACTGTTCCATGGAGCGGATGACGAGATTCGAACTCGCGACATCGACCTTGGGAAGGTCGCGCTCTACCAGCTGAGCTACATCCGCACGTCGACGAACCGACGACGGGGAGCCTACCTGACGGCCCGGGACCAGAGCCGACCCCTGGTCATGAAGGCGATCAGGCGCGGCGCCGCAGCCCGATGCTGACGATCACGGCTCCTGCGATGAAGGTGACCAGGCCGGCGAGAAGGATCGGCCCGCGGTCGGGACCCGACTCCGAGGAGGCAGGTTCGAGCGGCCCTTGCGAGGTCTTGTCCGGGCTTGCGGTGCCGCCGCCGGGCTCGGTGCTCGGTGCCACGTTGGGTGCGCCCCCCTGGCCGG
>JBDSBU010000115.1:0-37855 GCA_039921445.1 Marmoricola sp. | reverse complement strand
GGGTCGGGACCACGATCACGCCCTTGCGGTTGAACATGTAGGAGACCGAACCCGGGTCGGCGAGTGAGCCGCCGTTGCGGGTCATCGCGGTGCGGACCTCCATGGCGGCCCGGTTCTTGTTGTCGGTGAGGCACTCGATCAGGAAGGCCACGCCGTTTGGACCGTAGCCCTCGTACATGATCGTGGTGTACTCCGCGCCGCCCGCCTCCGCACCGGAACCACGCTTGACCGCGCGGTCGATGTTGTCGTTGGGGACCGAGGACTTCTTGGCCTTCTGGATCGCGTCGTAGAGCGTCGGGTTGCCGGCGAGGTCTCCGCCGCCCATGCGTGCGGCTACCTCGATGTTCTTGATCAGCTTGGCGAACATCTTGCCGCGACGAGCGTCGACCACAGCCTTCTTGTGCTTGGTCGTCGCCCACTTGGAGTGCCCTGACATCAGCGCGTTCCTTCCGTGCGGTGTGCTGCGACCAGGTCGCAGAAGATCTGGTGGATGCGGACGTCGGCTCCCACCTCTGGGTGGAAGGACGTCGCCATCACGGTGCCCTGGCGGACCGCCACGATCCTACCCACGGCATCGCCCTCGACCGACTGACCGTCGCCGACGCGGGCCAGCACCTCCACGCCGGGACCGACCTCCTCGACCCAGGGCGCTCGGATGAACACCCCGTGGACCGGCTCGGTGAGTCCCTCAAAGTCCACGTCGCCCTCGAAGGAATGCACCTGCCTGCCGAAGGCGTTGCGGCGCACGGTGATGTCCAGCCCGCCGAGGGTCTCCTGGTCAGAGGTGCCGTCCTCGACGCGCTCGGCCAACAGGATCATCCCGGCGCAGGTGCCGAAGGCGGGCATGCCCTGGGAGATGCGTTCGCGGACCGGCTCGAAGAGCTCGAAGGTCCGAGCGAGCTTGGCCATCGTGGTGGACTCCCCGCCCGGCAGGACAAGCCCGTCGCAGCGTGCGAGCTCGGCCGGACGGCGTACGGCGACAGGCGTGACGCCGAGCGTCGAAAGCGCCTCGAGGTGCTCACGGACATCGCCCTGCAGGGCGAGGACTCCGACGACGGGCTGATTCACAGGTCCAGCCCCAACCATGTGGAGGAGGGACGCCGTAGGCGCTCCAGGCGTCGGACCAGCAGCCCGCTGTGGCTACCAGCCACGCTCGGCGAGCCGGTGCGGCTGGGGGATGTCCTCGACGTTGATCCCGACCATCGCCTCGCCGAGTCCGCGCGAGACCTTGGCGACGACGTCCGGGTCGTCGTAGAAGGTGGTGGCCTTGACGATGGCCTCGGCACGTTGGGCCGGGTTGCCGGCCTTGAAGATGCCGGAGCCGACGAAGACGCCCTCGGCGCCGAGCTGCATCATCAAGGCGGCGTCGGCCGGGGTGGCGATGCCACCGGCGGTGAAGAGCACGACCGGCAGCTTGCCGGCGGCGGCGACCTCTCGGACCACTTCGATCGGGGCCTGCAGCTCCTTGGCAGCGACGTAGAGCTCGTCGGTCGGCAGGGAGGAGAGGCGACGCAGCTCTTGGCGAATGGTGCGCATGTGGGTCACCGCGTTGGAGACGTCACCGGTGCCGGCCTCGCCCTTGGATCGGATCATTGCGGCGCCCTCGGAGATCCGGCGCAGCGCCTCGCCGAGGTTGGTCGCACCGCACACGAAAGGGACGTTGAAGGTCCACTTGTCGATGTGATTGGTGTAGTCGGCAGGAGTGAGGACCTCAGACTCGTCGATGTAGTCCACGCCGAGGCTCTGCAGGATCTGCGCCTCAGCGAAGTGGCCGATCCGCGCCTTGGCCATCACCGGGATGGAGACGGCCGCGATGATGCTGTCGATCATGTCCGGGTCGCTCATCCGAGACACGCCACCCTGGGCGCGGATGTCCGCGGGGACCCGCTCCAGCGCCATCACGGCGACGGCGCCGGCGTCCTCGGCGATCTTGGCCTGCTCGGCCGTGACCACGTCCATGATCACGCCGCCCTTGAGCATCTCGGCCATGCCGCGCTTGACGCGCGAGGTGCCGGTCCCAGAGGAGTCGGAGGAGTCTGTTTCGGGCTGCGAGAGCGAAGCGTCGGTCATCTCTCCATCGTACGGCGGGCCGCCGGGCCGGAGATCACCGGACCTGATCGGCCGGGAGCCGTCAGGTGATGGGGGTCTGCGCCGTCGGATAGGCCTGCCGCCGGACCATCGCCACCCGCTGGAAGACCGTGATCGTCCCGGCGATGGCGAGCGCCCAGATCGTGACCAGCATCAGGATCGGCAGGTTGAACAGCGCACCCAGCCCGGTCATCACCAGGATCGCGACCAGTCGGTCGGCGCGCTCGGCGATCCCGCCCTTGGCCTCCATGCCGAGCGACTCCGCACGGGCGCGGGTGTAGCTGGTCAGGTTCCCGACGACGAGGCAGTACATCGAAAGGCACAGATAGAGGTAGCTCTCCCCCGGCCCGGCGAAGTAGAGCGCCAGCCCGCCGAAGATCGCCGCGTCGGCGACCCGGTCCAGGGTGGAGTCCCAGAAGGCTCCCCATGCCGAGGTCTGACCCGACAACCGGGCCATTGCACCGTCGATCAGGTCGCTGAAGACGAAAGCCGTGATCACCAGCACGCCGGTCAGCAGCTTGCCTTGGGGGAAGAACACCAGGGCGCCCGCGGAGACACCGATGGTGCCGACAAGCGTGACCGCATCGGGGCTGATCCCCAGACGCAGGAAGAGGTTGACGAACGGCGCCAGCATGACGCCCTGCCAGAACTGCTTGAACCTGTCCAACATCAGGACTGGAGGCTACCGCTCGCCGAGGTCCACCCTGACAGGCAGGGGCGTACCGTCGAGGACACGGAGCCATTCAGGCTTCCCAGCAAGGGGCCACCATGAGCGACAAGTCGCCGCGCCAGAGCATGACCAAGAAGACCGGCAAGTCCATCAAGGAGAAGCGCGCCGCCAAGCGTGGCGACGGCCAGGAGACCTCGATCATGAAGGAGCCGCAGGGCAAGAAGCGTTGAGCACGCCGCCCTTGCGCCTCGGTGTCATCGGCACCTCCTCGAAGGAGAACGAGCGGCGCTTGCCGCTCCACCCGGACCACCTGGCCCGGATCCCGGCAGAGCTTCGAGGGCGGATCACGCTCGAGCACGGGTACGGCGAGCACTTCCGCCGCAGCGACGCCGAGCTCGTCGACCTCGTCGGCGGGTTCGCCAGCCGGGCGCAGATCCTGGCCGAGTCCGACGTCGTCATCCTGCCCAAGCCCCAGCACGCCGATGTGGAGGCGATGCGAGAGGGCGCGGTGCTCTGGGGCTGGCCGCACTGCGTGCAGGACCCCGTGATCACCCAGCTGGCCATCGACAAGGGCCTGACCTTGATCGCCTTCGAGGTGATGAACCACTGGACCATCGACGGCTCGGTGGGACTGCACGTCTTCCACAAGAACAACGAGCTGGCCGGCTACTGCTCGGTGCTGCACGCGCTCGAGCTCACCGGGACCACCGGCGACTACGGGCGTCGACTCCAAGCAGTGGTGATCGGCTTCGGGGCCACCGCTCGCGGAGCCGTCACGGCGCTGAACGCGCACGGCGTCCACCAGGTCGCCGTGCTCACCAACCGTGGCGTGGCAGCCGTGGGCTCCCCGATCCACTCGGTGCAGATCAGGCAGTTCGACCACGATCCCGAGCCACCACACCTCAGCCACGTGATCACCGATCGCGGCCGTGTCCCGCTCGCCAGCTACCTCGCCGAGAACGACATCGTCGTCAACTGCACCCTGCAGGACACGGCGGCGCCGCTGATGTTCCTGACCGAGGACGACCTGGACGAGTTCCGTTCGGGCAGCCTGATCGTCGACGTCTCCTGCGACGAGGCGATGGGGTTCTCGTGGGCGCGTCCCACGGGCTTCGACGACCCGATGTTCACCGTGGCCGGCAAGGTCGACTACTACGCGGTCGACCACAGCCCGTCCTACCTGTGGAGCTCGGCGACCTGGGAGAACAGCGAGGCACTGTTGCCGTTCCTGCCCGTGGTGATGGCGGGTCCGGAGGCCTGGGACGAGAACGAGACGATCAGCCGCGCGATCGAGATCCGCGCGGGGCACCTCATCAATCCGGCCATCGCGGCCTTCCAGGGCCGCTCGTCGACCCACCCACACCCCGTGGCCTGAGTGGGCGCACCGCCTACCAGGCGTCGGCGACCAGCTGCCGGGTGTCCTGGAGGAGCTCGGGGAGGGTCTTGGTCAGCCCGATGATCGGCATGAAGTTCTGGTCACCGGCCCACCGTGGGACGACGTGCTGGTGCAGATGAGCGGCGATCCCGGCCCCTGCGACAGCGCCCTGGTTCATCCCGACGTTGAAGCCGTGCACCCCTGAGACCTCGCGCAAGGTCTGCATCGCCTGCTTGGTGAGTGAGGCGATCTCGGCTGCCTCCTCGACCGTGGTCGCGGCGTAGTCCGCGACGTGCCGATAGGGACAGACCATCAGGTGTCCTGGGGCGTAGGGATAGAGGTTCAGCACGGCGTAGGCCAGCTCCCCGCGGCGTACGACGAGGCCGTCGGCGTCGTCGAGGGCGGGGATCCGGCAGAAGGGACACTCCCCCTCCGAGTCGTCACCCGGCTTGCTCTCCCCCCGGATGTAGGCGATCCGGTGCGGGGTCCAGAGCCGATCGAGCGCATCGGGTCCCCCGACCCCGTCCTGGACCTGGGACTCCTCCACGGCTCAGACCTGGGTGCGCGAGGCCACGGCTTCGGCCACGCGGGCGATCGCCTCATCCACGGGGACACCGTTGTCCTGACGCCCGTCGCGATAGCGGAAGCTGACCGCTCCGGCCTCCACGTCGTCGTCACCGGCGATCACCATGAACGGCACCTTCTGCAGCTGGGCATTGCGGATCTTCTTCTGCATCCGGTCCCCGGAGTCGTCAACCTCGACGCGCAGGCCCTGGGCACGCATCCGCTTGGCGATCTCCGCGAGATAGTCGTTGTGACGCTCGGCGATCGGGATGCCCTGCACCTGGACCGGCGCGAGCCAGGGCGGGAAGGCGCCGGCGTAGTGCTCGACCAGAACACCCATGAACCGCTCGATGGAGCCGAACTTGGCGGAGTGGATCATCACCGGCTGCTGGCGGGTGCCGTCGGCAGCGACGTACTCCAGCGCAAACCGGTCGGGCGAGGGCTGGTTGAAGTCGTACTGGATGGTCGACATCTGCCACGACCGACCGATCGCATCGCGCGCCTGCACCGAGACCTTCGGGCCGTAGAACGCTGCACCGCCCGGGTCAGGGACCAGCTCGAGACCGGTTTCGAGGCAGACGTCCTCGAGCACCTTGGTCGCGACCGCCCAGTCCTCATCGGAGCCGATGAACTTGTCCTTGGTCGCGTCGCGGGTCGAGAGCTCGAGATAGAAGTCGTCGAGCCCGAAGTCACGCAGCAGCCCGAGCACGAAGTCGAGAAGGTGACGGATCTCGGCGGGCGCCTGCTCGGCAGTGACGTAGGAGTGCGAGTCGTCCTGGGCGAACCCGCGCACCCGGGTGAGCCCGTGGACCACACCGGACTTCTCGTGGCGGTAGACGCTTCCGAACTCGAAGAGCCGAAGGGGCAGCTCGCGGTAGGAGCGCTGCCGGGAGCGGTAGATCAGGTTGTGCATCGGGCAGTTCATCGACTTCAGGCGGTAGTCCATGCCGTCGACGTCAATGGCCGGAAACATGGCGTCGCCGTAGTAGGGCAGGTGCCCGGAGGTGTGGAAGAGCCCCTCCTTGGCGATGTGCGGGGTGCCGACGTAGTCGAAGCCCTCCTCGATGTGGCGGGCGCGGACGTAGTCCTCCATCTCCCGCTTGATCACTCCGCCCTTGGGGTGGAAGACCGGGAGCCCGGAGCCGATCTCGTCGGGAAAGCTGAACAGGTCGAGCTCGCGTCCGAGCTTGCGGTGGTCGCGGCGCTCGGCCTCCTCGATGCGATGGAGGTGCTCCTCCAGCGCCTCCTTGGTCTCCCAGGCGGTGCCGTAGATGCGCTGAAGCTGCTTGTTCTTCTCGTTGCCACGCCAGTACGCCGCGGCCGATCGCATCAGCTTGAACGCGGGGATCCGCTTGGTGGTGGGCAGGTGCGGGCCGCGGCAGAGGTCCTTCCAAGCGACCTCGCCGTTGCGGTTGAGGTTGTCGTAGATGGTCAGCTCACCGGCACCGACCTCGACGCTCGCACCCTCCGCAATCTCGTGAGCCACTTCTTGGGCTGCGTCACCAGCTGAGCCCTTGAGCCCGATCAGCTCGAGCTTGTAGGGCTCCCCGGACAGCTCCTCGCGCGCCTCGTCATCGGAGAGCGGGCGCCGGGAGAAGCGCTGGTTCTCCTTGACGATCTTGCGCATCCGGGTCTCGATCTTCTCGAGGTCCTCGGGGACGAACGGGGTCTCCACGTCGAAGTCGTAGTAGAAGCCGTTCTCGATCGGCGGGCCGATCCCGAGCTTGGCGTCGGGGAAGAGCTCCTGCACGGCCTGGGCCATCACGTGGGCGGTCGAGTGACGCAAGATGTCGCGGCCGTCAGAGGTGTCGATCGCAACCGGCTCGATCTCGTCGCCGTCAGCGAGCTCGTGGGCGAGGTCACGCAGGGTGCCGGCCACCCTGGCCGCGATCACGTCGGTGTTCTCGGAGAACAGCTCCCAGGCCTTGGTGCCCGTCGCCACGGTCCGATCCTCGCGCGCGTCGGCGTGGACGAGGACGACGTTGAGATCGGGCACGAGGCTGACTCCTGGGATTCGTGGATCTGGGCTTGTGGATCTGGGTTTGTGAAGCAGGGTTCGGCGAACGGACGACCTCACGATCGTAGCGACGGCGTACGGCTGCGGCGTAGCGGGTTTGCAGTGGCTCAGCGCTGGTGGCACGCAGCCGCGTCGTCAGCGGGCGAAGACACGCCAGCTCTGCCCGTCATTGTCGCTGACGTAGAGCTGATGGTCGCGCGTGAAGGAGAGGAACAGACGGGATCCGGCAACCTCCGGCAGTCCGTTGACGCCTTGCCCTGGCACGGTGGCGCGGATGAAGGTGCCGTCAGCGCCCTGTACCCACACGACACCACTCTCGCCGATCAGCACGAGACGGCCGTCGGGCAGCGCCTCCACGAGGGGTTGCAACGTCTTTTCGAGGTTCACGCCCGTTATCGGGAGTCTCGACCACGGATCGCTCGGCGTGCCGTTGGTCGAGTGCTGCCAGAGTCCGTCGATGCGCGGGTACATGCCCTTGCCATGAGCTGTCGGCACGAAGACACCACCTGCAGCGGCGTGGATGCCCGTCGGCAGACCGCCCTCCTGCAACGGCACCGTGGTGCGCTGCCAGGGGCCAGCCCCACCTGCTGCGCTGGCCACCTTGGCCTCGCGCTTCGACCAGACGAGAAGGACCCAGAGCCGTCCGCGCCCATCGAGCACCTTGCCTTGGGGGTTGCCGAAAGGCAGCTTCGGGAGGCTGTACGCCGTCTGGTCGGCCGGGTGGTAGAACCGGAGACGTTCGCCTCCTTGGCTCTCGACGAGCACGTCGCCTGACTGCGTCGGTCTGACCCCCCGCGAGATGGTGACGTTGCTGATCGCCCCGTCAACCGCAACGTGGCGCAACCGATGGCCGGCGTAGTTGTCGATCAGGAATCCGTCCGCGACGGCCGTGAGCGTGGGAATGGCACTCTGCTCCCTGACCTGGCCGAGCGTGCCCTCGGCGATCCGGCCGCCGCGCTCGTCGTACAACCTCCACGCCGCCTGCTGCGGACCCTCGTCGTCGTCGGACTCGGCGCGCCAGGCCACCAGCGTGCGATCCGCGGAAGCGGCGACCCGCACCGGACCGCCTGCGTCGATGATCTGCTGGGCCGTGGCGTTCTGGTCTGCGGCGACCCTGTATTCGCGCTCGGAGCTGTGCTGCCGCGAGGACGCAGCGCTTCTCCCGTCGCCGCAGCCGGCGAGGACCAGCAGGACCAGCGCCGTGACACCGAGGCGGCTGAGACCTTGTTGGCGGTCCTCGCGTGCTGCTCTGGAGTGGGTCATACCGCCAGTGTCGCGCCTTGACCGAATCGGTGCCGAAGGTGCTAGCTCTCGACGACGGTTAGCGGGAGCTTGAAGTGCTCGAGTCGGTGGGCGAGATCCTGGTGCAGCCACCGAGCAACGCCGTGTGGCGCGACTGCGACGATGATCTCGTCGACCGGCTCGCTGAACAGCACCTCTTCGACGGTGTCCATCGGGTCGTGGCGCACGGACACGGATCCGATCACGTGCCCGCCGGCCGCTGCCTCGAGCGCAGGAAGGGACTCGCGGAGCACGGCCTCCGCCTCGGCGGCCTTGTCGTGGCGTTCTGGGTGCAGGAGGTGCAACTCGGCAGTGGCCGGGTTGGGAACCACGAGTCGCACCTGCATCGGTCCCTGGTCGGCCCGCTTCTCCAGTGCAGCGAGCACGGCGGGGGTGGCGCCAGCGCGCTCAATGATCACGAGCACGCGGGGTAGCGGTCGACTGGGTGTCATTGCTGTCTCCTGGCTTGGGTCGGTGGGAGGCACCGACGGCTTCTGAGGTGGTCTTCTCCCACCTTCCTCGGCCTACCTGCACGCCACCTGACAGCAGGCCCTCGGCCAGTCAGGTTCTCGACAGGCGTGCGAGGTGAGCCTTGAGGACATCAAGTGCATCGCACCGTTCGCCGCACCGGCCCTGAGGAACCCCATGAAGACCATCGTGATCGTCCCCACCTACAACGAGGCCGAAGGCATCGTCGACCTCCTCGACGCCGTCCTGACCCACGCGCAGGACGCGGACGTGCTGGTCGTGGACGACAGCAGCCCGGACGGCACTGCGCGGCTCGTCGCAGCACACGCACAGTTCGGTGCGCGGATCCACCTGCTGAACCGGCTCACCAAGGACGGACTCGGCGCCGCCTATCGCGCTGGCTTCGCCTGGGCGCTGCCTGCCGGGTACGACGTGATCGTGCAGATGGACGCCGACCTGTCGCATCCACCTGACCGGCTCCCTGCCCTGGTCGCCGCTCTCGACAATGCCGAGATGGCAATCGGCTCGCGCTACGTACGTGGCGGGGGCATCCGCGACTGGTCCTGGAGCCGCCGCGCGATCTCCAGAGCTGGCAACCTCTACGTCCGGCTCGTTCTGGGGATGCCGGTGCACGACTCCACCGCCGGGTACAAGGCCTTTCGTCGTTCGGCCCTGGAACAGATCGGAGCGACGCAATCGGAGTCGAACGGCTATTGCTTCCAGATCGAGAACACCTGGAGGGCCAGCCGGCTCGGCCTGCGGATCGTGGAGGTTCCGATCACCTTCACCGATCGCACGGTCGGCGAGTCCAAGATGACCCGTTCCATCGTCAAGGAGGCGATGCTTCGGGTCCTGACATGGCGCTGGCGTGAGCTCAGGCACCACGAGCTCCCCGTGCACAAGCCTGTTGTCGCTGCGGCCTCGAGGTGACCGCTTTCAACGCGCTGCGCCCAGCGCCAACCGCCGAGGCCGCTCGCGTCTCGCCCCGCCTGCGGACCAGCGCCGTCCTGCTCACGGCGAGCGCGGCGGCCGCCGCGGCAGTGACGGGCCTTGCCGAGGCTGCCGAGACGCAGGCGGGGCCGAGCCGACTCGATCCGATCGTGGCCGCTGATGTCGTCGGGATCCGCACACCCCTGCTCACAGCCTTGGCACACGGCTTCACGTTCGCAGGCAGTGAAGTCGTTGTAGGCGGGCTCGCACTTGTGCTGCTGGTCGTACTGGTCGTCCGTGGGCACCGCACGCGGGCGGCCACGTTCGCTTTCGGCATGGCTGGCTCAGTCGCGCTCACCGTGATCGTCAAGCTCTTGGTGGCCCGAGCCCGGCCACCGGCACTCGACCGGCTTGGCGCGGTGGACGCAACGTACGCGTTCCCCTCGGGGCACACCTTGAACTCGGCGGTCCTGCTGGTCCTGGCCACCTCCCTGCTCTGGGCGGGAGCAAAAACCAGGACAAGGATGGCTCTGGTGACCTTCGACGCCGTGATGGTGGCCGGGGTGGCCCTCAGCCGTGTCTATCTCGGCTACCACTGGGCCACGGACGTGCTGGCCTCCGGCCTCGTCGCCCTGGCTTGGCTCAGCCTGGTCTGGTTGCTGAACCCTCTGCTGTCACGAGCTGTGGTGCGCGTCTTGCCCGGCTCTTGTTGACAGCAACGAAGCGGATCCCTCCTGGTGGTCGTCAGCGGTGTCGTCGACCAGTACACGGTGCAGGAACCCAAGACCCGGCCGGACTAGAGTCCCGAGAGCCGACCACAACGGCAAGGGAGCTGGCCATGGCCTCGCGGTCGAGTTTTGTCACTGCACTGGCCTCCGCTGCAGGGCTGACCGTTGCGATGCAGTACGTCGCCACCTTGCCCGTTCTCGCAGAGACCTGGATGGTCACCCTGCTGATGGCAGGCTGCGTCGGCGCGGCCAGCTGGGCCTCGGCCCGGCGGCTGACCGGCTCCGAGGTCGGCGCCGTGGTGATCGGGGTGCTCGGACCGTGGCCCGCGTCGCTGCTGAGCGCCGGCCTGCTCGTCATCCCCCTCGACCTTGTAGTCCCTGTCGGGCTCGCTGGCGGAGCAGCAGTGGCGGCGGCTGTCTTGTCGGGTCACCGCGTGATCGCGCTGTCCTCGGCTCTGCTGATCGGGGTCGTGGGACTGGGGTCCTCCGTCGCTGGCGCCGGAGCGTGGACGGTCGGTGAGCCGAGCGCCACAGATCCGCGAATGGTGGCCGGCAACGGCGTCGTGGTCGCTCTCGACACCCATGCGTTCTTTCTCCAGCAGGGCGCCGTGATCCTGCGAGGGGACGGTCGCACCGCAGTCGCGGACTTCCTTGCCTCACCAGACCCCACCGCACCGCTTCGTCCAGGGACGAGCAACCACGAGCCCTATCTGTGGCGACTCCAGCTCGGTTCGCGCGACGCCGACCGCGTGTTGAAGAAGCCCGAGATGCCTGACCACTTCTTCAACTGGTGGACCCACTCGGGCAAGGGCCTCGTCACCGGCACCTCCGCGGCCACCTGGGCTCAGCAGCAGTTCGACAAGGCGACGCAGGCCTGGGCGGCCGGCGATCGCGCAGAGGCGATGTACCGGCTCGGAGCCGCCGCACACCTCGTCCAGGACGCCTGCACTCCACCCCACGAGGTGTTCCTCGTGCCCAACCACCGCGCCTATGAAGACATGATGATGCTGGCTCAGTCCTCTCTTGCCGTGGATGGCAACGGCGTCTACCAGAGCGATTTCCGCACCAGGCGAGCACATGGCGGCCCGGAGTGGAGCAGCGCCCACACGCGAGGCTGGGTCGACGAGTGCGCCCACCGCGCGGCCCGCCTGGTCGTGAACACCGCCCAGCCGCTGCCCAGCGACCCCACCTCCGTCAGCGGACGCGTGCGAGGCACCTTCGGACACTTCCAAGACATCCAGCGCATCACCGCCGGCTACCTTGCCTTCTTCTTCGACACCGTAGGGAGCCCCCGATGAGGTCCACCACTGCCACGGCCACCGCTCACCAGCACCGCTCAGTCTTCGCCGACATCGTGGTCGGCACAGCCACGATCGTCGGACTCATGGTGACCAGCGCGATCGTCTCGGTCACGGTCGCCGGGTTCTTCCAGTGGACCCCCAACGTCAGTCCGATCCTCGACGACGGACTCCCGCTGGCGCTCCTGGTCGCCGGCATGGTCCTGTCCGGGCGCGTTGCCGTCGACATCGCCGGTGGTCTGGGCATTGCCAGCGCCGCGTTGTCCGCCATGCTCGTCCTGCTGATCGGCTACGCCGTCGAGCGCTCGAGCGAGGCCCATGGCGACGGCCTGGAGATCCGGCAGGTGATGCTCGCAGCCCTGGTCGTGCTCGTGGTGGTCGGCGGTACCGCGTTCCTCATCGACCGCCGACGACGCCGAAGCACCCAGCCCGGCTAGCCCCCACTGCCTCGAACCTGCTCGCTTCTCATCGTCCTTTCATCTGGCCGGGCCTACGGTCGGCTCCCAAGGAAACCCTGGTGAGCAGAGCGGAGCACGGTTTGACGCGAGTGCTGGTGATCGATGACGAGCCTGCGATCCTCGAGGCCCTCAAGCGTGGTCTTGGTGCCGAGGGGATGGCGGTCGACGTGGCCCTGGACGGTGTCGACGGCCTGTGGAAGGCGACGAGCACGCCGTACGACGTCATCGTCCTCGACGTCATGCTTCCCGGGCTGTCCGGCTACGAGGTCTTGAAGCGCACCCGCGCCGCGCAGGTCTGGGCACCGATCTTGATGTTGACCGCCAAGGATGGCGAGTACGACGTGGCCGACGCGTTGGACCTCGGGGCCGACGACTACCTGGTGAAGCCGTTCAGCTTCGTCGTGCTGTTGGCCAGGGTGCGCGCGCTCGTTCGCCGAGGTGTACGCCCGCGGCCGGCCCTGCTGATCACCGGCGACCTGGTCATCGACCCAGCGGCCAGGACGTGCACCCGGAACGGGACTGCCATCGCTTTGACCCCGAAGGAGTTCGCCGTGCTCGAGTTCCTCGCCACCCACCCCGACGAGGTGATGACCAAGACCAGGATCCTCGCCAACGTCTGGGACGAGAACTTCGACGGCGACTCCAATATCGTCGAGGTCTACATCGGCTATCTACGTCGCAAGGTCGACGCACCCTTCGGCCGCCACTCGATCGGCACCGTCCGAGGCGTCGGGTATCGCCTGAGCCGCGACGAGGTCTGAGCATGCGCATCAGTCCTGGCCGCTGGTCACTCAGATCGCGGCTCACCGCGGCCGCCTCCGTGGTCATCCTGCTGATGCTTGCCGCAGCAGCCGCCGTGCTCGTCTGGAGAGTGGACAGTGCCCTGCGCACCAGCACCGACTCGGCTCTGCGTCGCGAAGCCACGGACCTCGCGTCCACGTCGTTGCAAGGGCGACCACCTCGCATCCCGACATCTGCTGGCGTCTCGCTGGTGCAGATCACTGACCGGTCGAACCGCGTCGTCGACTCCTCACCGGCCATCGACGGCGAACCGCTCGCCTTCCGGGTGGCGGTGACACCAGCGGGAGGGCCTCCCGAGGCCACCACGGTTGCGGTTTCGGCCCTCGACGGCGCGAGCTACCGCGTGGCAGCCGTGTCCACGGCGGACCAAGGCCATGTCGTCTACGTGGCACTTCCGCTCGCGGAGGTCGAGCAGAGCACTGCCGAGCTCGCCGGCACACTCGCCCTCGGGGTCCCGCTCCTCACACTGCTGTTCGCCGGCCTGACGTGGATCTTCGCCGGACGCGCTCTGAGACCCGTCGAGATCCTTCGCCTCCAAGCCGACGACATCTCGCTCACGGACCTCCACCGGCGGCTCGAGGTTCCCGGCACCGGAGATGAGCTGCAGGCACTGGGTACCACTCTCAATGACCTGCTCGGGCGCCTCGACCAGGCATTGACCCGACAGCGTCAGTTCGTCGCAGACGCTGCCCACGAGCTGCGCAGCCCCGTCACAGCAATCCGGTCCATGACCGAGGTCGCTGACCATATGAGCGGGAAAGGCACCGCCAGCACACTGTCGGTGGAGACGGTTCGGTTGACCAGGCTGGTCGATGACCTGCTCGCCCTGGCGCGGATCGACGCCGAGCCACGACATCGCCGAGAGCGCCTCGACCTGGACGAGATCGTGCTGCACGAGATCACCCTGGTGCGTCAGAACGCCGTCGTCACTCTGGACCCGTCTGCGGTCTCGGCCGGACAGGTCAGAGGGGACAGCGGCCAGCTGGCGCGTGCGGTGCGCAACGTCCTCGACAACGCGGCACGCTACGCAGCAACTGGGATCACCGTCTCGCTGCGTACCAGTGATTCGGATGCCGTGCTCGTCGTCGAGGATGACGGGCCCGGCATCCCCGAGGCAGATCGGCACCGCGTGCGTGAGCGGTTCACCCGCTTGGATGATGCCCGCGCCCGCGCCACGGGCGGGGTCGGGCTCGGCCTGGCGATCGTCGACGAGGTCGTCAGACTCCATGACGGGAGCCTGAGCATCGAGGATGCTCGACCCGGGGTTCGGATCGTCATCACCATCCCCCTGGCCGACACCGTCAGCTGAGCTTTCGCGGAGGTGTGTCGGCTCTCACCGTGGTCTCATCATCTGCACACGACGCTGGGGACATGAAGATCCCAACATCCAAAGTGTCCGCTCGTGGACCCCTCGTCGCTGTCTCGGTGCTCCTCGTCGCAGCGGCGACGGCCTGTGGGGGCTCCAGCCCCACGGCGAGTGCCCCGTCCAGCTCCACTCCCTCCAGCAGCAGTTCCACGGCTGCCCCGGGCACCTCCACTGCACCGACCGTCGCGCCGGTCCCCGTGGAGAAGAACCCACCCGGCGACATCCCCGACAATCTCGCCTTCGTCAAGTACGCCAACAACGCAGGTGGCTACGCATTCACCCACCCGGAGGGCTGGGCGCGCACCGGTGGCGGGACCAAGGTGCAGTTCACCGACAAGCTCAACGGGGTGAACGTCGACAGCGTGCCGGCCACCCAGGCCCCCACCGTCGCCAGCGCCCGGCAGAACGAGATCCCGAGGCTGCAGAAGTCGGTCCCTGCCTTCGCGCTGCGCGATGTCTCGACCGTGACCCTTCCCGGGGGCAAGGGCGTCCACATCGTCTTCCGACGCAATTCCGAGCCCGACCCGGTGACCGGCAAGGTCTTCCGCGACGAGGTCGAGGAGTACGCCGTCTTCAGCGCCGGGCGACTCGTCAGGATGGATCTCTACGGGCCGGTCGGTGCAGACAACGTCGACGCCTACCGCACGATGTCGCAGAGCCTGATCCTTCGATGAGGGCCTCCT
Source organism: Marmoricola sp. (assembly GCA_039921445.1). Classification (GTDB taxonomy): domain Bacteria; phylum Actinomycetota; class Actinomycetes; order Propionibacteriales; family Nocardioidaceae; genus Marmoricola. Next base: position 23,128 of record JBDSBU010000115.1, on the reverse strand, counting down.
TGCTCGACCAGCCCCAACCGGGCGCATCCACCCTCGGGCCGGTCCTCGACGCCCAGGGCCTGCACCGCTTCTTCCGTCGCGGAGGCGAGGAGGTGGCTGCTCTGCGCGACGTCTCCGTGACTCTCTTTCCCGGCGAGGTCGTTGCCGTGGTCGGCCCGTCAGGGTCGGGCAAGTCCACTCTGCTCAACATGCTGGCTGGCCTGGACGACCCTGACGGTGGTTCTGTCCGGATCGCGGGCCGTCAGCTCAGCCACGAAACGGCATCGACCCAGGCCCGCATGCGCGGTGAGCTGATCGGCGTACTCACCCAGGCCAGCGGCCTGGTCGAACATCTCGACGTGCTCGAGAACCTGCGGCTCGCCGTGTCGTTCCGCGCGCACAGGGCCTCGACGAGCGAGCTGTTCTCGTTGCTGGCAAGTGTCGATCTCTCCGACCGGGCCCGCTCGCGACCATCGACCCTGTCCGGAGGTGAGACGGCGCGTGCCAACCTGGCTGTCGCGCTGGCCGGACGACCCCGGGTCCTGCTCGCCGACGAGCCGACAGCCGAGGTGAGCACTGCCGAGGAGGCCTCCCTGCTGCGACTGATCCGGTCGCTACAGCCTGCGGACGGGGCCACGTTGCTGGTCACCCATTCTCCCGGAGTGGCCGCCGCCGCCGACCGGACGATCGAGTTGGTGGACGGACGGATCAGATGAGGGCCGACGAAGTGAGAAGTCTTGTCTCCACCCGTTCGATGGGGTTGCAGTACGGCGGGACGACGATCCTGCGCAACATCGACCTCGACGTCCCCGCAGGGGCGCACCTCGCGCTGACCGGCCGCTCGGGCAGCGGGAAGACCACTCTGCTGCTGATCCTGGCCGGACTGCTCGCGCCTTCCGACGGCACCGTGACGTGGCCGGGGCTCGCCGCCGACCGCGCACATCGACGCGGCGAGATCGGCATGGTCTTCCAGGCACCGTCCCTGATGCCCGAGCTCACGGCATTGCAGAACGTCACCCTTCCGCTCCGACTCCGTGGGGTCGGCCTGGAACCAGCGCGCGAGGACTCTCTGGCCGCGCTGACCCTCGTTGGCGCGATTGACCTCACCGAGGCCATGCCCGCCCAGCTCTCCGGTGGACAGCAACAAAGAGTGGCGATCGCACGCGCTCTCGCGGGTGGCCATCGACTGGTCCTCGCCGACGAGCCGACTGGAGCCCTGGACCGCGCCCATGCCAACGAGGCCGCCTTGGCGCTACGCGAAGGCGTCGCTGCCACCGGTGGGGCACTGGTGTTGGCCACCCACGACCCCGAGCTGGCCGAGATGTTCGACCAGCAGCTTGCCGTCGTCGACGGCACCATCCAGCAGAGCGTGAGGGCACGATGAGGACCACCCGATGGCTGACCGGACTCACCCGGCGACGACCTATGGAACTGTTCGTCGCCGCAGTGAGCATCGCGCTGACGATTGCCTTCGTCGCCTCGCTCGGATCGTTCGTCACCTCGAGCCACGCTGCGCTGACCGTTCGTGCCGCAGCCTCGGTTCCGGTGGACTGGCAGGTGCAGCTGACACCGCAAGGAAATCTCGCCAAGGTGACCAAGGACGTACGCGCGCTTCCTGAGGTGAGGGCCGTCGAGGGCGTGGACTTCGCCCACGTCAAGGCACTGACCTCGAAGGGAGCGCAGGGCTCCCGCAGCACCGGTGAGGCCTACGTGGTCTCCATCTCGCCGGCATACGCCAAGACGTTCCCCGGCGAGCTGCGCCACCTCCTCGGAGCCAGCACCGGGTCCATGCTCTTCCAACAGACCGCAGCCAACCTTGCCGCCGCGCCAGGTGGTCAGATCACCGTGCGAACCGCGTCCGGACCTCATCCCCTCACCGTCGACGGGATCGTTGACATGCCAGCGGAGGACTCCTTCTTCCAGGTCGTCGGACTCGCACCGGGTGCTGGTGTCAGCGCACCCCCGGACAACGTGGTCCTGGTGCCACCAGCGGTGTTTCGCTCCGTCATCGCCAACACCACAGTCGTTCACCAGCTGCACGTGGGCTTCGCCCACGACCGGCTCCCAGCAGATCCTCAGACCGCTGCGATCGCCGTTCAGGGTCGCGCCAACAACTTTCAGGCCGCCGTGGCCGGAGGCGCCCTCGTCGGCGACAACCTGGGGACAGCGCTGACCCACGCCGGCGAAGATGCCAACTACGCCAACCTGCTCTTCCTCCTCCTCGGCCTTCCTGGGCTTGCCCTGGCGGCGGTGGTCGCCGCCCTGGTGGTGGCCCTGCGCACCGACAGGCGGCGACGTGAGATCGCCCTGCTGCGTCTACGTGGGGCCTCCGTGTGGCAGGTGGTGCGCATCGTGGCCGGCGAGTCCCTCGCCGTGGCCGTCATCGGAGCCCTGCTGGGAATCCCATTGGCCCTGCTTGCCATCGGCCTTGCGCTGCCGTCCGGGACCCCGCTCTCGCTGGGGTGGACCATCGCGGCAGTCCTCAGCGGTCTGCTGCTGGCACTCGCGACCCAAGCCGGTTCGGTGCTGAGGCTCGCCCTGGGCCGCGAACGCAGCGGAGTCGCCGCGGAGGCCTCGCGGGGTGAACGCAACGGCACCCCGTGGCCACTCAAGGCCGGCCTCGACTTCCTCCTGCTCGCGGGCGCGGCGATCTCCTTCGCCCTCACCGCGAGGAGCGGCTACCAGGTCGTGCTCGCACCAGAGGGCATCCCCCAGACCCAGGTGAACTACGCCGCCCTCGCCGGGCCGGCGCTCGCGTGGCCAGGACTTGCACTGCTGGTGTGGCGGATCACCGCGTGGATCACCGGCCGACGTACAGGACGTTGGACCCGGGGCGGAGCGGGCACGGCTCCCGAGCTGGAGGCCGCGGCCTTGCGGCAGCGTCGTCGGGTGATCGCCCGGGGCGCGGCAGGTCTCGCAGTGGCCCTCGGCCTGGCTGTATCGACCGCAATCTTCACCTCCACCTATGACGCCCAGGCTCGGCTCGACGTGGCTCTCACCGTCGGCAGCGATGTCGCCGTGGTGGAGCCACCAGGATCCGCGGTAGGACCTCAAACGGCCACCGCCATCGCCAAGGCACCGGGCGTCACCGCCGTCGAACCGCTACAGCACCGTTTCGGGTACGTCGGTCCGGACCTGCAGGACCTTTACGGGGTCCAGGCCAAGACCTTCGCCCGGGTGGGTCCACTCCAGGACGCGTTCGTACCCGGCTCGACCATCGCCAAGACCCTGGCGGACCTGCAGAGCACCCCGGACGGAGTCCTCCTCTCCGCCGAGACCCTGCACGACTACCAGCTCCACAACGGGGACCTGATCCGGATCCGGCTGCAGACCGGCGCCGACCACGCCTACCGACCTGTCGACTTCCACGTGGTGGGACAGGTCACCGAGTGGCCCACCGCACCCAAGGACAGCTTCATCGTGGCCAACGCCGACTACGTGACCCAACAGACCGGTTCTGATGCGGTAGGCACGTTCCTGGCCTCTTCCAGCACACCCGGTGCGACCGCGAAGGCGCTGCGCTCGCAGCTCTCGACGACCTCGGGGGCTCGGGTGCAGGACATCTCCACCGCCGGAGCCGGAGTCACCAGTGCCGCTGGGTTGGCCGGCACCGACCTGTCCGGGCTCTCCCGACTCGAGCTGGGGTTCGGCGTGCTGCTGGCTCTCGCCTGCTCGGGCCTCGCACTCCTGGGTGGCATCGTCGAGCGCCGCCGGGCACTCGTGCTGTTGGCAGCGTTGGGGGCCACCGCTCGCCAGCGCGGCAGGTTCCTGGCCACTGAGGCGCGAGCCATGGTGGTCGCCGGAGTGGTGGGAGGCGCAGCGATCGGCACCGTCATCGCCTACCTCCTGGTCAAGGTGCTCACCGGGATCTTCGACCCCGCACCGGCCTCGGCCACCGTTCCGTGGGGCTACCTGACGTTCCTGGTCGCCCTCGTTGCCGGCGTCACGGTGCTCGTGGTGGCCGGCGCCGGCCGACTGGTGGCCCGCGCAGGTCCCAGTGAGCTGCGCGATCTGTGAACCGACAGCGACGATGGCGCCGCCGGCAGGCACTAGCCTCGGCACTGGAGGGCCGTCGATGAAGCTGCTCGTGATCGAGGACGACCTGCGCATGGGCGGGCTGCTGCGCCGGGGACTCACCCAGGAGGGCTGGGCCGTGGACCTGGTCGTCAACGCGCTGGATGCCCGGCACGCGGTCGAGAGCACGCCGTACGACGCCATCGTGTGCGACGTCGGTCTGCCAGGGCCCGAGTCCGGCTTGGACTGGTGCAGCTGGTTTCGCACCCACGGCTACTGGACGCCCGTGCTGATGCTCACGGCCCGCACCGGAGTGGGTGACCGGATCGCCGGGCTGGATTGCGGAGCCGACGACTACCTCGGCAAGCCGTTCGCGTTCGGGGAGCTGGCAGCGCGGCTGCGCGCACTGCTACGCCGCGGAGAGACCGAGCGACCAGTCGGGTTGAGACACGGCGACCTCGTCCTCGACCCGGCGGAGCACCTGGTGCGCTGGCAAGACCGCGTGCTCGACCTCTCTCCTCGCGAGTTCGCCCTCCTCGACTACTTCATGCGTCGACCCGGTGACGTGCTCCGGCGCAGTGAGATCCTCGACCACGTCTGGGAGTACGCCTACGACGGCACCTCCAACGTCGTCGACGTCTACGTCGGCTACCTGCGCACGCGCATGGCCCAGGCAGGATGCCCCGAGCTGATCCAGACCGTCCGAGGCGTGGGCTACCGGCTGGGGACCGTTCGGTGAACCTCGCCCCGGCGTCGCTGCGCAACCGACTCGTCCTGGGTGCCGTCCTGGTCGGTCTCGTCTTCGCTGTCCTGTTCGGCGCGATCGCCACCTGGCGGGTGCACCACGCCGAGACTCAGGCCATCAGCGCTGCTCTGCAGGGCCGAATGGAGCTGGCGCGAGACGAGGTCGCCACTGACGGCTCGATCCGTCAGGATGCCGGCAGCCCGAAGACCGACCTCGTCCAAGTCCTAGGACCCGACGGCCAACCTCGCGACAGCAGCCCCTCACTCGCCGGCCTGCCCCCGCTGGTCGGCCTCTCGAGGGTCAAGTCGGCGAACGGGAGCCTCGAGGCACGGTTCTCCCTGCAACGACCCGATGTGGATCTGGCTGTGCTCGCAGTGCCACTGCGGATGACCGCGTCAGGTGACCTCCCAGCCGGCACGGGCGCCTTGGTGGTCGCCACGGATGCGGAGGGGTTCAACACCGCGACGTCCGACCTCCTCTGGCTTCTCCTCGTCGGCCTGACCGCCGTGGTCGTCGCAATGGCCGCACTCGCCTGGCTCTTGACCGGCCGTGCCCTGAGCAGCGTCACCCGTCTGACCGAGAGTGCCGAGGCCGTGCGCCCCCAGGATCTGGCGGCCGGGCTGAGCGTGCCCCTCCACGACGATGAGCTCGCCCGGCTCGTGGAGGCACTGAACCGGATGCTCGCCAGGCTCCACCACAGTCACGCCACCGAGCTCGCGTTCGCAGCCGATGCCGGCCACCGGCTACGTACGCCGATCGCGACCCTGCGCGCGGAGGCCGAGCTGGCGTTGCGTGAATCCGACCCCGCGGAGCTCACGACCGCCCTCGAACGCGTCGTCAAGGATGCCGACCAGCTGACCCACATCGTCGATCGCATGCTCGCCCGGAGCCGCGCCCACAGCCGAGCGCCGGCACCAGTCCTGCACGTTCTCGGTGAGACCAGCAGTCGGTGGCACCGCCAGGCCAGCCTCGCCACGGTGACCTTGAACCTGCGCGTGGCCGAACAGATCACCCCGCAGATGCGGTGCGCGGAACTCGCAGAGATCGTCGATCCCATCCTCGACAACGCCGTTCGGCACACACCCGCTGGCGGTTCGATCGACATCGACGTACGGCTGGACGGCAACTCAGGATCCACGCTGCTCGTCTCGATCTCCAACACCGGCGAGCTCATCGCCCCCGACCTGGCGCCGCACATCTTCGATGCCTGGGTCAGCAGTCGAGACGCGACGGTCGCGGGCGGACTCGGACTCTGGTTCGCCCGCGAGACCGCCCGCGACCTGGGTGGCGACGTGATCCTCGTGAAGGACAGCGACTTCACCACGTTCGGGATATCGCTCCCGGTCGCCTCCCCTGTCTGAGGCAGCTACTTGCCGGCAGCGTCACCCGACTCGTCGGCGTCCTGGTGCCCGGGCTCGTTGGCGTTGGCGTCCGGCCCCACGTTGGGTCCGTCGTCCTTGGCAGAGTCGCTCTCTCCGGCCGCCTCATCCTTCTGGTTCGCGTCCTGGTGCCCGGGCTCGTTCGGGTTGGCGTCCGGCCCCACGTCGGGTCCGTCGTTCGCCTCGGGGCTCTCCGCCGCAGTGTCCGTGTGTACCTGGCTGGTGCGCGACGGGGCAGGGACATTGCTCGCCTGCGCCGTCATCACCCCTCCGAGCCCGAGTGCCGCGATGATCGCGCTGGCGCCGACAACGGCGACGTTGCGCTTGAGGTTCCGCATGATCGTTTCCCTTCACAAGCGGCCACCTGGTGCGACCGTCTGCGACCACCCTCGCGAGAAGCACCTGTGCAGAGCGTGAGAGACCCTGAGAGCGCACTTATGCGGGTGGGGGGCGAGGTCGGTCCCCGACCTGGGCTGGTGTCCGCTACTTCCTGCCAGAAGCAGCGGACCCGGTCCCGGTGAACCGCTACGCGCTCGCGCCCGCGGGGACCGGAGCCCTCCTGGTGGCGTGCGACGGGATCGGCGCCTCGATCCTCGGCACCTCCGTGATCTCACTCAGCACGGTCTCCGTGTGCCGGGCGATCTCCTCCAAGGTGGCCACCCAGACGCCGTCGAGCTGCTGCACGTCCTCGATGAGTCGCTCCAGCGCATGCGCCTTCGACGGCCGCCCACTGATGAACGGATGGTTGGTGAGCACGAAGCAGCTGCCGTTGGCGGCGTGCGCCTGTGCCTCCAGGAGCCACATCTCGTGCACCTTGGCCGGGCTCTCGATCACACCGCTGCCGGTCCAGCCCGGATAGAAGGCGTACTGCTCCCAGTCGTCGAGGGCCCAGTCGACCGGAATCTCCACGATGGCCTCCTCCCCCGCTGCGAGCAGGTAGGGGACGTCGTCGTTGAGCAGGCTGGAGTCGTAGAGGAAGCCGTGCTCGGCCAACAGCTGCGGCGTGTGCCAGTTCATCTCCCACCACGGCGCCCGGTAGCCGACCGGTCGGACACCGACCCGGTCGAGCGCCTCGAGGCCACGGTGGAGGTACTCGGTCTCTGTCGCCAAGGAGATCCCCTGCATGGGTTCGTGAAGGTATCCGTGGTGACCGATCTCGTGACCCTCGTCGATGATGCGACGGACCAGGTCGGGGTAGGTGTCTGCGGTGAACCCCGGCACGAAGAAGGTCGCACGCACGCCCCGGCGAGCCAGGAGCTGCAGGAGCCGCGGGACACCGACGCGGGGTCCATAGGCCTGGTGACTCATCAGCGACATCCGCGAGGACGCGCCGGGGTCATGAGCCAGCACGCAGGACTCGGCGTCGACGTCGAAGGTGAACGCAGCTGCCGCGCGACGGCCCGCGGGCCAGGTGAAGCTCATGCGTGCACCTTGGCGACGGCGGGCTCGGTCGAGGTCGTGGCGGCGACGCCGTGCTTCGTGGCGTGCCGGGCAGCGACGATCGGGCCCAGCACCGCGTAGACCGCGGCGCTCGTCAGCCCGCCCGCGAGCCAGCTCAGGTCCACCCCACCCATCGCGACCGCGATGGGGCCCTGCAGGACCGGGGTCAGGCCGTACATGAACAGCCAGGTGGCGAAGATCCCGCTGCCGAAGGCGATGTAGCCGGCCCAGTTGACGTCGGGGAGGCGCTTGGTGCCCACCGGGTCGAAGAGGCGGTCGATCTGCACGTTGCCCTTCTCGATCAGGTAGTAGTGCACCAGCATGATGCCGCCCCAGGTGGCGACCCAGGCGACAAGCCCGATCAGCCAGGTGTCGAGCACGGTGGCGAAGTTCTCCTGGTAGATGAAGAAGACCACCACGACCATCGCGAGCACACCCGTCATCATGCTGAGCGTGCGGCGGGGCAGCTTGATGTCGAGTGCCTGGGTGGCGACCGAGAAGGTGTAGATGTTCAAGATGTTGGTGGCGATCGGGCCGTGCAGGACCAGCAGCAGCACCGGGATCGCCAGGACACCGAAGTTATCCACGATCAGCTGACCGGGGTCCACGTCACCGTTCTTGGTGGCCAGGGTGGCGCCGAGCAGACCGAGCCACACGACAGGGAGGAACTGACCCAGCGTCGAGGCCAGGTAGAGCTTGCGGCGGGGCATCTTGACGCTGACGAACCGCGAGTAGTCGGCGGCGTAGGTGAACCAGGTGATGCCCCAGCCGATCCCGATGGCGGTCATGATCGCCGTCATCGCAGCGAGTCGCTCACCACCGGAGAGAACAGCGCCGGGAGGGCCGGCGTACGACCAGTCGATGTCGAGGAAGAACCAGGCCACGACCGACATCACGATGAGCACCACGATGGTCGGGGGCACGGTCCACCGCTCGAAGACCGAGATCGCGCGGTAGCCGAGCCATGAGATCGCGACCTGGATCGTCATCAAAAGAGCGGCGACGAGGATCTTGGCGGCGTAGTTGTCGGCCTCGGGGTCGACGATTCCGATCTTGCCGAACAGGGCCATCACCAGATCGAGGACGATCCAGGTGTTGACCGCGCACCAGCCGATCGCCAAGGAGGCCTGGATCGTGGCAGGCAGGTAGTTGCCCCGGCGCCCGAATGCACCGCGGGAGAGCACCAGACCGGTGACACCGGTGCGCTGTCCCATCAGTACGAAGAGCCCGAAGAGGGACATGCCGATCAGGTTGCCCAGGACGAGGACGATCAGGGTGTCGGAGAGCCCGAGGCCCAGGTTGATGCCGAGTGCGCCGAGGACCCAGTTGATGGGGGCGATGTTCGCGCCGCACCAGATCCAGAACTGTCCCGAGACGCTGTTGACACGTGCGGACTCGGGAATCGGCTGAAGCTGTTGCTCGACGTCCACGAGGACGTTGGCCTCGGGCTCAGGTGCGTGCGTCATGGATCGACCTTCCAGTGGATGCAGCGGGCTTTGCCTCATCCTGAGTGGGCCAGATCACAACCACCAGATGCATAATGTCAGGCATGAGAGTCCTTTCACCTGACGTTGTGTCATGAAGTTGACGATGGCGGACGTGCTCGTCCACCCCAGTCTGCGTCGCGGCAAGCCTGTCACGCGCGCCGGTTCCGCGGGCCTGTCTCGTCGGGTCCGGTGGGTGCACTCCAGTGAGGTCCTGGAGATCGCCTCGCTGCTGCGGGGCGGTGAGCTGCTCCTCACCGGCGGTGAGCTCCTGGGCACCGCCTCGGAGACCGAGCAGCGCCGCTATGTGCGGGGTCTCGCCGAGCGCGAGGTGGCCGGGATCGCCATCGAGACCGGACCGCACCTGCCCGCCATCCCGTCCGCGATGCTCGCCGAGGCCGATGCCGTCGGGGTGCCCATCATCGAGCTGTGCCGGGTGGTGCCGTTCGTCGGCGTCACCGAAGCCCTCAACGGTGACCTGGTCAACGCCTCGGTCTCCCGACTGCAGTACGGCGCCGAGCTGACGCACGCGCTCTCGGAGGTCCTGACCAGTGGTGGCGGTCTTGCACAGCTGCTCACGACGCTGGAGGCGCGGGCACTGGCCCCGGCTGCCGTCTTCGACACCTCTGGTGACCTGCTGGCCAGCAGCGGTACCCCACAAGGCCTCACCTCGGTGAGCTTTCGGGTCACCCTGCGGGGCACCCACACGGCCACGCTCGCCCTCTATCCCGACGCGGGAGCCGACCGTGAGCTGCTCGCCGTGGTCGGCGAGCGTGCGTGCGAGGCAATCGGTCTAGCCCTGCTGCGGACGCACTCACCGTCGCCCCGTGAGCTCGCCGCCAGCGAGCTCGCACTGCTGGCGGCGACTGCGGACCGTCACTTGGAGAGGCTGCTCCACCTCGGCGAGATCGTCGGATTCTCCAGCGGCGCCCCCACCCTGGCCCTGGTGATCCGCGGCCCTGCCACCACGTCGGGTCTGCCGGGACTGGACGCTGTCCTGCGCAAGCACGGCGCGGTGGCGCTCCACCTCGCGGACGGCAACGCCCACGCGGTCGTCTCGTTGCCCGCACGCAAACAGGCCTCTGTGGTGAGAGCGCACCTGATGGGTGCGCTGAGCGCCTGGCTGGGTGACGGCGTGGACCTCGTGGTCGCCGTGGGTCCCGTGGTGTCGACCCTGAGCGCGATCGGCACCTCGATGAGCGCCGCCCTCGGCTGCGTGGAGCAGCGCAACGCCTACGGGCACAGCGTCCTGGTCGACGCGCAGCTGACGATGGCCTTCGACCTGCTGACGCACCCGGACGTGTCGGCCAAGACCAGGCAGCTGGTGCTGGCCCAGCTGGGCATGCTGCAGACGGGTGGCGGATCCGACCAAGACGTCATGCTCGACACCCTCGAGGCCTACTTTGACGCGGGATGCAACAAGACACGCTGCGCCGAGATGCTTCACCTGCAGCGACAGTCGCTCTACGGGCGGTTGGACCGCGCGTTCGGTCTGCTCGGGGGCGATCCCACCGGCACTCCGAGAGCACTGCCGCTGCATCTGGCGCTGAAGCTCCGCCACCGCATCCGCGTCTGAGGTCGTCGAGCCGCTCTCAGCACTCGATCACGTTGACGGCGAGGCCGCCGCGCGCGGTCTCCTTGTACTTCGTCGACATGTCCCGTCCGGTGTCGCGCATGGTCTTGATGGCCTTGTCGAGACTGACCTTGTGCGACCCGTCACCGTTGCGGGCGAGCCGAGCGGCGTTGATCGCCTTCACCGAGGCGATGGCGTTGCGCTCGATGCACGGAATCTGGACGAGTCCCCCCACCGGGTCACAGGTCAGCCCCAGGTTGTGCTCGATGCCGATCTCGGCCGCATTCTCGACCTGCTCCGGGGTGCCCCCCGTCACCTCGCACAGGGCGCCGGCGGCCATCGCGCAGGCCGAACCGACCTCGCCCTGGCAGCCGACCTCGGCACCCGAGATCGACGCGTTCTCCTTGAACAGGATGCCGATGGCAGCGGCGGTCAGGAGGAACCTGACGATCGCGTCGTCGTCGGCCCCCGGGACGAACCGCACGTAGTAGTGCAGGACCGCTGGGATGATGCCTGCGGCACCGTTCGTCGGTGCCGTGACGATGCGACCACCCGAGGCGTTCTCCTCGTTGACTGCCAGGGCGAACAGGTTCACCCAGTCCATGATCCGCATCGGATCTGCGGCGTCGTCGCCACCGGTGAGGTCACGGAACAGGCCCGGAGCCCGGCGCGGCACCTTCAGGCCCCCGGGCAGCACTCCTTCACGGCCGCAACCGGTCTCCACGCACCTCACCATCACGTGCCAGAGCTCCAGCATCCCTGCGCGCACCTCGTCCTCGGTGCGCCAGGACAGCTCGTTGGCCATCATCACGTCGCTGACGCGCAGTCCTTCGCGCTTGCAGATCGCGAGCATCTCGCCCCCGGTTGTGAACGGGTAGCGCAGCGGGGTGCTGTCGACCACCACCCGGTCCACTCCGACCGCCTCTTCGTCGACGACGAATCCGCCACCGACCGAGTAGTAGGTGCGTTCGCGCAGCACCTCGTCGTCGCCGCGGTAGGCGTGGAAGGTCATCCCATTGGGATGAGCAGGCAGCGACTTGCGACGGTGCAGCACCAGGTCCTTGTCCTGGACGAACCTCACCGCGTGCTTGCCGGCCAGGAGCAGCTCCTGCTGCTCCACGGCGAGCGCGACCCGGTCATCCGCGGTGTCGGTGTCCACGGTCGCGGGGTCCTCTCCCGCCAACCCGAGCATGACTGCCTTCGCCGAACCGTGCCCGTGACCTGTGGCGCCCAGAGAACCGAAGAGCTGCACCTTGATCCGAGTGACCTCACCGAGGAGCTCTTCGGTGACCAGCCCGTCGACGAAGCGTCGCGCCGCGCGCATGGGGCCGACCGTGTGGGACGAGGACGGTCCGATACCGATGGAATAGAGGTCGAAAGCGCTCAGCGCCATCAGACGACCGCCGGTCCGTCGTACTCGCTCATGGCGTCGAGCAACCACCGCGCGAGGTAGTCGGCGAAGGAGGATCGCGGGAACAAGCGGTACCTCGTCGGCTCGACCTGCCACAGCACCACCGGGATCGGACCGACGACGGTCGTGACCGCACGACCCGGCGTGAAGGCGCGCGGGTGCAGGTCCACCGGACATCCCTTCTCGAGCACCGCCCGGGCCTGCTCGCCACTCAGCTCCAAGGTGGTGCGGTTGGCCGACACGTCCACGACGGCTCCACGCTCCGTCCCGAGTGCCGCAATCAACGCGCCCACGAGGGGTTCGTGTGCCGGCGCGGCCTCCTGCGCCACCACCAGCCACTCGTCCGGACCGAGCCACAACGCGGTGTGCCCGTCACCGGTGGCGGTGTCACCACAGCCAAGCGGCAGTGCGGCACCGAGCACCCGCGAGATCCGGTCGTACGCCGGACCACCGGGCTCGACCCGGATGCTGACCATCGTGCGGAAGGGACGCTCCACCAGCTGCACCCTGACGTGCTCGGGTGCCTCCAGCTCGTTCTGCAGGTGCGCCAGGGGGCTCTCCCTGAGTGCGCTCAGCTCAACCATCTCGCTTGGTCCCTTCCGGGTCGTAGAGCACGGGCTCGGCCACCAGGACGGGGACGAGCTGGTCGTCGACCGGTGCCAGCAGCACCTCGCCGATCCGTTGGCGGCCGCCGGCCACCAGCGCGAGAGCGAAGGGGCGACCCAACGCCTCGCTGTGGTAGCTCGAGGTCACGTGACCCAGCATCGGCACCGGCCCCTTCTCCGGGATGAGGGCCACGTCGCAGGCGATCAGCTGTGATCCCTCGGGCACCCGGGTCTTTGCGTCGACGGGCAGCAGGCCCACGAGGTGCTTGCGGTCCGTGCGGACGGTGTCGGGTCGGTCGAAGGACCGCTTGCCGACGAAGTCCTTGAGCTTCGAGACCACCCAGTCCATGCCTGCGTCCTGGGGGGTGACTGTCCCGTCAGTGTCCTGGCCGACGATCGGATAGCCCTTCTCAGCACGCAGCACGTGCATGGTCTCGGTGCCGTAGGGGGTGATCCCCAGCTCGACACCGGCTGCATGCACGTCTTCCCACACCGCACGGCCGTACCAGCCGGGGACGTTGATCTCGTAGGCGAGCTCGCCGGAGAAGGAGATCCGACAGATCCGCGCCGGCACCCCGTTGGCCAGGGTGGTCTCCTGGAACGTCATGAACTTGAACACCTCGTTGGAGACGTCGAGGTCCGGGGCCACGGTGCCGACCACCTGGCGCGACTGCGGCCCCACCACGGCGATCGTCGTCCACTGCTCGGTCACCGACGTGCAGGTGACGTCCAGCTCGGGCCATTCGGTCTGCAGCCACTCCTCGAGCCAGTCGAGCACCTTGGCGGCGCCGCCGGTCGTGGTGGTCATGAAGAACCTGTCCTCGGCAAGGCGCAACGTGACACCGTCGTCGAAGATCATCCCGTCGGCACCGCACATCACGCCGTAGCGGGCCGAGCCCACCGCCAGCTTCTTGAAGCCATTGGTGTAGATCCGGTTGAGGAACTCACCGGCGTCGGTGCCGCGGATCTCGATCTTGCCGAGTGTGGAGGCATCCATCATCGCCACCCCGGTGCGAGCAGCCCGGCACTCGCGGGCGACGGCGGCGTCGATGTCCTCCTCGCCTCGGGCGAAGTACCACGGTCGCTGCCACTGACCGACGATCTCGAACTCGGCGCCGTGCTCGACGTGCCAGGGATGCACCGGGCTGGTCCGCTCCGCGTCGAAGAGGGTGCCACGTTCGCGCCCAGCCAGGACCGCGAAGGCGACCGGTGTGTACGGCGCCCGGAACGTGGTGGTGCCCACCGCCCCGGGGGTGGTGTCCCCGCCCAGGGCTGCAGCGATCACGCCGATCGCATTGACGGCCGAGGTCTTGCCCTGGTCGTTGGCGGTGCTGATCGAGGTGTAGCGCTTGACGTGCTCGACGCTGCGCATGCCGGCCCCGGTCGCCCGCCAGACGTCGGCGACGGTCTGGTCGCGCTGGAGGTCGACGAAGTGCTCGTCCCAGTTCCCGGGCTCGCCGGTCAGTCCGGGCACCAGCCACACCGGGCGGATGCGGCCGAGGCCGCCCCCCTCCCCGCGAGGCGGGTTCGCGCCCGGGTCGCCGGCAGAGGTGCCGGCCACCAGGCAACCGTCGAGGTCGAAGCAGCCAGTGGCCGAACCGACCACGTGCTGGTCGCGCACGGTGCCGTCCGGCACGAAGGCCGCCAGGTCGTCGTCCCACTTCAGCTTGCCCTGCCGCTGGCTGTGCAGGTGCACCGCCGGGCTCCATCCCCCGGACACCGCGAGGACGTCGCAGGCGAACTTCTGCACCGGACCGGTGAGCGCCCCGTCCACGTCCAAGGCACTCACCTCGACAGCAGTGACGCGGGGATCACCCTCGGTGGCGACCACGACGCTGCCGGTCAGGACCCGGGTGCCGCACGCGGCGGCCCGCTCGGAGAGCTCGATGCGAGCGTCGACCACGACCGGCACCACAGTGCCGGCTTCGAGCAGGTCCTCGACGAGGTCGTAGGCGCTGTCGTTGTTGGTGGCCACCACGACCTGTTCACCGGCTCGTACGGCGTACCGGTTGAGGTAGCTGCGCACGGCGCCCGCCAGCATCACGCCGGGTCGGTCGTTGCCGGAGAAGACCAGGGGACGCTCGTGCGCGCCGGTCGCCAGGACCACGCGACCTGCGCGGATGTGCCACAAGCGTTGGCGCGACGTCCCGGCTGGGGCCACGTCCAAGTGGTCGGTGCGGTGCTCGACGGCCATCACGTAGTTGTCGTCGTAGCTGCCGAAGGCCGTCGTGCGCGAGAGCAGCACGACCTCGCCGGCTGCCTCCAGCTCACGGCACACGGAGGCCACCCAGTCCAGGGCAGGTGCCCCCTCGATGCGCTCCCGGCTCGAGCCGAGCAGCGACCCTCCGGCCTCGGGCTGGTCGTCGACGAGCATCACCCGAGCTCCCGTGCGTGCGGCGGCGACGGCTGCGGCGAGTCCGGCCGGGCCGGCACCGACCACGAGGACGTCGGCGTGCGTGAAGACCTTGTCGTAGATCTCGGGGTCGGGCTCGGGGTCGAGTCGTCCGATCCCGGACAGGGTGCTCACCCTGCGACCGTCCACCGCGGCCACGGTCGTGGCGGGCAGCATCGACTCCGAGCACACCCCCAAAACCTGCAGCAGGGCGTTGGGCTCCTCGACGCCGGCTGCCACGAGGCCACGCGGTCGGTCGCGGTAGAGGGACGGGCCGACCTCGACCCGACCGTTGGCGAGCAGGGTGGAGGCGATGGTGTCACCGGGGTGCGCGCTGAACGTCTCGCCGTCCACCACGACCTCGATCTCGCGCTGGCGGTCGATCCGGCCACCGGTCGGCAGCCGGTGTGACTGGCCGCTCATCGGACGTCCCCTACCAGATCGGCGGGGCGAGGGTCGGTGGGGCGGTAGACCGCCAGCACGTCGTGGGTCGCGGTATCGCGCACGACGTTGAACCAGCGACGACACCCGCCGCCGTGCATCCAGCGCTCGGCGAAGGGTCCCTTGGGGTTGGCCCGGAAGAACAGGAACTGGGCCCACTCCTCGTCCGAGAGAGCGCTGGGCTCTTCGGGGTAGGCCACGTGGGCCTCGCCGCCGTAGTGGTACTCGGTCTCGTCACGCGGCCCGCACCACGGGCAGCTGAGCAGCATCATGGAAGTACTCCTCGTTCTCAGTGAGCCACGGCAGCGGCGCCGTGCTCGTCGATCATGGCGCCGGTGGTGAACCGATCCAGCGCGAAGGGTTTGTTCAGTGCGTGCGGCTCGCCGGTGGCCATGGTGTGCGCCATCGCCCATCCGGCCGACGGGGTGGCCTTGAAGCCGCCCGTTCCCCAGCCACAGTTGACGTAGAGCCCGTCGACCGGCGTCCGGCCGATGATCGGGGAGGCGTCCGGGGAGACATCGACGATGCCGGCCCAGGTCCGGAGCACGTGTGCTCGGGCGAAGATCGGGAACAGCTCGACGGCTGCGGCCATCTGGTGCTCGATCACGTGGAAGGAGCCGCGCTGGGCGTAGCCGTTGTAGGAGTCCACTCCGGCGCCCATCACGAGCTCGCCCTTGTGTGCCTGGGAGACGTAGACGTGCACGTGGTTGGACATCACCACCGTCGGGTGGACCGGCACGTGCAGCTCGGAGACCAGAGCCTGCAGCGGGTGCGACTGCACCGGCAACCGGACTCCTGCCTTGGCCGCGAGCACGCTGCTGTGACCGGCAGCGGCCAGACCGACCGCACCCGCTCGGATGTCACCGCGGCTGGTGCGTACGCCGACCACTCGGTCACCGTCGCGCAAGAAGTCCTGCACCTCGCAGTGCTGGATCAGGTCGACTCCGAGCCGGTCGGCGGCGCGGGCGAAGGCCCAGGCGACGTGGTCGTGCTTGGCGATCCCGGCGCGTGGCTGGAAGGTCCCACCCAGGACGGGGTAGCGGACGTCCTGGGAGATGTTGACGATCGGGCACTCCTTGGCCACCTCGTCGGGCTCGAGCCAATCGGCGTCGACGCCGTTGAGCTTGTTGGCCCCGACCCGTCGCTTGCTCTCCCGCACGTCCTGCAGCGTGTGCGCGAGGTTGAGCACCCCTCGTTGGCTGAACAAGAAGTCATAGTCGAGCTCGGCCGGCAACAGCTCCCACTGCTTGAGCGCGAACTCATAGATCGCGGCGCTCTCGTCCAAAAGGTAGTTGGAGCGGATGATCGTGGTGTTGCGGGCCATGTTGCCGCCGGCCAGCCAGCCCTTCTCGAGGACGGCGACGTTCTTCAGCCCATGGTTCTTCGCCAGGTAGTAGGCGGTGGCCAGGCCGTGTCCCCCGCCGCCGACCACGATCGCGTCGTAGGAGGGTTTCGGGTCAGGGTTGCGCCAGAGCCAGTCGGGGTGCTCAGGCAGGGGCTTGTTGCTCATGCCGTGGTCTCCTTCGAGACGGTGAGGTTGGGGTAGAGCGGGAACTTCTCGGCCAGGTTCTGCACGCGTGCGCGCAGCTCGGCGAGCAGCGACTCCGCGGGCTCCCGGCTCAGGGCGAGGGCGATGATCTCGGCGACCTCCTCGAACTCCCCGGTGCCGAAGCCGCGGGTCGCCAGGGCCGGCGTACCGATGCGCAGGCCGGAGGAGACCATCGGCGGCCGTGGATCGAACGGCACCGCGTTGCGGTTCACGGTGATGCCGATCTCGTGCAACCGGTCCTCGGCCTGCTGGCCGTCGAGCTCGGAGTTCCGCAGGTCGACCAGCACGAGGTGGACGTCAGTGCCACCGCTGAGGACGCTGATGCCGGCAGCTGCCACGTCGGGGTGCGAGAGCCGCGCAGCAAGCACCGCGGCTCCGTCGAGGGTGCGCTGCTGGCGGTCACGGAAGTCGTCGGTGGCGGCCAGCTTGAAGGCCACGGCCTTGGCGGCGATCACGTGCTCCAACGGGCCCCCCTGCTGCCCCGGGAAGACGGCGCTGTTGATCTTGCGGGCGAGCTCCGCGCGGCTGAGGATCACTCCCCCGCGTGGACCACCCAGGGTCTTGTGCGTCGTGGTGGTGACCACGTCCGCGTAGGGGACCGGGCTGGGGTGCAGACCGGCCGCGACCAGCCCGGCGAAGTGAGCCATATCGACCATCAGGTAGGCACCGACCAGGTCGGCGATCCGTCGGAACTCGGCGAAGTCGAGCTGACGGGAGTAGGCGGACCAGCCGGCCACGATCATCTTGGGGCGGTGCTCGAGGGTGAGTCGCTCGACCTCCTCCATGTCGACCCGCATGTCCGAGGCCCGCACGTGGTAGGGCACGACGTCGTACAGCTTGCCGCTGTAGTTGATCCGCATCCCGTGGGTGAGGTGACCGCCGTGGGAGAGGTCGAGGCCGAGGATGGTGTCGCCCGGGTCGAGGAGGGCGAACATGACGGCTGCGTTGGCCTGGGCGCCCGAGTGTGGCTGCACGTTGGCGGCCTCGGCTCCGAACAGGTCCAGCACGCGGGCGATGGCGAGCCGCTCGATCACGTCGACGTGCTCGCAGCCGCCGTAGTAGCGCTTGCCCGGCAGCCCCTCGGCGTACTTATTGGTCAGCACCGAGCCCTGGGCCTGCATCACCGCGACCGGCGCGAAGTTCTCCGACGCGATCATCTCCAGGGTGGACTGCTGCCGCTTCAGCTCGGCGCTGATGGCGTCGTGCACCTCGGGGTCGAGCCCGGCGAGGTCCATGTCCAAGGGGTCAGGCATGACCGGTTCTCCTTCGTCGTTGTTGATGCAACCGTGTTGCACAGACTGCAACATATGACGCGCCGTTGGCCCCGTCAACAGACACTCACCGGTAACATCGAGCAAGCGGATCCGGAGCTAGACCAGACTGGGAACACGAGTTCAGACCCCCTTGACAGTGACTTGGGGCACACCTACGTTGATGCAACCGCGTTGCTCATGCAGCAACACCATCCGGGGACGATCAGATTGGGAAAGCTCGATGTCGCCACACCTCCACTCAGGCCCACAGACCTCCGGCCCAGCCGTGCTCGACCCTGTCGGCACCGAGCCCCCTGTCTCCACCAGCACCCGGCGCCGAGTCGTCGCGGCCAGCTTCGTGGGCAACTTCGTGGAGTGGTTCGACTACGCGGTCTACGGCTACCTCGCGGTCACCATCTCGACGGTCTTCTTTCCCGCGCAGGACCGCACCACGGGGCTGCTGCTGACCTTCGGGGTCTTCGCGATCTCGTTCCTGATCCGGCCGCTGGGCGGCTTCTTTTGGGGTCACATCGGCGACAAGATCGGCCGACGCACCGCGCTGTCCTACTCGATCCTGATCATGTCGGCAGCGACGTTCACGATCGCGTTGCTCCCGTCGTACGCCGCCATCGGCGTGCTTTCCCCCTTGCTGCTGCTGATCGTGCGCATGGTGCAGGGCTTCTCCGCCTCCGGTGAGTACGCCGGCGCCTCTGCCTTCCTGGTGGAGTACGCACCCCCGAACCGCCGCGGCCTCTATGCCGCCGTGGTGCCTGCCAGCACCGCGGCCGGGCTGCTCTTCGGGTCGCTGCTCGCTGCCCTGCTGACCGGGTTGCTCTCGGACCCGCAGATGCACTCGTGGGGCTGGCGCCTCCCCTTCCTGCTCGCCGCGCCGCTGGGCCTGATCGGTCGCTACATCCGACTGCGCCTCGAGGACACCCCCGCCTTCCGTGCTCTCGAGCAGGACGAGACCGTGGCCAAGACCCCGATCCGTGACCTGTTCCGGCAGCACGGCCGAGCACTGACACTGGCGCTGGGAGCGGCCCTGCTCAACGCGGTGGCCTTCTACGTGCTGCTCAGCTACATGCCGACCTATCTCTCCGAGGAGCTCGGGTTCGGTGACACCGAGGCCTTCCTGGCGACCACAGTCGCCCTGGCCACCTACATCGGCTTCATCTTCCTCACCGGTCTCGCGTCGGACCGTTTCGGTCGCAGGCCCGTGCTGATCCTGGCCTCGAGCCTGTTCATCATCTGCTCGGTGCCGGCCTTCATGCTGCTCGACGGAGCCGGCTTCCTCACCGTCCTGGCCCTGCAGATCGTGCTCGGAGCGATGCTGACGCTCAACGACGGCACCCTGCCCAGCTTCCTGGCCGAGATGTTCCCCACCCGAGTCCGCTACACCGGCTTCGCGGTCAGCTTCAACATGGCCAACGCCATCTTCGGCGGCACCGCGCCGTTCGTGGCCACGCTGCTGATCTCGCGCACCGGCAACGCCATCGCCCCGGCCTGGTATCTCGTGGCGGCAGCCTCGATCTCACTGGTCGCGGTGCTCTGCAGCCGCGAGACCTCCCAGGACCCGCTACGCACGGACTGATCCGTGACCGGGCCGCCCCACCTTCCATCGACAAGACGTAGAGAACCAGGCACCACCCACCCAAAGGAGATCCACATGTCCATCACCGACCTCGAGCGCCTCAAGCTGATCCCCAACGGCGAGAAGGCCCAGCTCACCTTCTCCGACCAGGAGATGGCGCGTCGGCTCTTGCAGCTGCGCAAGATCATGGCCGACGACGGGGTCGACGTCGCCCTGCTGACGTCGTACCACAACGTGAAGTACTTCTCAGACTTCCTCTACACCTCGTTCGGGCGTCCCTACGCCTACGTCGTCACCCAGGACGACATGTTCACGGTCTCGGCGAACATCGACGCGGGTATGCCCTGGCGGCGCACGTACGGCGACAACGTCGTCTACACCGACTGGCACCGCGACAACTACATCTGGGTGATCCGCGAGAGCCTGCGCAGCCGGGGCGTCACCGCGGGACGGATCGGCGTCGAGAACGACACCCTCCCCCTGGAGATGCGGGAGAAGTTCCAGGCCGCCTTCCCCGATGCCTTGCTGGTGGACGTCTCCGCCCCGGTGATGAAGCAGCGGATGATCAAGTCCGCCGAGGAGATCGAGGTGATCAAGCACGGGACCCGCATCGGTGACCTCGGTGGCGCCGCCATCCGTGACGCCATCTCCGAGGGCGTGCCGGAGTTCGAGGTCGCCCTGGCCGGGACGAACGCGATGGTGCGCGAGATCGCCCGCACCTTCCCGCACTCGGAGATCCGCGACACCTGGGTTTGGTTCCAGTCGGGCATCAACACCGACGGGGCCCACAACTGGCCCACCACGCGGCAGGTCCAGCGCGGCGACATCCTGTCGCTGAACTGCTTCCCGATGACCTCGGGCTACTACACCGCGCTGGAGCGCACGATGTTCTTCGGCGAGCCCGATGCCCGTTCGTTGGAGCTGTGGAACATCAACGTCGAGGTGCACCGTGCCGGGCTCGAGCTGATCAAGCCAGGCGTCTCGTGCTCCGAGATCGCCCACCAGCTCAACGAGATCTACATCGGCCACGACCTGCTGCCGAACCGCACCTTCGGCTACGGCCACTCCTTCGGCGTGCTCAGCCACTACTACGGTCGCGAGGCTGGGCTGGAGCTGCGCGAGGACATCCACACCGTGCTCGAGGAGGGCATGGTGGTCTCGATGGAGCCGATGATCATGGTTCCCGAGGGCCAGCCTGGCGCCGGTGGCTACCGCGAGCACGACATCCTCGTCGTCGGTTCCGACAGCGTCGAGAACATCACGAAGTTCCCCTTCGGCCCCGAGCACAACATCCTCGGAGTCTGACCCTGAACGTGCCCCGCCGCAGCCCCCGAGAGATGCGGCGGGGCGCACCCAGGAGTCCATCAGTCACAATGAGCGCGATGTCATCCAAGACCAAGCAGACCCCCGACGAAGCCGGCGACTCGCGGGCGTTCTCCGTGCTTCGCAACGGGCTCGCAGTGCTCCGTTCGTTCTCGGTCGACGAACCGGTGCTCGGCGTCTCGGAGATCGCCGCCAAGGTGGGTCTGCACAAGAGCACGGTCTCGCGAATCCTGACCACCCTCGAGCTCGAGGAGCTCGTCGAGCGCGACCCGACCACCCGCAGGTTCCGCCTCGGTCTGGGAGTGATCGCGCTCGCGGGGCCGCTCCTGGCGAACCTGGAGGTGCGCCGGGTCGCCTACCCCGCGCTCGTCGAGCTGAGCCGGCGTACCTCCGAGACCGCCGCCCTGATGGTCTGGGACGGCGGTGAGGCCGTCTGTGTCGAGCAGGTGCCCAGCCGGCACCAGGTCAAGCACACCACCCCCCTCGGGACCCGCTACCGCGACGCCGCCAGCTCCTCGGTCCAGCTCTTCTTGGCCCACGAGGACAGCTTCGTGGTCCGTGCGCAGCTGATGAACGGCGCGATCAGCTATCCCGGTCTCGACCAGCCCGGGCTCGAGGCCTACCAGACCCGGCTGCAACGCGTGCTGGAGAAGGGGTACGCCGTCAACTACGGCGAGACCTCCCTGGAGGAGGTCGGCGTGACCGCCCCGGTCTTCGACCACCGCGACCAGCTGTGCGCCGCGGTGCTGGTCTCCGCCCCCAAGTTCCGGATCTCCCACGAGCAGCTCTCCAGCATCGGCGAAGCGGCTGTCGAGGCAGCGCAGGACATCAGTGCGCGACTGGGTGGATCCTCGACCGCCGGTCAGGTCTGAGTCATGGTCGAGGACTGCATCGTGACGCGTCTCTCGACCACCCCGGTCAAGGGCCTCGCCCTCCACCACCCCCGGTCGATCTCACTCAACGCGCAGGGAGCTGACGCCGACCGCCTCTTCTACCTCCTCGACGAGTCGGGAATGATCCAGAGCTGCACCCGCAACCCTCAGCTCTATGGGCTGAGCGCGTCCTACGACACCGAGTCCCGCCGCCTGGAGGTCAGTCGGGGCGATGAGCTTCTGATCGGCGGCACCGCCGAGCGCGGCGAGCGTGTCGAGACCGACGTGTGGGGACTGCGCATGCTCTCCTCCGACGTGGTGGCCGACCCCACGTGGAGCGAGTTCTTCTCCACGCTGACAGGGCGACGGGTCCAGCTGGTCCAGGGTCGCGGGACGGCGTACGACGTCAGGCCTGTGACCCTGCTCGGGGCCAGCTCGGTCGCTGCGCTGGCACAGAACGCGGGCGTCCCGCAGATCGACGCGCGCCGGTTCCGGATGCTGATCGAGTTCTCCGGGGGGCTGCCGTACGTCGAGGACTCGTGGGAGGGCAGGTTGGTGCAGGTGGGTGAGGCTGTGCTGCGCGGAGGCGGGCCGGTGCACCGGTGCGCAGCGACCACCAGAGATCCCGAGACCGGAGCGGTGAACCTGCAGGTCCTGCGGATGATCCTGGACCACCGCGGTCGGCAGGACTCCCTGCTGGGTCCGGGCGCCAACTTCGGGGTCTACGGCGACGTCGTCGAACCCGGCCGGGTCTCGATCGGGGATCGACTCGAGATCGAGCCTGCGGTCCCCGACAGGGCGTAGCCGCACTCGCATGGCCGCTGCGGCTTTGCTGCGGAAGCCGTGGCATGAGCCAGTCGTCCGGGTTGTGCGGACACGGCCAGCCTGACCGGCTGGCGCGGAATGGCGCGAGGCCGGCCCCAGAAAGGGAAACCGGCCTCTGACCTGCGT
Organism: Marmoricola sp.; assembly: GCA_039921445.1. GTDB lineage: Bacteria > Actinomycetota > Actinomycetes > Propionibacteriales > Nocardioidaceae > Marmoricola. The sequence continues at coordinate 126 of JBDSBU010000115.1, read as the reverse complement.
ATATATCGGTGGGCGATACTGGGTTCGAACCAGTGACCTCTTCGGTGTGAACGAAGCGCGCTACCACTGCGCCAATCGCCCCGGTCGTGCGCGGGAAACATTAGCGCAGGTTCCCAGGGCCTCGCA
>JBDSBU010000114.1:0-12622 GCA_039921445.1 Marmoricola sp. | reverse complement strand
CCAGGCCGGCGGGAACAGCGAGAAGAGCAGCACGGCGCGCGAGCCGAGCTCCAGCTTGCGCTGGGTGTCGATCACCTTGCGGATGTACGCCGCGTCGTCGGCGCCGCGGCTCGCGACGACCTCGGCGCGGATCGCGTCCAGGTCGCGGGCGATCTGCTCGATGTCCTCGGTGGTGAGGTGGGCGATGGGGCTCTCGGTCTTCTTCTGCAAGACGGTCATGGGGACTCCTTCAAGTCGGTGGAGCGAATCGGGGATGTGGTCAGTGGTCGATCTGGCAGGCGCCGGCGGCGGCGCTGATGCAGGTCTGGATCTTGACGCCGTCGCCTTCGGCGGCCGTGGTGATCTCGCCGGTGCGAAGGTCGCGTACGGCGCCTTGGCGCAGCGGCAGCACGCAGCCGAAGCAGATGCCCATCCGGCATCCGCTCGGCATGAGTACGCCGGCCTCCTCGGCCTCGTCGAGGATCGGGCGGGAGCCGTCGGCCTCGACGGTCGCGCCGTTCTTCAGGAAGCTCACGGTGCCGCCGCCCTCACCGGTCACGAGGGTGGCGACCCGGAACTGCTCGGTGAGCAGTCGCAGGCCGAGCTCGACGTGGTGCTGCTCGAGTGCGTCGAGGAGCCCGGCCGGACCGCACGCGAACGTGGTGCGCTCCAGCAGGTCGGGGACCATGTCGGCGAGGTCGGCCACGTCGAGGACACCGTGCACGTCGTCGTAGCGCGCCACGAGGGTGATCATCCCGGCGGTGTCGAGCTCGCGGAGGTTGGTGAGGAAGATCGAGTCGGGCTCGGTGGGGGCGACGTGCACCACGACGATGTCGAAGTGCTTGCTGCGGGGTAGCCGCACCACACCGGACTCCGCGACGGGGAAGAGATTGCGCAGCATCCCGATCACCGGCGTGATGCCGGACCCGGCCGTGACGAACAGGAACTTGCCTCCCTCGGTCGGCAGCACGAACTCGCCGGCCGCCTGCTCGAGGTGGACGAGCGTGCCGACGCGGGCCTCGCGGACCAGGTGGTTGCTGACCTTGCCCTGGGGCACGGCCTTGACGGTGATCGAGATGTGGCCGTCGGTCCGGGGACCGTGGGTCAGGGAGTAGGCGCGCCACAGGCGGACACCATCGACGTCGATGCCGATCCGGAGGTACTGACCGGGGATGTGCCCGGCCCAGTCGGCGCCCGGCGCGATCACGATGGTCGCGGCGTCAGCTGTCTCATGGGTGATGTGCACGATCCGGCCGCGCAGCTCTGCACCCTTGCGCAGCGGGTTGAACACGTCGAGGTAGTCCGCTGGGACCAGCGGGGTCGCAGCGAGCTCGGCGACCCGGCGCAGGCCGTTTCGGAGGCTGCGACGCGGAGCCAAGGGGCTTGGCGTCGGCGCGGGAGCAGTGGTGGTGGACATGACTCAAGCATGGTGTGTGAACAGGCTAAAGTCATGACCTGAGCGCGTGAATCAGACACGCTGTTTTGTTCGCAAAGGATGAAAACATGCCCGAAACTGCAGACTTACGACTCAGTGAGACCGCCGTGCGTGACCTGCGCGACATTCTGCCCGAAGTGGCCGGTCGCACCGTCTCCCGGATCACCGACGAGGTCCCGAGCTATGCGGCGGCCTTCACCGGTCCGATGGGGGAGACCATTCGCAACGCCGTGGAGCTGGCGTTGGGCGGATTCATCTCCCTGGCCGCTCGGTCAGGCGACGGTGGTGGCCAGGCCCCGACCGCACAGGCGGTCGACGGCGCCTACCAGCTCGGTCGGGGCGAGGCGCGCGGCGGACGCACCGTCGACGCGCTGCTCTCGGCCTACCGGATCGGCGCCCGCGTCTCGTGGCGGGAGATGTCGGCGATCGTGGTCCGCAACGGCGTCGACGCCCCCACGCTCGGGCGTTTCGCTGAGCTGGTCTTCGCCTACATCGACGAGCTCTCCGCCGCCAGCGTCGCCGGGCACAACGACGAGCTCGCCACGACAGGCCGGGTTCGCGAGCGACTCCTGGAGCGGTTGGCCGACCACCTGCTCGACGGCTCCGGAGACGACGAGGTCGCGGCTGCGGCGGAGCGGGCGGGCTGGGCGCTGCCGGTGACACTGACGGCCGTGCTGGTGCCCGAGTCGCAGGTGCGAGCGGTGCGCGGCGGCGTACCAGGGGAGACCCTTCAGCCCGGTGTCGACCTCGACGGGATGGTCGCGCTCTTCGTGCCGGATGTGCATGGACGTCGAAGGTCCGGGTTGCTGCGAGCGCTCGCAGGGCGAGCGTCGGTCGCGGGACCGCCACGCCCGTGGTCGCAGGTGCGAGCCTCCTTCGACCGGGCGCAGCGCTTGCGGGCCCTGGGCCTGGGCCCTGACAGCGAGGAGCACCTCGCAGCCCTGGTGCTGACCGCCGACCCGAGCGCGCTCTCTGACCTGCGGGCCCGTGCACTGGCGCCTCTCGCCGAGCTGCGGCCGTCCACGGCGGAGAAGCTGTTGGAGACGCTGCGGTCCTGGCTGCTCCATCAGGGCAGACGGGAAGCTGTCGCCGAGGACCTCTTCGTGCACGCCCAGACGGTCCGCTACCGGATGGGACAGCTGCGGGAGGCCTTCGGCGATCGGCTCGACGATCCCCAGAACATCCTGGAGCTGACCCTCGCGCTGGCCCTGCCTCCGGACGCCTCGGAGCTCGCCGAGACGGCGGAGCCTCAGAGCGAGGAGTGAACCAGCCGGCCGGCGACCCAGGTCCCGGCCACGGTCATCGACCGCATCGCCTTCGCCTGCTCGAGGGAGGAGCCGGAGACCAGCGGGTCTGCGTCCAGCAGCACCAGGTCAGCCGGGTGTCCGGCGGCGACCGTGCCGAGTCCGTCGGTGCTCGCGGCCAGGGCTTCGAGCAGGGTCAGCGAGTGCTCGGGGTGCCAGGGCGCGCGGTCGTCGTTGCTGCGGTGCACCGCAGCCGCGATCGCCTCCCAGGGGTCCAGTGCCGAGACCGGGGCATCGGAGCCGAGCACCATCTCGACGCCCGCGTCCAGCAGCCAGCGCAGCGCGAAGCAGCGGTCGGTGCGATCCGGCCAGATCGCCTCGGTGAGGTCACGGTCGTCGAGCAGGTGTGCCGGCTGCACGCTGGCCCTGATGCCGAGGGCCGCCATTCGTGCGGCGTCGGCGTGGGCCATCAGCTGCGCGTGCTCGATGGAGCCGGTGGCCCCGGTGTCGGCGTAGGCATCGAGTGCCTCGGTCACGGCGGCGTCGCCGATGGCGTGGATCGCCATCTCCAGGCCGTTGTGCGAGGCGGCGGCCATCAGCCCGCGCAGGCCTTCACTGCTCAGGTTGGGCGCACCGCTCAGTCCGTCGAGGTACGGCGTGCAGCACCACGCCGTGCGGGTGTTCAACGACCCGTCGGAGATGATCTTCAGCGGCCCCATCGTCACCAGGGGGCCTGCGCCGGGGATCGGCTCCCCGGTCCGGACTCCGGCTGCCAGGAACTCCGCGAGGGTGTCGGCGTAGGCGCCTACCCGGACCCGGAGCAGCTCCGCGCCGGCGGCGGTCCTCGCGGGCCAGGCCGCCAGGGTCTGGTCGAACTCCAGGTCGACGACCCCCACGACGCCCTTCGCGGCCGCGTCGCGCATGGTCTGCAGATAGGCGGCGGGCGCGGTGCCCTCGCTGCCCACGAGCTCCTCGAGACGGGGATAGACGCGGAACCACTCACCCTCGGCGATCATCGCGTCGCGCTCGGAGAGGTCGAGGGCGCGCATCGCGGCCGTGTTCATCCAGGCGTGGTGACCGTCGCCGCTGATCAGCACCACCGGCAGCGTGCCGGTGACCTGGTCCAGTGCGAGGACCGACGGCTGCTCCTCCCACCAGGCGGGGCGGTGTCCCCAACCGACGATCGGCACGCCGGGGGTCTCAACCATCTTGGTCTGCAGGCGCGAGAACACCTCCTCGACCGAACGGGAGCCGACCAGGTCGAGTCGCTGGGAGGAGAGGGTCCACTGGCCGAGGTGCACGTGTTGGTCCCAGAGGCCGGGCATCAGCCAGCGGCCATCGGCGTCGTATTCCTTGGTCCCACGTGGGAGTGCCAGCTGGCGACCGACCTCGACGACCCGACCGTCCTCGACCAGGACGTCGTGGGGAGCAGGGTCACCTCCTGCCCGAGCGTCGAGCGGCACCAGGTGCGCGCGACGGAGCAGGAAGGTGGGCATGCCCCGAGGCTAGGACAAGGCCCTGACCGCCAGGTGGCCGAGGGTGGCTGCGAGCAGGCAGCCGCCGATCGTGAGGGCGACGTACGCCGTTCCCCGCCGTCCTCCCCCTTCGACCGTCTGGGTGGCGAACGCCGAGTACGTCGTCAGGCCACCGCAGAAGCCGGTGCCGAGCAACGCCATCGCGTTGCCGGAGAGGCTGGCTCCCGCCAGGGCCCCGAGAGCGCCCGAGCCGACCAGGTTGACGAGCAGCGTGCCCCAGTGCAGCCGGCGGTCGAGGTAGTGCCCGGCCAGGTAGCGCAGCGGTGCCCCCAGTGCGGCTCCCAGGACGACCAGCAGCCCGGTCACTCGTCGCCCTCCTGCAGCTCGAAGTCCTGTCGCGCGGCTGTCTGTTGCGACGACGTCGTGGTGACCCGGTCGACCGCGAGCACGGCGAGCAGGGCAGCACCCAGGGTCCCCAGGCCATAGGCGAGTGCTGTTGCGACGGCTCCGTGGTCGAGCAGCGCGAAGGTCTCGTAGGAGGCTGTGGACATCGTGGTGAACCCGCCGAGCACGCCGGTGCCGAGGAACACCGGCATCCACGAGGTACGCCGAGCCAGGGGCAGCACTGGCAGCAGCGCGAGCAGCATGCAGCCGAGCACGTTGACCCCGAAGGTGGCCCAGGGGAACGAGGTCCCGGCGGCCGGGGCCTGCGAGGTCAGTGCCCACCGGGCGAGGGCGCCGAGTGCAGCGCCCGCCGACGAGGCAAGACATCGGATCGCGAGCGTGCGGGTCTCGAGGCCCTCGGCGTTGGTCGTCGTCATCCAGCCCGTCGTCGTCATCCAGCGGAGGGGAAGGCCATGGTCAACGGGCCGGTCCAAGGACGCGGCGGCTCACCGCGACCTTGACGCTCGAACTCGCCGAAGTACCAGGTCTGCAGGTCGTGCAGGACCTCCGGAGGACGCATCGCCAGGAGGAACTCCTCGCCGTAGGTCGCGAAGACCTCTTCGAGGATGTCGCGGAGCAGGGTCATCGTGACCGGCGTGCTGAGCGGCACCTCGTAGGTGAGGTCGACCGTCGGCACCCCGAGGGCGATGGCGCCGTCGAGCGCAGCGATGCCGGTGCTGGAGCGGCGTTCCTTGTCGGCCTGCACGAAGATGTCGGTGAACCGCACGGCCAGGGGATAGTCGGAGGGTGCGGTCAAGGACAGCAGCCGCAGCTCACGGCGTACCTCGAAGTGGTAGCGACGCAGCTCACGGAAGAGTCGTGTCGGCACGTTGAGCAGCACCAGCAACATCCGGTCCGCGTCCGCGACCCCGTGGTTGTGCGGGCTCTCGGGGGTGAAGCCGAAAATCTCTCCGTGCAGGGCGTTCTCGTCCTCGCGCAGCTCCGCGACCGGCTCGAACCAGACGGTCTTGTGCTTCCCATCGTGACCGAGGTCGGACCCCCAGCGGCGCGACATCATCGCCACCAGGTCCAGGCCGCGGCCGAAGGTGATCAGGTTGAAGTCGTCCACGTCCTCGACCTGGGGCGCGACAGGGGCGCGTCGCGGCGGGATCGGTGAGGTGTCGAGAACCTCGATGCGTGGGTGTGCGACCGTGCCGAGCACCCTGATGAAGTACGGCGGCACCGCGTGGATGAGTGCGTTGGTGACCAGCTCTGAGACGGCCAGCTGGGCGGACTCGACGAGGTCGTGGCGTCCGATGGACTCCAGGGCCTCACGGACCCAGGTGCGGGCGGTCTTGACCGAGGGCGGGCTCGGCAGCAGGGGGAGCGATCGCCTGGTCAGCAGCACGGTGCCACCCCCTCACACGCTCAGGCCGGTCAGAAGGCGGGTCCTGGCCCACTGCCTCAGCCTGGATCCTAGAGGAATTCCAGCCTTTCGGCACTCACTCGACGCCGAACTTGAGCAGCGCGTTCTCGACCACCTCAGCCAGCGAGGGGTGGATCCAGTACTGGCCTCGGGCGATCTCGGGGATCGTCTGCCCGGTGCTCATCGCCTGCACCAACGGCTGGAGGAGCAGGCTCGCCTGCGGCCCGATCACGTGGGCGCCGAGCAGCTTGAGACCGGAGGGGTCGCTGAGCAGCTTGACGAAGTGGTCGTCGTCCTCCATCGCCCATCCGTAGGCGACGTCGCCATAGCGTTCCACTGCGGTCAGGTGGCCGACCCCCTCGGCACGCGCCTGCTGCGCGGTGAGCCCGACACTGGCGATCTGTGGTGAGGTGAAGACCGCGCTCGGCACGAAGCGGTGGTCGCTGGCGACCAGGTCCTCAGGGTGCAGCAGGTTGTGCTGCACCGTGCGGGCCTCGTGGTTGGCGACGTGCTTGAGCTGGTGCGCGCCGGTGACGTCGCCCAGCGCCCAGATGCCCTTTGCCGTGGTGCGTTGCTGTTCGTCGACGCGGATCAGGGTGTCCTCGTCGAGCTCGATCGAGGTGTGCTCCAGGCCCAGTCTGTCGGCGTTGGAGACACGACCCGTGGCCATCAGCAGTACGTCGGTCTCCAGCACGCTCCCGTCGGAGAGCGAGACCTCGATCGCCTCCCCGGAGCGCGAGACCCGGGTCGGCAGCGTGCTCGTGCGCAGGTCCCACTGCCGGGCGGCGAGCTCGGTGAAGCGCTGGGAGATCTCCTCGTCGTGGTCGCGCAGCAGCAGCTTGCCGCGGTTGACCTGGGTGACCTCCGTGCCGAGGGCGGAGAAGATGTGCGCGAACTCGGCAGCGACGTACCCGCCGCCGATGATGGTCATCCGCGCCGGCAGCTCGTCAAGGCGCATCACGGTGTCGCTGGTGTGCACGGTGACCTCGTCCAGACCCGGGATCTGCGCGACGTCGACCCGCGTGCCGACCGCGATCACGATCTGGTCGGCGGTGATCTGCTCTCCGGTGCCGGTCGCCAGGGTGTGGTCGTCGGCGAAGCTCGCGTGCCCGTCGTACACATCGACGTTGGGCAGGCTCTCGCGGTAGGTCTTGCCGCCGCCGGCGATCGGGTCGATCCGTCCGAAGACGCGGTCGCGGATCTCCGGCCAGCGGGCTCGGTTGAACGCGGTCTCGACACCCAGGGCGGGGCCGTGCATGGCGCTGCGTGCCAGGTCGGCGGGGTAGACGAGCATCTTGGTCGGGATGCAGCCCACGTTGAGGCAGGTGCCGCCGAAGTGGTTCTCCTCGAGGATGGCCACCCGCCAGTCCGCGAACCGTTCGTCGACGATGGAGTTGCCCGAGCCGGTGCCGATGACGGCGAGGTCGTAGTGGGTCACACGCTCCATGTTGCCGCACGGCTGTCCTTGGGCCTGCCCGCACGGTGTGACGGAGCCAACGCCGCAGAAGTGGTCAAGGCGGATGCGACCCGACACAATCTGCGTTATGGCTGACGTGAACACTGATCTCCCACAGCACCCGCCTTCCGGCCGCCACCGGGTCGTCGTCATCGGCTCCGGCTTCGGCGGCCTGTTCGGCACCAAGGCGCTTCGTCGCGCCGACGTCGAGGTGACGATGATCGCGAAGACCACCCACCACCTCTTCCAGCCGCTGCTCTACCAGGTCGCGACCGGGATCCTCTCCGAGGGCGAGATCGCCCCTTCCACCCGCGAGGTGCTGGCGCGTCAGGACAACGCCACGGTGCTCCTGGGTGACGTCGAGGAGATCGACCTCGAGGCGCGCACGGTCAGCCACCACGTGCTCGGACGGAGCACCGTCACGCCGTACGACTCCCTGATCGTGGCCGCTGGCGCGGGCCAGTCCTACTTCGGCAACGACGGGTTCGCCGAGTTCGCCCCCGGCATGAAGAGCATCGACGACGCGCTCGAGCTCCGCGGACGGATCTTCGGCGCCTTCGAGCTCGCCGAGATCCTGGCTGCCAAGGGCGAGGACGTCGACCACCTGCTCACCTTCGTGGTGGTGGGTGCCGGTCCGACCGGCGTCGAGATGGCCGGCCAGATCGCCGAGCTCGCGCACCGCACACTGCACCGCGACTTCCGCCACATCAACACCCGCCACGCCAGGGTGATCCTGCTCGACGCGGCCGCCCAGGTGCTGCCGCCGTTCGGTGCGAAGCTCGGAGCGAAGACCCAGGAGTCGTTGGAGAAGCTCGGTGTCGAGGTCCAGCTCGGGGCGATGGTCACCGACGTCGACGAGCGCGGCCTGATGGTGCAGGACAAGGACGGCACCAAGCGTCGGCTCGAGGCCGTCACCAAGATCTGGGCTGCCGGTGTGCAGGCCAGCCCGCTGGCCAAGACCCTTTCGCAGCAGTCCGGCGCCTCCCTCGATCGGGCGGGTCGGATCGGCGTCAACGCCGACCTGACGTTGCCGGGTCACCCTGAGGTGTTCGTGGTCGGCGACATGATCGCGCTCAACAACCTGCCGGGCGTGGCACAGGTGGCCATCCAGGGCGCGAAGTACGCCGCCAAGGAGATCAAGGGCCGCCAGCAGGGCAAGCCTCCGCAGCAGCCGTTCAAGTACTTCGACAAGGGCAGCATGGCCACGATCGCGCGCTTCGACGCGGTGGCCATGGTCGGCAAGCTGCGGGTCACCGGGCTGATCGCGTGGCTGATGTGGCTCGGTGTCCACCTGATCTACCTGACCGGGTTCAAGAACCAGGTCACCGCACTGCTGCACTGGACGGTCACGTTTTTGAGCAACGACCGCTCCGAGCGGACGGCCACCGAGCAGCAGATCTTCGCTCGGATGGCGCTGAAGCGGCTCCCCCGCGGTGCGGCCGAGCTGGTCAGCCCGCCCGGATCCTTCGACGTCGACGTCGACGTCGACCGTCGCGCCGAGCTCGAGGCGCAGGCGCTGGAGGAGGCTCGGCTCACCGACGCCGGAGTGCGCGGCCGCTCGGACTAGCCGGCGGGTCTGCGGGCTTGGTGGGCGGCGTACACCGGCATGCGAATGTGGCTGGTGGGGGCTGAGACCGCGATTCGTGTCACTCCTGCGACATTGGCAGGTCTGGGTACGTGAGGCACCGGGCTCGTCGTAGCCCGGCCTGCGAATGTCGCTGGCGGGGCGGCAGAACGCTCCTCGGGCACCACCAGCGACATTCGCAGGTCCGGGTACGACGGGGAGCGCCCATCAGCACGCCTGGTCCCGGGTAGCCGCTCGGACCGACCGGACCGGTCACTCGAACCGCGGAGGCTTCCGGTCACTCTCGGCGAGGGCCGCACGCGCCCAGCGGGGGAGGATGAAGATCCCCTCGGCCTCGACCGTGGTCTCGCCGTCGGCGCGGCGCAGCACGCCCCGCACGATGGTCTTGATCCCCTCGGTCCGCTCGATCCAGGCCTCGGCCGAGCACTCGCCCAACGGGGTGTTCTGCACGTAGCGCAGGGTCAGCGTGCCGGTCATCCCCGGCGAGCCACCTGCGGCTGCGGCCTCGCCAAGCAACTGGTCGAGTAGCAGCGCCGCGACCCCGCCGTGGCACATGCCGGGCGGTCCCTCGTGCAGAGCGCCGAGGGTGAAGTCCGCCCAGGCCCGGCCTTCGGCGGACTTCTCGACCCGCAGGGGCACGGCCGCCGGGTTGCGCAGTCCGACGACCGCGTTGCCGTGGCCACGCACGGTTCCCGAGGCGGTGAGGCTGACCCCGAACGAGCCTTCGATCTGCTCGGCGGCGAGGCGGTCGGCGAGGAGCTGGATCTGCTGGGTCACCTCTGCGACCACATCGGCCGGGACCGTCGTACGCAGGGACGCGTCAGCGAGCGCGCGCACGGATCCTGCGAGCGCGCCGTAGCGGCGGCTCTCGTCCTCGATCTCAGTCTCCGACATCTCGACGATGGTGTAGTTGATCGGCGCCATGCCTCGCAGACTAGAACAGGTTCCAATCCGCTTCGTGATGAGGTCAGCCGCGCAGGCGCGGTACCGGCGCGCGACCCAGCGCTGCGGCGGTGCCAGCGCTCGCGAGCGTCATCGACGCGGCCAGCCTGAGCAGGGTCGCGGTCGTCGTACTGCTGGTGACAACTGATGCTCCGGCCGCCAGCGCCGTGAGGGCCAAGCCGGTCACGGCCGTACGCCGGGCGGCCCGGGCGGTCTGGTTGCGACGCAGAAGCCGGGGGTAGTCGATCGTGGGGGAGGTCGGCCGGACCAGCATCGCCGACGTCATCCGCGTGCTCGGTGCGGTCACGGGGCGGCGAGCGAGCGCGGCCAGGTCGTCGTGCTCGCGTCGCCGTTGGGTCGGCAGGACGAAGGAGCGCTCGAGCCAGTCAGGGGTCTGGTAGGTCGAGTCGGTCTGGGTCTGGGATCTGGCCCGGCTCGTGTCGCGATCCATCGTCCGCCTCCTGGTTGGTGACCCGAGTGTGGCACCAAAACGATTTCGAGACCCTAAGCCTCACAAAAGTGTCGAAGCGGGCGACCTATATGCCCTGAAAACAGCTGATAAATTCTTTGGGGGGATAGTGGATTCGGATGTGCTGGGGCCGCCTCCCCAGTTGTGTACGTCTGCACTATGGGAGCCATGAAGACACGAGAGATCGGCAACGACCACGTCGGCCGCGTTCAGGTGGGCGCCGTCGGCCTGGGCTTGATGACCTTCGACCAGACCGGTGCCCAGCCGCGCGAGCAGCTTCTGGCCACCGTGCGGGCCGCCCTCGATGCGGGCGTCACGCTGTTCGACACCGCTGATGCCTACGGCAACGGCGATGAGCTCGGAGCGCAGGCGCAGGGTGCCAACGAGCGGCTGATCGCGGGCCTGCTCGACGAGCTCGGAGTGCGCGACCAGGTCCTTCTGGCGACCAAGGGCGGTCACGTTCGCGGGGACGGCGGCAGCTGGGATGTCGACAGCAGCGCCAAGCACCTGCATGCGGCGGTTGACGCCAGCCTCGAGCGGCTCGGCACCGACCAGATCGCGCTGTGGCAGCACCACCGGCCCGACCCCGCCGTTGACTACGCCGACGTGATCGGCACGCTGAAGGAGATCCACGACTCAGGCAAGGTGCGGATGCTCGGGCTCTCGAACGCCGACTCGCAGCAGATCAGGGACGCACACGCGGTGCTCGGCGGCGCTCTGGTGAGCGTGCAGAACCAGTACTCTCCGGCCTTCCGCACCAGCCAGCCCGAGATCGAGGTCTGCGAGGAGCTCGGCCTGGCTTTCCTGCCGTGGAGCCCGCTCGGCGGCCTGTCCGACGCAAAGCAGTTGGCCGAGAAGCACCCGGCGTTCCAGGAGGTGGCCGGCGAGCGGGAAGTGAGCGCCCAGCAGGTCGCTCTGGCCTGGGAGCTGGCGCAGTCGCCCGTCGTGATCCCGATCCCGGGTGCCAAGCGGCCGCAGTCGATCACCGACTCGGCTGCTGCCGCCGACCTGGAGCTCAGCGACGCCGAGCTCGCCCGCCTCGACGCGAGCTGAGCCATCGCGTCGGGGTGTACGCCGTACCGCTGCCGAAGGTTCGCTGCGACGACGGGTCATCCAGTGGTCCTCCTTTCGATCTGCGCCACTGGCGCTGCCCTGCGAGCGGGTATACCCTCGGGGGTATCCACATCGAGTGAGGGAGATCGCTGATGTTCGAGGTCGAGACCGGGGTTCTGGCATCCGCGCAGGCGGTGGGCGCGATCGTGGTGGACGTTCGTGAGCCCAGCGAGTACGCGACCGGGCATGTGCCGGGCAGCCGCTTGATCCCTTCCCACGAGATCCGAGAGCGGCTCTATGAGCTTCCTCGGGGAGCCACGCTCTACCTGATCTGCGCGAACGGAGCGCGGAGCCTGGATCTGATCCCCTTCATGCGCGCCGTCGGCTACGACGCCTACTCCGTTGCCGGTGGCATGTGGGCCTGGCAGACCAACGCGCTCGTCGAAGAGGGCGACGGACTGCCGACATCCGACGTCCAGGAGACGCCATGACCACTCTCGGACGGCGTACGCCGACAGGGAGCCTCCCGCCGTGGGCAACGGTCCTCGCAGTGGTGGCGCATCCCGATGACGAGTCGTTCGGCCTCGGCGCAATCCTTGACGGCTTCGTGCAGGCGGGCGCCACCGTTTCAGTGCTGTGCCTGACTCAAGGTGAGGCCTCGCGCATCGGCGCACCGGGTCCGGACCTCAGTCACATGCGGGCCATGGAGCTCCAGCACGCGGCGCGGCAGCTCGGAGTGGCATCGGCCGTCTTGCGTACCTACCCGGACGGGGCGCTGGCACAGGTGAGCTCGGCAACCCTGGCCGCCGAGGTGCTCCGTGAGCTGGATGCGCGGCCCGCCGACGGGATCGTGGTCTTCGATCCCACTGGGGTCAGCGGTCACCCCGACCACAGGGCGGCGAGCGCCGTCGCGCTGGACGTCGCCGCCCAGAGGGACCTGCCCGTGTTGGGTTGGACGCTGCCCATGTCGACTGCCGAGCAGTTGAACGAGGAGTTCGGCGCCACCTTTGTCGGACACGGAGACGACGACATCGACCTCGTCCTGGGCGTGGACCGTGGGCGCCAACGGATGGCCAGCCTCGCCCACGCCAGCCAGGCGACGCCCACCAGCGTGCTCTGGCGACGACTCGAGCTGCTGGGCGACCTGGAGTATCTGCGGTGGCTGCGCCACGGC
>JBDSBU010000113.1:0-18808 GCA_039921445.1 Marmoricola sp. | reverse complement strand
CGCATGCAGTATGTGAACTCACTCCTGGAGCTGATCGGCAACACCCCCTTGGTGCGGCTGGAGAAGACCGTGGGCGAGACCCGCTCGCTGGTGCTGGCCAAGGTGGAGTACCTCAACCCCGGGGGCTCGGTGAAGGACCGGATCGCAGTCCGGATGATCGACGCAGCCGAGGCCAGTGGGGCACTCAAGCCCGGGGGAACGATCGTGGAGCCGACCTCGGGCAACACCGGTGTCGGCCTGGCCCTGGTCGCCCAGCAACGCGGCTACAAGTGCATCTTCGTGTGCCCCGACAAGGTCAGCGAGGACAAGCGCAACGTGCTCAAGGCGTACGGCGCCGAGGTGGTTGTCTGTCCCACGGCGCTGCCGCCTGAGCATCCTGGCAGCTACTACAACGTCTCGGACCGGCTGATGCGCGAGACCGAGGGTGCCTGGAAGCCCGACCAGTACTCCAACCCCGACAACCCACGCTCCCACTACGAGACGACCGGCCCGGAGATCTGGAGGCAGACCGACGGGCGGATCACACACTTCGTCACCGGGATGGGGACCGGCGGCACGATCAGCGGCGTGGGTCGCTTCCTCAAGGAGCAGAACCCCGAGATCCAGGTGGTGGGAGCTGATCCCGCAGGCTCGGTCTACTCCGGCGGCACCGGTCGCCCCTACCTCGTCGAAGGGGTGGGCGAGGACTTCTGGCCCGAGACCTACGACCGCACCATCGCCGATCGGGTGATCGAGGTCTCCGATGCCGACTCCTTCGCGATGACGCGCCGCCTCGCCCGGGAGGAGGGCATGCTCGTCGGTGGCTCCTCGGGAATGGCTGCCTTCGCTGCCGCCCAGCTGGCCCGTGAGCTCGACGACCCGGACGCCGTGATCGTCGTGCTCCTGCCCGACAGCGGCCGCGGCTACCTGACCAAGGTCTTCGACGACGAGTGGCTGGCCCGCTACGGGTTTCCGACCGGGTCGCCGAGCGGGCTCAGCGTCGGGGAGGTGCTGCACACCAAGAAGGGCGACATCCCGGCGCTGGTGCACACCCACCCGTCGGAGACGATCGCTGAGGCCGTCGCCATCTTGAAGGAGTACGGCGTCTCCCAGATGCCGGTCGTCCTGGCCGAGCCCCCGATCATGGCGGCAGAGGTCGCCGGGTCGGTCTCGGAGCGGAGACTGCTCGACGCGCTCTACGCAGGCGAGGCCAGGCTTGCCGACCAGGTCGAGCAGCACATGGACGCGGCGTTGCCGACCGTGGGTGCCGGTGCGAGCGTGGCCGAGGCCGTGGGGCTGCTGCGCGATGCGGATGCCCTGCTGGTGCACGAGGACGGGCGACCGGTCGGGGTGCTGAGCCGGCAGGACCTGCTCGGATTCGTGGCTCGCGACTAGACAATTGTCGCGAACCCCCGCGCAACCGCTGCCAGGGCCTACAGTTGGCCCCAGCATTTGCCTTCGACGCAACCCAACGTGGGGACAAGTGCACAAGGTCTCGGCGGGTAGGGAAGCTCACGTAGTGAGTCCCTCCATTCCTGTTCCCTCCGCGGCCTGGGTGGTGAGGTGGACTCCCCAAGGTCACCTCACCACCCGCCCTCGGGCAGAACGCTCAGCGCAGTCGTCTGGCGGCCGTGGGGTCGGGCGGGCCCAGCTCGGGATCCAGGATCCGAGCGAGGGTCTCGATGCCGTCGACCAGTCGAGGACCAGGGCGAGCCCATGAGGCGTTCGCGTCCACTGCCCAGACCGGCACGCCCTCAGGCAGCTCGCCCGAGGCCACGACGTCCGCGGCCAGCTCGGCCGACTCCTCCAGGTGGAACCCACACGGGGCGCAGACCACCAGGTCGGGCAGACTCGCACGCACCTGGGCCCAGGTGACGCGAACCGACTTCTCCCCGACCGTTCCCAGCGCAGGCATGCCTCCGGCGAGCGTGACCATCTCGGGCACCCAGTGCCCGGGGGCATAGGGCGGGTCGGTCCACTCCAGCACCAGCACCCGAGGCGGCGTGGTTTCGCGCAGGCTGGCCGCGAGGGTCTCCAGCCGCGCGCGCAGGCTTCCCACGAGGTTGCGCGCCTCCGTCTCGCGGCCAGTCGCTGTTCCGAGCGTCTCCACCGAGGTCAGCACCTCGCCCAGGGTGTGCGGGTCGATCGTGAGCACCTCGGCGCTGCAGCCCAGGTGAGCGAGGGCGTCGTCGACCACCGACACGTCGACCGCGCACACCGCGCACAGGTCCTGGGTCACCACGAGGTCGGCGTCGAGGTCGGTCAGAGCGCCCTCATCGAGGTGGTAGAGGTCCTCACCGGACCGGATTGCCTCGACCACGAACGCGTCGATCTCACCTGAGCTGAGGCCGGTCGGCATCGCACTCGTCGAGACGATCCGGCGCTCTCGGGCAAGCGGTGGGTGGTCGCACTCGAAGGTCACGCCCACGACCGCCTCGCCGGCTCCGATCGCGAACAGGATCTCGGTGGTGGAGGGAAGCAAGGAGACGATCCGCATGCACCGATCGTGCCAAACGCCGGGGACTCGGTAGATTCGGGGCATGGCTCTCGCGTCCTACCTCACCGTCGGACGCGACGGAAGTGCCGAGATCGAGGTCTCCCGCTCACGGTTCCTGTGCACGGTGGCCAGGGTGGCCGATGAGATGGGTGCCCGCGGAGTCATCGACCAGGTGCGGCGCGAGCACTGGAACGCACGTCATCATTGCTTCGCCTACGTGCTCGGTCCTGAGCGGACCATCGAGCAGTCCAGTGACGGTGGCGAGCCCTCCGGCACCGCAGGGGCCCCCATGCTGGCGGTGCTCCGCGGGCGACAGCTCAGCGACACGGTGGTGGTGGTCTCGCGCTGGTTCGGTGGCACGTTGCTCGGCACCGGCGGGCTGGCCAGGGCGTACGCCGAGGCGACCCGCACGGGTCTGGCCGAGGTGGGCCGCTCCGAGCGGGTCCAGCAGGAGCTGTGCGAGGTCGAGGTCGACATCGCCGCGGTCGGCCGGCTCGAGCACGAGCTGCGTGCCCGCGGGGCTCGGGTGCTGGGCGTGGAGTACACCGGGGAGGCCCTGCTGCGCTTCGCGATCCCGCCGCGAGCGCTGGCGGTGGCCGAGGAGATGGTGGCCGAGCTGACCGAGGGCGCCACCGCCCTGCGGGTCATCGGGTCGCAGTGGGTGGACTCCCCGGCCTGAGGACGACGCCGGCGTGGGCAGCGGCAAGCGCAGCCGTGACGCGGCGTACCACCGCGGGATCGAGCTTGAGCACCTCGCGGTCCCAGGTCAGCAGGCCGTTCAGCTCGTCCTCGACGTCGCTGAGCTGGGTGTAGACGGTGGCGGCGAGACCTGCGCGCACCGCGGCGACGAGGGGTTCGTGCAGAGCGGTGAAGCTGCGGACGAGCTCGTCGGTGTCCTCGACCCGGGCATACCCGAACTCGCGCCTGCTCCAGTCGTGGCCCTCGACCCGCAGGCTGGTGCCGCCGTACTCGGTCAGGGCGACCACCCGCCGGTCGCGCCGGCCCCAGAAACGGGCCAGTCGGGGTTGGGGCATCCGGAACGACGTGACGTAGCGGTGGAAGCTGCGGATCTCGCCGCCCCCCTGGTCGACCCAGCCGCTGACGTGGTTCACCTGCCGCGTGGGGTCCAGGGCCGTGACCTCGCGGGAGACGGCGTTGGCGTCGAACTGGCCCCAACCCTCGTTGAACGGCGTCCACACCGCGATCGAGACCGCGTTGTGCAGCAGCCGCACCGTCTGCCGGACCTCCTCGCGGAACTCCTCGCGCCCGGCACGGTTGCCGCGGTGGTAGAGCCGGTGCAACCGGTCGGGGAGTCGGACAGGTCGGGTCGCCGGCAACGCAGTGACGAGATGGCGGTAGCGACCACCGCCGTTGACCATGTCCTGCCAGACCAGCATCCCGATCCGGTCGCAGTGGGCATACCAGCGCAGCGGCTCGATCTTGACGTGCTTGCGCAGCACGGTGAAACCCAGTGACCTCATCGTCTCGATGTCATGGATCATCGCCTCGTCGCTGGGCGGGGTGAGCAACCCGTCGGGCCAGTAGCCCTGGTCGAGCACGCCGACGTGCGCGAACGGCTCGTCGTTGAGGAGCAGGCGGGCGTGCCCGGCGGAGTCCTCGCCCACACCGAATGAGCGGATCGCGGCGTAGGAGGTGACCACGTCCTCGCCCAGCTGGACCTCGAGGTCGTAGAGGTGTGGTGTCTGCGGTGTCCAGGGTCGAACCTGTGCCAGTGGCACGATCGCCGCCTGCCCCACGGGCACGATCGCCTCCGCGACGACGATGCCGTCGCTGGAGACGACCACCCTCGCCTTCTCCTGCGACCCGGGATCGACCGAGCTGCCGATGACCGTGACCTCGAGGGCACCGATGTCGAGGTGCGGGAGGAGGACCAGCTCTGCGACGTACGCCGCCGGAAGGGGCTCGAGCCACACCGTCTGCCAGATACCGGACTGTGCGGTGTACCAGATGGTGCCGCGGTCGAGCCGCTGCTTTCCGCGGGCATGGGGGCCGTGCTCGGACAGATCGCGGACCCGAACCTCGAGCAGCTGGTCATCGCCTCCTGTGAGCGCGTCGGTGATCTCCAGCGAGAACGGCAGGTACCCGCCGGTGTGCGACCCGACCTCGTGCCCGTTGACCCACACCGTGCAGGACTGGTCGACCGCGCCGAAGTGGAGAAGGAGGTGGCCACCCGGGGGGATCGCAGGGGAGGCGAAACATCGGCGGTACCAGAGCCTCTCGTCGGGCTGGAGCTGTCGGTTCACCCCGGAGAGAGGAGCTTCGGGGGAGAAGGGGACGACGATCTCCCCGGCGTAGGCCGACGGCCGGTCGGAGGACGCCGTGAAGGCGTGCTCCCACCGGCCGTTGAGGTTGACCCAGCGGGGTCGAGCGAGCTGAGGACGTGGGTACTCCGGCAGCGGCTGGTCGGGGTCGAGGGCTGCGCCCCACCTGGTCAGCACGAGCGGATTCCCGGGTCCCCGAGGATGGGAACTACTCGGACTTCTCCACGTCTGCCCGCAGGTCGAGCATCACCTTGGTGAGGGTCTTGGCATCCCAGCCGGGCACGGTGGGGATCACTTCGCCCATCGAGTCCTCGGTGGCCCATGCGCAGATCGCGATCTTCTGGCCCTGCTGGGTCTGCGAGGCGCAGACGGCCTTGCCGCCCGCGTCGCCGGCCGAGACGTTGGCGATCTTGAACTTGTCAGCGCCGGCCTGCTTGCCGATCTCGTCGATGAACTTGACGAACTCCTTGATGAAGGCGTCGGGCTTCTGCGCCGTCTTCTCCTTGCCGCCGAGGAAGACCAGGGAACCCGCGGGACCGCGCTTGGCGTCGGTCTGGTTGTAGATCGCCGACTTCACATAGCTGACGTCCTTGCCCTGAGACTTGAACTGGGTCTCGGCGGCGTCGAGCTGTGCCTTGAGCGCGGTCTCCTTGTCCGCCTCGCGCTTCATCCCGCCGGCGGTGGCCGGGGTGCTGATGCTGTGGGTATCGGTGCGGGTCAGGGCGAAGGCGGCGAAGCCGGCACCGGCCAGCACCAGCACCAGCACAGCCGCGACGATCGCGACAAGACGGCGGGACCGCTTCTTCGTAGCCGGGTCCTTCATCGGCTCCTGCGACGGCTCGGTGGCCTGTTCACCAACTGGATACGGAACTGGTTCCGGAATGGGTTCGGGGGTCGGCTCTGGGGTCGGCTCTGGGGTCGGCTCTGGCGCCGTCTCTGGCGCCGTCTCTGGGGCCGGCGTCGGCTCCTGGTCGGCGGGCGGCCCGAGGGGTGGGTTTGAGTCACTCATGCCCACCAGTCTGCCGACCGGACCCTCACTCCTCGCGGCCGGGGTTGGGTGTCCGCGCCTGGCAGGCGCCTCAGCGAGGGACCGGCACTCCGGTGGCGGAGTGGCAGCGGTAGCCGAACGGGTTCTTCAGCAGGTACTGCTGGTGGGGGTCCTCGGCGTAGTAGTACGGCGTCTCGCTGGCAGGCCGGATCTCGGTGGTGATCTGGGCGTAGCCGCGCTTGGTGAGCTCGGGCTGGTAGCGCTCGGTGACCTCTCGGGCCGCCTGCTCCTGCTCGGGACCGGTGACATAGATCGCGGAGCGGTACTGCGTGCCAGAGTCGTTGCCCTGCCGCATGCCCTGGGTGGGGTCGTGCACCTCGTAGAACGCGGCGACGAGGTCGGCATAGGAGACCTTGCTCGGGTCGAAGACCACGCGGACGGCCTCGGTGTGGCCGGTCCGGCCGCTGCAGACCTCCTCATAGGACGGGTGCGGGGTGGTGCCCCCCGCGTAGCCCACCGAGGTCGACCAGACCCCGTTGACCTGCCAGAAGATCTCTTCGGCTCCCCAGAAGCAGCCCAGCCCGAAGATCGCCACGTCGAAGCCCTCGGGCACCTCGTCGGTGACCAGGGGGGCGTCCAGGGCGCGGTGCCGCTCGGAGAGCTGGAAGGGTCGCTCGGACCGACCGGGAAGGGTCTGGTCGGGCGCGGGAAGGGTGGTCTTGCTGCGGGAGAACATGAAGTGCCTTTCGTGGGATGCACCTTGTGCAACGCCGAAGATGTCCAGGTGCTTCCCAGTCTGGCTCAGCGCTGGTTGGCGACGCGGCGTCGCGCGGTGCAGTAGGCGTCGCGCGCCGCCGACCTGTCGGGCGAGGTGAACAGCGCCTTGATCATCTGGGCCTGCGACGCGGCGTACTGCTCGATCATCTGCTCGGCCAGTTGTCTCTGCTGTGGCGTCTTCGCGGTGACGAGGTTCTCGGCGTGCCGCCAGACCATCTCGCGCCAGCCGCGCATGACCAGACCTGCGCCGGTCTCGTCGAACGGGCCCGCGTCGAGGTCGTCGAAGGCGGGGTCGAAGCGTCGCGCCTCCTCCTTGAACACCGGGACGTAGAGGCTGTCGAGGCGCTGGTTGTAGGCGTTGTGGTCCGGCTTGTGCGATCGACCGCGGCGGTCGGTCAGGCCGACAGCGGCCAGGGCGTGCGGGAAGTCGTTGTTGATGTGGGCGTTCATGTTGATCAGAAAGTCGCCCAGACCGGTCAGCGAGCGGTCGTCGCTTGCGCGCAACGCGACCTGCCACGCCTTCGGCACCGCAGACCTCCGACCGGCATTCCAGGTGTTCAGGGTGCGGAAGTACTTCTTCGCGAAGACGGCGTCCAACCGGGTGAGCCACGTCCGGTCCGAGAAGTAGCCGGCGTCGGCGGCCGCCTTCACGTTCTGCGTGACCCGCAGGTAGGCCAGCGAGAAGATGGCGTCGTGGTCGCACGAGCGCGCCAGCGGGCGCAATCGCTGCCTCATGGTCCGGACCACCCGCACGATGCACTGCGGCGACCCACTGCGGCAGGTGCGTCCCGCGTAGGGCTGGTAGGGCACTGGAACGGGCGGCAGGACGGAGATCACCGGGTCCACGGGCTCGGGCCCCACCGACCCGCTGGCGTTGGCGGGCGACGACACGGCACCCCCAAGCAGTGCCAGCAGGCAGGCCAGCGCGGTCAGCGAGCGTCCGAGTCCCATGTGAGGTGCAACGAGGCAGGCAACGACGGGCTACGCGGGGTGGTCGAGGTGGAGGCGGAGGAGGAGGTGGTGGGGTCTGCTCCAGCATCCTCCTCGATAGTCTCGTCAGATGACTTCGCAGGAACACCGCAACAAGTCCGGCTTCGAGACCCGCGCCATCCACGCCGGCTACGAGCCGGACCCGATGACCGGGTCGGTGATCCCACCGATCTACGCCACGTCGACCTACAAGCAGGACGGCGTCGGCGGCATGCGCGGTGGCTATGAGTACAGCCGCTCGGGCAACCCGACCCGGACCGCGTTGGAGGGCAACATCGCGGCGCTCGAGGAGGGGGAGCGCGGGTTCGCCTTCGCCTCCGGGCTGGCGGCCGAGGACACCCTGCTGCGCACCATCTGCAACCCCGGTGACCACGTGGTGATCCCCGACGACGCCTACGGCGGCACCTTCCGGTTGATCGACAAGGTGGCCAAGCGTTGGGGCCTCGACCACAGCCCGGCACCGGTCAGTGATGTCGACGCGGTCCGGGCGGCGATCGTGCCCGGACGCACCAAGGCGGTCTGGGTGGAGACGCCGACCAACCCGTTGCTGAACATCGGCGACATCGAGGCATTGGCGGCCGTCGCCCACGAGGCCGGTGTGCTGCTGGTCGTCGACAACACCTTCGCCTCGCCCTACCTCCAGCAACCTCTGACCCTGGGCGCGGACGTCGTGGTGCACTCGACCACGAAGTACTGCGGGGGTCACTCTGACGTCGTCGGCGGGGCGCTGGTCGTACGCGACCACGACCTGGTCGACCAGATCGGCTTCCACCAGAACTCCATGGGCGCGGTCGCCGGCCCGTTCGATGCGTGGCTCGTGCTGCGTGGACTCAAGACTCTCGGTGTGCGGATGGACCGGCACTGCGACAACGCCGAGAAGGTCGTGGAGTTCCTCTCCGGTCACGCCGCAGTCAGCCAGGTGATCTACCCCGGCCTCGAGGAGCACCCCGGGCACGTCGTGGCGAGTCGCCAGATGAAGCGGTACGGCGGGATCGTCTCGTTCCGGGTCACTGGCGGGGAGCAGCACGCGCTCGACGTCTGCGCCAACGCCGAGGTCTTCACCCTCGGGGAGTCCCTCGGCGGGGTGGAGTCGCTGATCGAGCACCCCGGACGGATGACGCACGCGAGCGTGGCCGGCACCGAGCTCGAGGTGCCCTCGGACCTGGTCCGGCTCAGCGTCGGGATCGAGACCGTCGATGACCTGCTCGCCGACCTCGACCGGGCACTCTCCGGCGCGGGTGCACGGGGTTGATCCTCTGCGCCGACTTCGGATCCACCTTCACCAAGGTGGCGCTCGTGGACGCTGCGTCCGGCGAGCTCCTCGGCTCGGTGAGCCACCGCACCACCAGTGACACCGACGTCCTCGACGGTCTCGATGCGTGCCGGGCCGAGCTCGCGCGGCGACACCCGGCCGCTGCCGATGCCGAGGTGCTGGCCTGCTCCTCGGCAGGTGGGGGGCTTCGGATCGCCGTGGTCGGCAACGAGGAGCTGGTCACCGCGGAGGCCGGACGCCGGGTGGCGTTGTCGAGCGGGGGGAGGGTCGTCGCCGTGCTCTCCCGCACATCGGCGGACCAGGACTTCGCCGAGCTGGGGGCGGCGTCCAGTCCGGACGTGGTGCTGCTGACCGGAGGCACGGACGGCGGGGACGAGGACGGAATTCTTCAAGGGGCGCGCCGCCTGGTGGCTGGCGGGTGGCACGGTCCGGTCGTCGTGGCCGGCAACAGCTCGGCGCTGGCGGCTGTCCAAGAAGTGCTGGCGGACCGGCCCTGCGTGGTCACCGGGAACGTGGTCCCCCGGATCGGCGTACTCGACCCCGATCCGGCTCGGCGGGCGATCCGCGAGATGTTCCTGGCCCATGTCATCGGCGGCAAGCACCTGAGCAAGCGCGCCGACTTCGCCGCGATGGTGCAGGGCGCCACGCCCGACCTGGTCCTCACCGGTGTCGAGGTGCTCGCCCAGGAGCTGGGCGGGGAGGGGGTCGTGGTCGTCGACATCGGTGGTGCCACCACCGACGTGCACTCGGTGGTCCGGCTCGACCCGGAGGACGCCGGCCTCTCGCGCGAGGTGGTCGCGAGCACTCCGGTCACACGCACCGTAGAGGGCGACCTCGGGATGCGGTGGAGCGCGCTGGGCACCTGGGAGGCCGGTCACGAAGCCGGCCTGCTCGGGCCAGACCTGCGGGTTGCCGCCGTACGCCGGACCGCTGATCCTTCCCTGCTCCCGAGCACGCCGACCGAGCTGGCCGAGGACGACCAGATCGCCGGCGCGGCCGCGATGCTGGCCGTGCGGCGACACGTCGGGCGGTCGCGGGTGGTGGTCGGTCCCGACGGGCGGATCGTCGAGCGCAGCGGCAAGGACCTGCGTGAGGTGGCCCTGCTCGTCGGCTCCGGGGGGGTGCTGAGACACCGCAGCCCCGAGGCGGCCACTGCCGTGCTCGAGGTGGTGGTCGGGGTCTCGCCCCAGGGGTGGCAGCAGCCGGAACACCCCAGGGTCGTGGTCGACCGCGACTACGTGCTGGCTGCCATCGGCCTGCTCTGGGCGCGGCATCCTGCCGCCGCGCAGGTGCTGGCACGTAACCTGTCCGCGTGCCTAGAACCCCGCGCCAGCTGATCGGCGACCTTCGCAGCAAGTCCGACTCGCAGGAAGCAGCTCGCGTCGAGCAGGCCGAGCGCGAGAGCCTCGTCCTGCGCGAGCGGATCGCACTGCAGTGGGCCGAGCTCCGCGCCGCCCGGCGCGCGATGGAGACCGGGCCGGAGATCGCGGCCGGAACCTCGAACTTCAAGCCCGCCCAGGTGCCCTACGGGGTCGACCTGGCCTCGGCGTGGTCGTGGCGCTTCCTGGTGATCAGCGCAGCCACGCTGGCGGTGCTGTGGCTGCTCAACTTCTTTCTCGTGGTGGTGCTGCCGCTGGTGATCGCGCTGCTGATCGCCGCCCTGGTCGCGCCGGTGATCGGCTGGCTGGGCCGGGTGGGGATCACGCGCAAGATCGCGGCGATGCTGATCGTCGTGTTCGGGGTCGCGTTCATCTCCCTGATGGTCACCTTCGTCAGCAATCAGGTCGCTTCTGGAGTGAGTGACCTCGGCAACCAGGTCACTGACGGCCTCGGTCAGGTGCGGGAGTGGCTGCGTACGGGGCCGCTGAGTGTCAGCGACTCACAGATCAGCGACGCCCTCGACACCGCGCAGAAGCAGGTCTCCTCCATGGGCGCCGACTCCTTCGGGCGGGTCACCGAGGTGGGCACGGCAGTCGGCCACGTCGTCGCCGGCCTGTTCATCGTGCTGTTCTCCACGTATTTCTTCCTCGCCGACGGACCGAAGATCTGGGCCTGGTTGGTGCGGCTGTTCCCGCGCGCCGGTCGGCTCAAGGCCGACTCCTCAGGCCGCGTGGCCTGGCAGTCGTTGACCCAGTTCGTCCGAGCCACGGTGCTCGTCGCAGGCACCGACGCCATCGGGATCATGGTCGGTGCCGCAGTGCTCGGCGTCCCGTTCATCGGCGCGATCGGCGTGCTGGTGTTCCTGGGCGCGTTCGTACCGATGATCGGCGCCTTCGTCTCCGGATCGGTGGCGGTCCTGGTCGCTCTCGTCGCCCAGGGCCCGTTCACCGCGCTGTTGATGTTCGGCGTCGTGGTGCTCGTCCAGCAGATCGAGGCGCACGTGCTGCAGCCGTTCCTGATGGGTCGCTTCGTCTCGGTGCACCCGCTCGGGGTGATCGTCGCGATCGCCCTCGGGGTGATCGTGGCCGGGATCCCGGGTGCGCTGATCGCGGTGCCGCTCGCGGCGTCGCTCAATGCCGTGGTGCAACACCTGGCGAGCTACACCGAGGTGGGTGAGGATGCGACCGAGGCGGCCGAGGATGATCCGGTGGGCGTGCTGGACGAGGGCGTGACCGGCGAGGACGTGGCCGACGCCTCGGACAGCACCGCAGGGTCCTCCGGGTCTTCGTCGACAGGGTCGTCGTCCGGGGCAGGGCCCGACTCCGCCGGGTCCTGACGGGTCCCGAGCGGGAGCTCCTTGATGAACAGCGCGAGCAGACCTGCGACCACCACGAGCGGCAGCGCAGTCAGGAACATCTCATCGATCGAGCGACTGAACGCTTCCTGCACGAGCACTCGGATCTGAGCAGGCAGCTGCTTGATCGCATCGGTGTTGTTGGTGTCGACCTGGCCGGCAGCCGAGGCAGGCAACGTGTCCTGGAGATGGGTCGCCAGCCGACTGGTCAGGATCGCGCCGAAGAGCGCGGCGCCGAAGGAGCCACCCATCTGGCGGAAGAACGTCACCGAGCTCGTGGCGACGCCGATGTCCGCACGGTCCACCGAGTTCTGCACGACGACGACCACCACCTGCAGGGTCAGGCCCAGGCCCATGCCGAAGAGGTACATCGCCAGTCCGGCGTACCAGTAGGGCGTCTCGATCCCCACCTGGGAGAGCAGCGCCAGTGCGACCACGATCAGGGCGGCACCGAGCGGCGGGAAGACCCGGTAGCGGCCGGTGCGTGACATCACCTGGCCGGCGGAGAGCGAGGTGGTGAAGATGCCCAGCACCATCGGGACCATCGCCAGTCCCGAGCGGGTGGGGGAGTAGCCCATCACAACCTGCAGGTAGACCGGCAAGAAGATCATCGAGCCGAACATCGCGACGCCGATCAGGAACCCGAAGCCGTTGGCGATCGAGAAGATCGAGTTGCGGAACAGGCGCATCGGGATGATCGGCTCCGTGGCGCGCAGCTCGACGAGGACGAAGACCACGGCGAGGACGAGGCCACCGATGAGCTGGAGGAGGGCGATCGGGGAGCCCCACCCGCGTTCCGGCCCGGCCCAGGCGGTGTAGAGCAGCAGGGAGCTGACCGAAGCGACGATCAGTGCGGCACCGAGGTAGTCGATGCTGTGGTCGCGGCGTACGTGCTTCATCTTCAGCGCGGCGGAGGTGATCACCAGAGCCAGCAGGCCGAGCGGCACGTTGATGAAGAAGATCCACTGCCACCCGGGGCCGTCGGCGAAGAAGCCGCCCAGCACAGGGCCGAGCACCGAGGAGGTGCCGAAGGTGAGGGCGAAGTAGCCCTGGTAGCGGCCGCGCTCACGAGGCGGGATCACGTCGCCGACCACGGCGAGCGCCAGCGCCATCAGACCTCCGCCGCCGAGGCCCTGGAGGGCACGGAAGGCGATCAGCTGGTCGATGTTGGCCGAGAAGCCGGAGGCCAGCGAGCCGGCGACGAAGACGCCGATGGCGATCTGGAACAGCAGCCGACGGCCGTAGAGGTCGGAGATCTTCCCCCACAGCGGGGTCGAGGCGGTCGAGGCCAGCAGGTAGGAGGTGACCACCCAGGAGAGCTTGCTGAAGCCGCCGAGGTCGCTGGTGATCTTGGGCAGCGCGGTGCCGACGATGCTCTGGTCGAGGGCGGCGAGGAACATCCCGACCATCAGCCCACTCATCACCACCAGGATCTGGCGGTGGGACAGGTAGCCGTCCGAGTCTGAGGTCACTCGGGAAGTATGCCGGAAATGGTTGTCAGAGACAACTTGATCGCCGGTGACGCTGCTCACCATAGGGTGGCCCCATGTCCGTCACACTCGCCGACATCGAGGCTGCCAGTGTCCTGATCGCCGACGTCGCCATCACCACCCCGATGGAGGAGTCACGCTGGCTGCAAGCCGTGGTGGACGGCCCCGTGCTGCTCAAGTGCGAGAACCTCCAACGCACCGGCTCGTTCAAGATCCGGGGCGCCTACGTGCGACTCTCGCGACTGAGCGCGCAAGAGCGCGCCAGAGGTGTCGTCGCCGCCTCGGCGGGCAACCACGCACAAGGTGTGGCGCTCGCCGCGCGGATGCTCGACATCAAGGCCACCGTGTTCATGCCCGAAGGTGCGCCGATCCCGAAGGCCAATGCCACCCGGGGGTACGGCGCCGAGGTGCTCTTCCACGGCGAGAACCTCACTGAGGCGCTGGTCGCGGCCCAGCAGTTCTCGGATGAGACCGGCGCGGTCTTCATCCACCCCTTCGACCACTTCGACATCGTTGCCGGACAGGGAACCCTGGGGCTCGAGGTGCTGGAGCAGGCGCCGCAGGCGGCGACCGTCCTGGTCCCGACCGGCGGGGGCGGCTTGCTGGCCGGGGTGGCGCTGGCGATCAAGTCGCTGCGGCCCGACATCCGGGTGATCGGCGTACAGGCCGAGGAGGCAGCGGCGTTCCCGGAGTCACTTCGCCGAGGCGAACCGGTCCCGCTGGAGCTGATGACCACGATGGCCGACGGCATCGCCGTCGCACGTCCCGGCGACGTGCCGTTCGCCGCGATCATGGAGCACGTCGACGAGATCGTCACGGTCTCGGAGAACTCCATCTCACGAGCGCTGGTGATGCTGCTCGAGCGCGCCAAGATGGTCGTGGAGCCGGCAGGTGCGACTGCGGTGGCGGCGGTGCTGGACCGCCCCAAGGCCTTCGGTACGCCGGTCGTGGCCGTGCTCTCGGGCGGCAACGTGGACCCGCTGCTCCTCGGCAAGCTGATCAGGCACGGTCTTGCCTCCGGGGGGCGCTACATGAACCTCCAGGTGGTGATCCCCGACCGCCCAGGTGGCCTGGCACGACTGCTCGTCGAGCTCGCTGAGGCCGGGGCCAACGTCCTCGAGGTGGCGCACGACCGCACCTCGACGACCTTGAACATCGGCGAGGTGGAGGTGCGCACCCAGCTGGAGACGCGCGGTCTGGCCCATGCCGAGGGTGTGCTCAACCGACTGCGCGAGCACGGCTACCAGGTCATCGAG
Organism: Marmoricola sp.; assembly: GCA_039921445.1. Taxonomy (GTDB): domain Bacteria; phylum Actinomycetota; class Actinomycetes; order Propionibacteriales; family Nocardioidaceae; genus Marmoricola. The sequence goes on along the minus strand of JBDSBU010000113.1, from coordinate 4,542 downwards.
TAGGGCGATCGAGCTGAGCGATCCGAATAGGGCGATCGAGCAGGTGGTGGAGCAGCGCCTCACCCGTTGTAGGGCACGGCCTCCACGATCTCGGCCTTCTGCTCCTTGCCGTTGGGCAGGGTGTAGGTCACGGTCTCGCCGCGGCGGGCGCCGTTGATGGCCAGCCCGAGCGGGGACTGCGGGGAGTAGACCTTGATGTCGTCCCCCGCCATCTCGCGGGCACCGAAGAGGAAGGTCTCGCTGAAGTCGATGCCGAGCAGGTTGACGGTGACCTTCATGCCGGGCTCGACGATCCCGTCGTCGGGAGGGGTCTCGCCGACCTTGGCCCGCTCGAGCATGTCGACGAGCTGCTGGATCCGGCCGTCGATCTTGCCGAGCTCCTCGCGGGCAGCGTGGTAGCCGCTGTTCTCCTTCAGGTCGCCCTCGTCGCGGGCCTCGCTGACCCGCTTGACCATGTCGGCTCGCCCTGGTCCGCGTAGCCGTGCGATCTCGGCCTGCAGCTCGTCGTACTTGGCCTGCGTCAGCCAGACGACATCGCCCTTGGTCGGCTCGGTCATGGTTTCTCCTACGGGATCGGCAAAGCGGTCGGGCAAGTGATCGAGCCTAGCAACGACCTGGGCCACCTTCGAATCGGTCCATCAACGTGGCCGGTTCTGGCCCGAGGTGGTGCAGCCGACCATCTCGACGGAGGTCGCCTCGCGCTCGGTGCGGAACGGCAACGTCAGTCGGACGGTGCCCTCGGTGTCGGCGACCGCGAAGTTGCGCTCGCCGACCACCGAATGGTCCGCGGCGTAGGCCCTCACCACGCAGCTGGCCGCGACGTCGGGGTTGCGCAGCTTGACCGAGACCTCCGTCGTGACCTGGTGGGAGTCGATCACCTCGAAGGAGCGGATCGTCGACTGCACGTCCGGGGTGCTCTGGAACCACGCAGCCCAGGCCAGCCAGGCCAGGGCGACGACCGCCACCACGCCGGAAGCCAGGATGACCGCGCGCCGCCGGGAGGGGGAAGGATGGCCGTAGCGGTCGGCCAGGTCGTCGGTGCGGGGGTCGCTCACCTGACGATTCTCCCATCCCACCTGCTCCCTAGGATGGGCGCATGCTTCGCCTGATGCACGTGCACGCCCATCCTGACGACGAGTCGAGCAAGGGCGCTGCCTCGACGGCGAAGTACGTCGCCGACGGCGTCGACGTCCACGTCGTGACCTGCACCGGCGGCGAGCGCGGATCGATCCTGAACCCCAAGATGGACCGTCCCGAGGTGCTGGAGAACATCAGCGAGATCCGGCGCCAGGAGATGGACGCCGCCCGCGAGATCCTCGGCGTCCGTCAGGACTGGCTCGGCTTCATGGACTCCGGCTGGCCCGACGGCGACCCGAAGCCGCCCCTGCCCGAAGGCTGTTTCGGTTTGATGGACCCCGAGGTGGCCGCCGAGCCCCTGGTGCGGCTGATCCGGAGCTTTCGGCCGCACGTGCTCACGACCTACGACGAGAACGGCGGCTATCCGCACCCTGACCACATCCAGTGCCACAACGTCTCCGTGATCGCGTTCGAGGCGGCCGGAGATCCGGACCGATTTCCCGACGCGGGGGAGCCGTGGCAGCCGCAGAAGCTGTACTACCACCACGGTTTCAACCGTCCGCGCACCCAGGCGCTCCATGAGGCGATGCTGGCCGCCGGCCTGGAGTCGCCGTACGCCGAGCGCCTCGAGAAGTGGGAGGTCGACCCGCTGCACGACGCCCGGATCACCACGCGCGTGCCTTGCGGTGAGTACTTTCCGGTGCGCGACCGGGCCCTGTTGGCGCACGCCACCCAGATCGACCCCGACGGACCGTGGTTCCATGTGCCGCTCGAGGTGCACATGAACGCCTGGCCGACCGAGGACTACGAGCTGGCCCGGTCCTTCGTGGACAGCGCCCTGCCGGAGGACGACCTCTTCGCGGGCATCCGGGGACGCGCGGACTTGGACGCCTGAGACAATGGCTTCATGAGCGTGCTGCTGTTCCTCCTGCCCTACCTCGCCGTCGGTGTCGACCCGGTCCCCGCCCCCGAGGACGTGAAGGCCGGTTGGGGCGCCTTCGCGGTCTTCATCGCTCTCGGCATCGCGGTCGCGCTGCTCGGCTTCAGCCTGTTTCGGCACCTGCGCAAGGCCCGGGACAACGCGGAGGCCGGCATGTTCGACGGCGGCGACGAGAAACCCCGCCCCGCCGCCTGAGTCCGCCTCAGGTGCGCTGGACGTGTATCAGTGCGTCCCAGGCGGTGCCCGATGGTCCGTGACCGTCGGCTGTCGTGACCTCGCGCTGAACGCGTTCGGCGCGCACGACCTCGAAGCCTGACCCGCTGAGATAGCCGAGCACGTCCTCGGCGGTGTAGAGCACCGAGGGGTCCTGCGGCCCGCCGGTCCCCTCGGTGAGGTTGGTCGAGTCGTGCGCGATCACGAGCAGCCGGCCGCCGCTGCGCAGGGCGTCAAGCGCGCGCCGCACGGCTGTCGCCCGCTCCGCCTCCGGCAGCTGCAGGTAGGCGATCACGACCAGATCCAGATCTGGGGGCAGAACTGCGGTGAGAGCGTCCCCGACGACCCACTCGACCTTGTCGCCCGCCTCCTCGCTGAGCCGGCGCCCCTTCTCGATCGCGACGGGAGAGAAGTCCATCGCCGTCACCTCCCACCCGCGCGCGGCCAGCCAGCGGGCGTTGCGTCCTTCGCCACCGGCGAGATCCAGTGCCCGTCCGGGGGGTAGGTCACCCAGCTCGGCCTCGACGAACTGGTTCGGCCCCGCGGACCAGATCAGCTCGGCCCCGGCGTACCGCTCGTCCCATGCTGTTGAGTCCATTGCCTCAGCGTAGGTCGGGTGGCGCGGGCGCGCGAGGAGTCGGCTCGGCCCTGCAACTCTCACATCTGGTTGACAGTGTGTGCTGCCCTCGCTGCCAGTTCTACGGAGCACTGTCGGTGCCAGACGACCTCGACCAGCGAGGTCCGGCGCCGGGAGCCCGGCACGAGGAGCACCTATGAGCATTCTTCGAAAAGCGAGTACGGCAGCGGCGATCTCGGTCGCCGGAGCGGGCATTGCCGTCGGTGGGATCGGCCTGGCCGCCGCCGACGACGGCACCTCCGGGCAGGGCGCGGGGGCGCAGACCAACTCACCCTCAGCGGACGGGGCCACGGCCAATTCAGCGACGGCTCGTGAGGGCCGTGGACCGGGTGACCGGGGCGGTTCGGACCAGTTGGCCGCGGGACTCGCCGAGGCGCTCGGGGTCCAGCAGTCCGACGTGACGGCTGCGCTCCAGGCGGTCCGCGAAAAACGCGGCCCGGAGACATCGACCGAGGGCGAGACCCGGACGCGGCCCTCCGAGACCGAGCGTGAGGCCCGTCGGGCCGAGATGGCCGCGGCGCTAGCGGATGAGTTGGGCGTCTCGGAGCAGAGGGTCACCGCTGCCATGGACTCCTTGGCAGTCGACCGGGTGGCCGAGGGTCGCTCGGCGCTGGCCGAGCGCCTGGACACGGCTGTTGCCGAAGGCAGTCTCACCGAGGCAGAGAAGCAGGCCGTTCTCAAGGCGTTCGACGCGGGTGTCCTGGGTGGCGAGCGGCACGGTCGTGGCGGTCCAGGTGTCCCCTATGAAGGCGCCGCGACCAGCTGACCCACGCGCGGGTGCCCCGGTTGAGCTTGCGTCTGCGGCGACCGCCCCACACCCTTGCCCTTGGAGACACCCCGGTTGGTCGAGACTGGGCGTGCCTGTGTCCCCGACCGGGCTGGGGTCGGGGTGCTGGGCGGTCAGGTTCGTCGACGTTGCGGCGGGACGAGAAGCCGGGCCGGGTGTGTAGCGACTTCAGTGCGCCGGGCGGTCGCCGGTGGCCGTCGGCTGGCCGGGCGGGTCACGTAGTGGTGTCCAGTGGGCGCTGCCCAGTCGTAGCTGCCGTCGTCGAGGCGTTGGTAGTGCCACCCGGTGTGGGTCTTGACCCGGTGATGGTGCCTGCACAGCGGCGCCAGATTCGAAGGATGGGTCTGCCCAGGAGGCCCACCGTCGTCTGCGTGGACGTAGGGGACGATGTGGTCCAGGTCGCAGGCCCGAGAATCACGGTGGCAACCGGGGAAGACACAGTGCGCATCGCGCAAGACCACCTGCTCGCGCATCGCTGCCGGTGGGTCATGCTGATCCACCGCGACGTCCGCGTTCAGGTCCATGACCGGGCGGAGGACCACTTTGCCGCCGGTGGCGGTGAGGCGGGTGAGCCAGTCGGTGAGCAGCTTCGTGGTGGCCGCCCCGTGTTTCTCGATCGATGTCGATCCGGTGCTGCCGGTGAGGTCAGCTTGAAGGTCTTCGGGTTGTAGGTGCACGAAGAGGTTCGTTACCCCGCTAGCACCCGGGCTGGGGGTCGCCCCGTCGCGGCCCGACATCAGGTCCAGGGCGTACTGCGGGTCGGCCAGGACCCCGACCGCGCGTGCCCGCCGGACATCAAGGGAGTCCTTGTCTCCCAGCTCGCGCAGATCTGAGGCGATCCGGGACAGTGATTGGTCGAAGAGCTCGGCATCGGGGGTGTCCAGGGTC
>JBDSBU010000112.1:0-11438 GCA_039921445.1 Marmoricola sp. | reverse complement strand
GGACGGGTCTCGGCCTTCTCGCTCAGCTCGGCCCAGAGATCCTCGAACGTCTTCACGGGGTCTCCTCGAACGTCTTCACGGGGTCAGACTAGATCGTTGGCCCGAGCGACCTGGACCAGGGTGCGGGCCGTCTGGAGGGCCGCGGCGGTGGCCTCGTAGCCCTTGCTCTCGACGCTGCCCTCGAGACCCGCCCGGTCGAGCGCCTGCTGCTCGGTGTCACAGGTGAGCAGGCCGAACCCGATGGGTACGCCGGTGTCCAGCGCCACGCGGGTGAGACCGTCGGTGGCGGCCGAGCAGACGTACTCGAAGTGCGGGGTGCCACCGCGGATCACGACGCCGAGCGCCACCACGGCGTCGTACCCGCCCTGGGCGAGAGCCAGGGCGACGACCGGGAGCTCGAAGGCACCCGGGACGCGCACCACCTGGGAGGTACCGACCTGGTAGCGGTCGAGGGCTTCCTCGGCGCCTGCCAGCAGGCCGTCCATGACCTGGTCGTGCCAGCTCGACGCGACCACGGCGACCTTGAGGTCGCTGCCGTCGAACGGCTCGTCGGTGGGGCTTCCCTCACCACTCACGGGGTGACCTCCGTGTCGGGCCGCAGACTCTCGAGGCCGTCGAGCTGGTGGCCCATCCGATCGCGCTTGGTCATCAGGTAGGCGAGGTTGTGGTCGTTCGGCCGTGGGGTCAGCGCCACCCGCTCGGCGACGTGGATCCCGTAGGACTCCAGGCCGTCGGTCTTGGCCGGGTTGTTGGTCAGCAACCGCACCGAGCGCACGCCGAGGTCGTTGAGGATCTGTGTCGCGGCGCCGTAGTGGCGGGCGTCCGCTGGCAGGCCGAGGTCGAGGTTGGCGTCCACGGTGTCACGACCGCCGTCCTGGAGCTGGTAGGCCTGCAGCTTGGCGAGCAGCCCGATCCCCCGGCCCTCGTGGCCGCGCAGGTAGATCACCACTCCCCTGCCCTCCTTGACGATCAGCTCCATCGCCTCGTCGAGCTGCGGCCCGCAGTCGCATCGCTCGGAGCCGAAGACGTCACCGGTCAGGCACTCGCTGTGCACCCGGGTCAGCACGGGGTCCCCGGAGCGCAGGTCGGCGGGATCGCCGTACACCAGGGCGATGTGCTCGCTGCCGTCGACGGTGATCCGGTAGCCGAAGGCCGTGAACGGTCCGTGCTTGGTCGGCAGCACGGTCTCCGCGATCCGCAGGACGTGGGTCTCCGTACGCCGTCGGTAGTACACGAGCTGCTCGATCGAGATCATTCTCAGGCCGTGCTCGTCGCAGAACTCGCGCAGCTGCGGGGCCCGTTGCATCGTGCCGTCGTCGTTGACCACCTCGACCAGGACCCCGGCGGGGGTGAGTCCCGCGATCCGGGCCAGGTCTACCGCCGCCTCGGTATGGCCGCGACGGTTGAGAACTCCACCCTCGCGGTAGCGCAGCGGGAAGACGTGTCCGGGCCGGGTCAGCTCCCACGGCTCGGTCGCGGAGTCGGCCAGGACGCGTGCGGTGTGGGCCCGGTCAGCAGCGGAGATCCCAGTGGAGACGCCGTCACGTGCGTCAACAGAGATCGTGTACGCCGTGCGCAGCTTGTCCTTGTTGTGCGGCGTCATCAACGGGATCTCGAGCCGGTCGAGCATCTCTGCCGGCATCGGCACACAGATCACCCCGCTGGAGTGCCGGATCGTGAACGCCATCAACTCCGGCGTGGCCTTGCTGGCCGCGAAGATCAGGTCGCCCTCGTTCTCACGGTCCTCGTCGTCGACCACGACGACTGCCTTGCCGGCCGCGATCGCCGCCACTGCGTCCTCGACGCTGTCCAGCCGGATCTTGTCCGTGGGCTCTGCGGTGGTCATCTGTTCACCATCTTCTCGACGTACTTCGCGATCACGTCCACCTCGAGGTTGACGACGTCGCCTGGTTGCTTGAAGCCCAGCGTGGTGCGGGCCAGGGTCTCGGGGATCAGGCTCACGCTGAACGACTCGGACCCGACGTCGAAGACTGTCAGCGAGATGCCGTCCACGGTGATCGACCCCTTCTCCACGAGGTAGTTCGCGAGCCCAGCGGGCAGCGAGATCTCGACCAGCTCCCAGTGCTGGCTGGGTGTGCGCCGCAACACCGAGCCGGTGCCGTCGACGTGCCCCTGCACGATGTGGCCACCGAGGCGGGTGGTCGGCGTGACCGCGCGCTCGAGATTGACCCGGGTCCCCGGCCCCAGCGAGCCGAGCGAGGTCTTTTCGAGGGTCTCGCGCATCACGTCGGCGGTGAAGGTGGCGTCCCGGTTGGTGACCACGGTCAGGCAGCAGCCGTTGACCGAGATCGAGTCGCCCAGGGAGACGTCGCTCGTCACGACCGGACCCCGGACGGTCAGCCGGACTGCGTCGCCCTGGTCCTCCAGCGCCTCGACGGTGCCGAGCTCCTCGACGATGCCGGTGAACATCTAGATCCTCTCCTCTTGGCTGGCCCCCGGGCGAGTCCGCGCCGGGGTCATCGTCAGACGGACGTTGGCGTCCTCGCCGTTGCCGATGGTGGCCACATCCTGCAGCCGCAGTCGGAGAGCGCCTTGGATCGTGCTGATCCCGAGATCGCCCACAGCGTTGGCGCCCGAACCGAGCAGTGCGGGGGCGAGGTAGGCCACCACCTCGTCGACCAGCCCGGCGGCGAGGAAGGACGCGGCGAGCCGGGGGCCGCCCTCGAGAAAGACATGCTGCCGGTCGCGTGCTCGGAGGAGCTCGAGCGCCTCCTTGGGATCCCGAGTCCGAAGATGCACCGTCTCGGCGGCCCCGTTGAACGCGCGCAGGCTCGGGTCGAGCTCGCGCAGGCCCATCACGGCGCGCATCGGCTGGGAAGGCAGCGGGTCGTCGTACTCGTCGCGGACGGTCAGCTCGGGGTCGTCGATCTGCACGGTGGCGGTGCCGACCAGGACCACGTCGCACTGCGCGCGCAACCGGTGGCTGTCGACGCGCGCGGCGCGCGAGGTGATCCACCTGCTGGTGCCGTCCGAGGCGGCGCTGCGTCCGTCGAGAGTGGTGGCGAGCTTCCAGGTGACGAAGGGGCGGCCGTGCTCCATCGCGAAGGTCCAGGCCCGATTGAGCTGGCGCGCCTCACGCTCGTGCAGTCCGTAGCCGACCTCGATCCCTGCCTCCAGCAAGGTGCGCTCGCCACCCGCGGCGACAGGATTTCGGTCCGGCTGGGCGAAGACGACCCGCGCCACCCCCGCCTCGACCAGCGCTTGCGCGCAAGGACCCGTCCGACCGGTGTGGTTGCAGGGCTCGAGGGTGACCACGGCCGTGGCCCCGCGGGCCGCGTTCCCGGCCTCGGCCAGAGCGGCCGCCTCGGCATGAGCCGTCCCGGCACCGCGGTGGTAACCCTCGGCCACCGCGTTGCCGTCGGCATCGAGGAGCACACAACCGACCCGGGGGTTTGGCCCTAGCGGCACCCCAGGCGTGGCGGCCAGCTCGAGCGCGCGCCGCATCGCGCGCTGCTCCGCTTCGCTGAACTGCATGGCGTCCTCTCCGGTCCGGGCTCACGGACTCGGGGGGACAACCTGGGTCGGCGAACGCCGACGACCAGGCAGTGCGTGCGTCTTCTCATCCGGACTGTGACCGTCGGTCCAGGAGTTCCACCTGGTCAACCGGTCACTGGGAGTGACCGGGTCGCGGACTTTGACCGCCGGTGCGGAGTTTCACCGCCCCCAGAGCACGCGAGCAAAAGCTCGTCGAGGACAAGCCTGCCACACGCCCGTGGGCGGGTCGCTGTGAAGCCCCTCACGTGGACCTCGGGCCGGGGGGTGGTCCGAGCCGATCGCTGGAACTTCACCGGCACCCGGGGCCGACAGGTCTCCAGCGTCGCGACAGTTCTCGAAGTGCTGACAGTTCTGACTGTGGAAGTCGGGCCCCGCTGCTGGCCAGTCCCCTTATCCCCGCTCCGCGAGCAGGATGAACTCAGGCGGTCGCGCCGCCAGCGCACGCACGCAGCTCCTGGACCATCGCGTCGGGGTCCTCGGCCGAATAGACGGCAGACCCGGCGACGAACACGTCGGCGCCTGCCTCGGCGCAGCGCTCGATCGTCTCCAGCGAGACTCCGCCGTCGACCTGGAGCCACACCTCGAGGCCCGAGGCGGAGATCAGCTCGCGGGTGCGGCGGATCTTGGGCAGGCAGAGGTCCAGGAACTTCTGACCGCCGAAACCGGGCTCGACCGTCATCAGCAGCAACATGTCGAGCTCGCCGAGCAGGTCCGCGAAGGGCTCGACCGGGGTCGCCGGCTTCAGTGCCATCGAAGCGCGAGCACCCTTGGCCCGCAGCTCCCGGGCGAGCCTGACCGGCGCCGCCGCCGCCTCGGCGTGGAAGGTGACCGAGCCTGCGCCGGCCTCGGCGTACGCCGGTGCCCAGCGGTCTGGGTCGGTGATCATCAGATGGACGTCCAACGGCAGGTCCGTGGCCCGGGCCAGGCTCTCCACGACCGGAAGCCCAAGGGTCAGGTTGGGGACGAAGTGGTTGTCCATCACGTCCACGTGCACCCAGTCGGCGCTCGGGATCCTGGCCACCTCGTCGGCAAGGCGGGAGAGATCGGCGTTCAGGACGCTCGGCGTGATCTGGATACCCATGGTGGCTCGATCCTAGAGGCGGGCGGATCGCTCGACCGAGCGGCCTCGGCAGGCACATACTGCGCAGATGAGCTCGCGGGTGCTGGCCGCCATCGCCATGGCGTTGTCCCTGGGCGTGCTGGCCGCCGCGTTCGCGATCACCCAGACCGAAGGCGACCGCCCGGCCTCCTGGTTCGTGCTGGTGGTCGCAACGGCTTCGATCGGCCTCGGATACGGGACCGCCGGCGGGGCGCACCGGCGCGGAGTCCTCCTGGCTTCGAGCGGTGCGCTGGTGCCGATGGGCCTGCTGGGGCTGCTCACCGTCGGGCTACCCCTGTTGCTCGCAGCCGCCCTGGGGTTCGTGGCTGCGCTGACGCAGCCACGCGCTAGGTCCGGCGCAGCAGGGCCATGAACATCGCATCGGTGCCGTGCCGGTGCGGCCACAGCTGAACGGCTCCGGCCAGGTGAGCCGACTCGGCGTCCGTCGCCTCGGGCACCAGCCCCAGCGCGTTCCCGAGCTCGATGTCCGGGCGCGATCCGAGCACGGCCTCGACCACGCCGACCGTCTCCTCCACGACCGGCGAGCAGGTGGCGTAGAGCACCACCCCGCCGGGACGCACCGAGTCCAGAGCGCTGTCCAACAAGGCACGCTGCAGCGGCACCAGCGCACCCACGTCTGCAGGCGTACGCCGCCACCGGCTCTCGGGTCTGCGGCGCAGGGCACCGAGTCCCGAGCAGGGGGCATCGACAAGGACCCGGTCGAAGGTCCCGGGCTGCCAGGGCGGCCTGGTGCCGTCGCCGGTCACCACGACACCGCCCGTGACGCGCAGGGCCTGTCCGACCAGCTTCGAACGGTGCGGCGCTCGCTCATTGGCGAGAAGCACGGCCCCTGACTCGACAGCCAGCGCCGCGAGCAGTGACGCCTTGCCACCCGGCCCCGCACAGATGTCGAGCCAGCGCTGGTCACCGCCCTGGTCACCGCCCTGGTCACCGCCCTGGACGACAGCACGGGTCAGGGCGAGTGCCACCAGCTGCGACCCGGCGTCCTGCACACCGGCCCGACCGTCTCGAACCGCCGGCACGGCACCGGGGTCACCACCGTCGAGCAGCACCGCGAACGGCGAGATCGGGAAGGGCTTGCCGCCCAGCTCGGCCACCGTGGAGAAACCGGGCCGTGCCACCAGGGTCACGGCAGGACGGTCGTTGTCGGCCTCGAGCAGGGCCACGAGCTCCTCAGGGCGGTCCAGCGCCCGACCGAGGGCCTCGACGATCCAGTCCGGGTGCGAGTGCCGCACCGCGACCGAGGAGTCGAGCTCGTCCATCCACCTGTCGAGGTCGTGTGCCGCCACCCGGCGCATGATCGCGTTCGCGAAACCGGCTGGCTTGTGGCCGACCCGCGTGCGGACCAGCTCGACCGTGCTGGTGACGGCGGCATGGTCGGGCACCCGCATTCCGAGCAGCTGGTGAGCACCGAGACGCAGTGCGTCACGGACGCCAGGGTCAGGATCGCGTCCGGCGAGATGGTCGATCACGGCGTCGTAGGACCTCCGGCCCCGCAGCGTTCCACCCACGAGCTCGGTGGCGAACGCTGCATCTCGGCCCTCGATGCCCCTGTCTCGAAGCAACCGCGGCAGCACGAGGTTGGCGTAGGCATCGTCGGTGCGGACCGCCTCCAGCACGTCGTAGGCGGCGAGCCGGGGAGCGTCGATGCGACCCTTCGGAGGCCGGGGAGGGCCGCTCACTCGCCGCGCTCGCGGACCAGCTTCGCCGGGGCGACCGCGCGCCACGCCTCGGTGATCACCTCGACCAGCTCGTCACGGCTGATCTCTCCGAGCCGGGACAGCTGGACGAGCACTGCGTTGTGGGCCCGGAAGTGGTCGATCGTGAAGAAGGGTCCCTCACTGTCGACCAGGGCCTGCTTGTCGAGCGCATTGGCGGTGCGGATCACCAGCAGGTCGTCGTACTCCAGACCCGTGTCAGGATCGATCGCGGTCTTGTGTGGCTTGCGGTAGAGCACGAAGCCACGCCCCTTGTCCCGAGGCACCAACCAGGTGGGGACGTCGCCCCACGAGGTGCCGAACACGGTCTCGGGGAGCGCGGCACAGATCTCGTCGACGTCGACCGGACCAGCTCGACGAGAGCTGGGGGTGCTGCGGGTGCTCATCGGGTGAGCCTACTGGCCGAGCCGGGCGCCGCTCGCAAGCCGAGCCCCCCGGGCCCAGTCGCCCGCGGCCATCTCCTTCTTGCCCGCTGGCTGCACCCGGCCCAGGAGCACAGGGCCGGTCGCGGTGCCGACGAAGACGTCGTTCTTGGTGACCTCGAGCAGGCCGGGCTCGAGCCGCTCGCGCCCCGCTGGACGCACCGGACCGAGCTTGAGACGCTCCCCCTCGTAGGTCGACCATGCGCCGGGCTCCGGCGTGCAGGCCCGGATCTGGTGGTCCAACGCCAACGCCGAACGGGTCCAGTCGACTCGAGCGTCCTCGACCGTGATCTTCGGAGCGAAGCTGAGCCCCTCCGGAAGCTGTTCGCGCGCCTCCAGGGTGCCGTTCTCGATGCCGTCTAGGGTCTGCACGAGCAGCTCCGCGCCACCCTCGGCCAGCCGTGCCAGCAGGTCGCCGGCGGTGTCGTCGGAACGGATCGTCTGGGTCATCAGCCCGTAGGTCGGTCCGGCGTCGAGCTCCTTGACGATCCGGAACGTGGTCGCACCGGTGACCTGGTCGCCAGCCCAGATGGCGTGCTGCACCGGGGCGGCTCCACGCCACACCGGCAGCACCGAGAAGTGCAGGTTGACCCAACCGTGCTCGGGGATGTCCAGCGCGGACTGGGGCAGCAGCGCACCATAGGCGACGACCGGGCAGCAGCCGGGCCGCAGCGATGCGAGCTCCTGCTGGAACTCGGGCTCGCGTGGGTGCGCCGGCTTGAGCACGGGTACGCCGAGCTGCTCGGCGCGCTCGCCCACCGGCGAGGCGACCAGCCTGCGTCCGCGACCGGCGGGGGCGTCGGGACGGGTGACCACACCGACCAGCTCGTGACGGCTTGCGGCGACCGCCTCGAGGGCCGGCAGGGCGACCGCCGGAGTCCCGGCGAAGACGACCCGCATCAGGGCTCGAGCCTCATCAGATCCCCAGCCCCCGGGTGGCGTGCGGGGAGATCTTCACCTGTGGCGCCTGCTGCCCGAACCACTCCGCCTCGCGGATGTAGCGCATGGCCTCCTTGCGGGCCTCACGGTCGAGCCGGTCGAGGAAGAGGATGCCGTCGAGGTGGTCGGTCTCGTGCTGGATCGCACGCGAGAGCATCTCCGTGCCCTCGACCATCAGCGGCTCGCCGTACATGTCGAAGCCGTGGGCGACCACTGAGAACGCCCGCTTGCAGTCGATCCTCAGCTCCGGGATCGAGAGACAGCCCTCGGGTCCGTCCTGCAGGTCCTCCGACAGGGTCAGCGACGGATTGACCAGGTGTCCGAGCTCTCCGTCGACGTGCCAGGTGAAGACCCTCAGGCCGACGCCGAGCTGAGGAGCGGCCAGGCCGGCACCCGGTGCGTCGAGCATCGTCTCGGTCAGGTCCGAGACCAGCGTCCGCAGCTCCTTGTCGAAGTCGACCACGGGGACTGCCGGGGTCCGCAGCACGGGATCACCGAACAGCCTGATCGGCCGGATGGACAAGGTCGTCTCCTCGAGAGTCGTGAACAGGTCGGACGCACCAGTCTAGGGAGGTCAACCGAGAGCCGCGGGGTCCACCTCCACCCGCAGGTGCGGGAGCTTGCGGGTGGAGCGGTGCGCCTGCATCGCCTGCAGGGACGCCGAGAGCTCCGGGCCCTTCGCCCGCGGGACGCGGACGACGTAGCGCAGCACGGTCTCCTCGCGGGTCTCCCAGCCCCCCTCGACCGGGACCGGGCCCAGGACCTCGGCGCCCACCGGGAGAGAGAGCGCAGCCAGCGAACCCTCGAGATCATCCGGCTCGCCGGTGATGGTCGCGACGCGTGAGGCAGGCGGCAGGTGTGCGGACTGACGCTCCTCGATCTCGCGGCGGGCGAGCCCACCGGCATCCCAGCGAACCAGCGCCTGCACCGCGCGATGTCCAGCCTCACCGACCACCAGGACCCGACCTCCCGAGGAAGCCGGACGCACCAGTGCGGCGGCGTTGGCCCACCTCCGGAAGGCCTCCTCGGTCGCCCGCAGGTCGGAGCGGGCCAGCATCAACCAGGCGTCGAGGAGCAGCACCGCGGCGTAGCCACCCTGGGCCACCGGTTCGGCGCCCGGCGTCGCCACCACGATCGATGGCCGGCGGTCCACGTCGGCGAGCACCCGGTCACCCGAGGAGGTGGTCACGCGCACGCCAGGGAGAGCCCGGCCGATCTCCTCCGCCGTGCGGGCATCACCCAGGACGGGCGCCCGCAAACCCCGGCCGCCGCACTCGACGCAGTGCCAGCGGGGTGCGGGCGTCGCGCACCACGAGCACTCCGGTGGCCGATCTGCCCCACGAAGCCGCAGCGGGCCGTGGCAGGTCTCGCACACGGCGGGCGTGCGGCAGCTGTTGCAGGCGAGCCGGGTGGCGTAGCCGGCGCGCGGTGTCTGAACCAGGACAGGCCCCTTGGCGACAGCCGCGCGGAGCAGCACCAGCGCCTCGCTGGGCAGTCGCGCGCTGCGGGCACCGGGATCGCGCTGCAGGTCCTGCTCGGTGTCACCGGTCACGCCCACGGCGATCCGCTCGCGCACCGTTGCGCGGGGGGCGGCAACCTCGGTGGCCCAGCCGGTGCGCAGGAGGTACTCGGCCTCCACGCTGCGGCCGTGAGCGGCGAGCACGACCGCCGCACCGGTCTCCTGGGCGCGGATCAGCAGCACCTCGCGCGCATGGGGGTAGGGAGCCCGGGGCTCGTCGAAGAGGTCGTCCCCGTCGTCCCACATCGCCACCAGGCCCAGGTCCCGCACCGGCGCGAACGCCGCCGCCCGGGTCCCGATCACGATCCGCACGGCTCCCCGGCTCACGGCGAGGAACGAGGCGTAGCGCTTGGCCGGCCCGGCATCGGCGGCGAGCACGACGTGCTGCCCCTCCCCCAACCGACAGGTCAGCGCCGCATCGAGACGCGCTACGTCGCGGTGGTCGGGCAGGCAGACCAGCGCCCCACGACCCGAGACTGCGGTGGCAGTCACCGCTTCGGCGAGCAGCACCGCCCAGTCGTCGCCGGGCAGCACCGACCAGACCACCCGCGGGCTGCGCCCTGCGCTGAGCGCCTGCAAGCTCGCAGCGCCGTCGGTGTAGGCCTCGGCGACGTCGGGGTCGGGGCTCGCTGCGACGGCGGGGGCCGGCTCCGACGTGGCCTTCTCCGTGGTCGCGTGCCGGGGGGGTACGGCGAGCCGCAGCACGTCGGACCGGGTTCCGGCGTACCTCCCCGCAACGGCACCGGTGAGCGCCGCCACCTCGGCGGTGAGCACCGGCTCGGGGCTGACCACCCGTCGGATCGGCTGCAGCGTCCCGGTGTGGTCGGTGGTGTCGGTGCGCTCGATCACGAACCCGTCGACGTCCTGACCGGCGAAGCGCACCTTGACCCGGACGCCTGGCTGAGCCTGCTCAGCCATCGTCTCTGGGACCGCGTAGTCGAAGGGCCGGTCGAGGTGGGCCAGCGCCACGTCGACCAGCACCCGAGCGATCGGGTCGACCTCGGCTCGAGGCACCGGCTTGCGAACCTTGGGTGGACGAGCCTTGCGCGCCTCCACCCGAACCCGCTGAGGGGCAGGCAACAGCGCGTCCTGCGCGTCCTCACTGGTGCTCACGTGCGCATGCTGTCACCCGGTGGTGACAGGGCTCAGACCCCCGCGACCTGCTTCAGCGCGTCGGCGCGGTCTGTCTTCTCCCAGGTGAAGTCGTCGAGCTCGCGGCCGAAGTGACCGTAGGCCGCAGTCTGGGCATAGATCGGACGAAGCAGGTCGAGGTCGCGGATGATCGCCGCGGGGCGCAGATCGAAGACCTCGAGCACGGCCTTCTGGATGACCTCGTCAGAGACGACACCGGTGCCGAAGGTCTCCACGAACACTCCAACCGGCTGGGCCTTGCCGATGGCGTAGGCCACCTGAACCTCTGCCCGGCGCGCAAGGCCCGCAGCGACGATGTTCTTGGCCACCCAGCGCATCGCGTAGGCCGCGGAGCGGTCCACCTTGGAGGGGTCCTTGCCCGAGAACGCACCGCCGCCGTGACGGGCCATGCCGCCGTAGGTGTCGACGATGATCTTGCGGCCGGTCAGCCCGGCGTCGCCCATCGGGCCACCGACGACGAAGACACCGGTCGGGTTCACGAGCAGGTGGTAGTCCTCGGACGGGATGTCGAACTTCGCGAGCACGTGGTCGATCACGTGCCGCTTGATGTCGGACTCCAGCTGCTCGAGCGTGGTGTCGTCGGCGTGCTGGGTGGACAGCACGACGGTGTCGACGCGCACGGGACGGTCGTGCTCGTCGTACTCGATGGTGACCTGGGTCTTGCCGTCCGGGCGCAGGTAGGCCAGCGTGCCGTCCTTGCGGACCTCGGTCAGCCGCTCGGCGAGACGGTGCGCGATCGTGATCGGCAGCGGCATCAGCTCAGGGGTGTCGTCGGAGGCGTAGCCGAACATCAGGCCCTGGTCGCCCGCGCCCTGCTTGTCCATCGCGTCGACGGAGCCGGTGCGGCTCTCGTGGCCGGAGTCGACGCCCTGGGCGATGTCGCCGGACTGGCCGCCGATCGCGACCATCACGCCGCAGGACTTGCCGTCGAAGCCCTTGATCGAGGAGTCGTAGCCGATGTCGAGGATCTTGGCGCGGACGAGGTCGGCCACCGGGGCGTAGGCGTTGGTCCGCACCTCACCGGCCACCACGACGAGCCCGGTGGTCAGCAG
>JBDSBU010000111.1:0-5629 GCA_039921445.1 Marmoricola sp. | reverse complement strand
CCGACGGCCTCACCGCCCAGCAGGCCAAGGGCGAGGCCCGCGAGGAGGTCGAGGTCCTCGACGTGGCGCAGATGCTGCTCGCCTCGATCAAGGGTGAGACCAAGCCGGCAGCCAAGACGCCTGCCGCGAAGGCTCCTGCCGCAGCGGACACCACCGCAGCCGACACCAAGGCCGAGGACACCACCGCAGTGGACACCAAGGCCGAGGACACCAGGGCCGAGCCGGAGACGGAGGACACCACGCAGACGGACGAGACCGTCACCGACACCGCGGACGTCGGTCCCGCCGCCAAGGCCAGCGGAGGCGGTGGCGGCTCGCTGTTCGACGTCGGTGACGACGACGAGCCCGCCGAGACGTCGCAAAAGACATCTCCCGAGCCCGCCGAGACGTCGCAAAAGACATCCCCCGAGCCCGCCGAGACGTCACAGAAGTCCTCGGATGCGTCGGGCGACGCCGCCCCGGCGAGTGCGGTTCCCGAAGGCGGCTCGCTCTTCGACATCGAGGAGCCAGCCGCGGCCCCCGAGCCTGCGCCCGAGCCTGAGCCCACCGGCACCGAGGACGCAGCCGCCGACTCCACCACCGACGGCCACACCGACCGCAGCCAGGACGACGCCGACACCGACGTCGCACCCAGCGGCGAGACCGAGGCCGAAGAGACCCAGCCCGAGACGGAGACCGAGGCCAAGCCGGAGCCCGCCAAGGCGGCGGCCTCCTCCGGCACAGCTGCCACCCCCGCCAGCGAGATCCCCGAAGGCGGCTCCCTCTTCGACATCGAGGCCCCCGCCGAGGAGCCCGTCGCAGCGAAGGCACCCGCCGAAGCTCCCGCCGAGGCCGAGGCCGAAACACAGACCGAGCCCGAGCCTGAGCCCATCGGCACCGAGGACGCAGCCGCCGACTCCACCACCGACGGCCACACCGACCGCAGCCAGGACGACGCCCACACCGACGTCGCACCCACCGACAAGACCGAGGCCGAGGAGACCCAGCCCGAGCCCGAGCCGGAGGCCAAGACGCCGACCTCCTTGCGTGACATCAAAGCCAAGTACGCCCGCGACGCAACAGCCGAATCGACCGTCAAGCCGGGCGACGAGTCCGAGGCTGAGCCCGTGGCGGAGCCGGAGCCCGTGGCTGACCCGGAGCCCAATGATGAGCCGGAGCCCGTGGACGAGGACGAGGAGCCGAAGCCAGCTCCCAAGCCGGCCGGGGAGCAGTACCAGCCCCGCACCGATGCAGAGATCGGCGAAGGCGGATCCCTTTTCGACCTCTGAGGTCAGCCGTTCCGCGTGACACTGGAAGATCCTCGGCGCCTGGTGCCGGGGATCTTCCAGTGTCCGGGGTAATGGCCGAGGTCTGAGCCCGAGGTCTCTGCCCGAGGTCTCTGTCTGGAGCTACCACCCGATAACCGCAGGGCCCTCCGCTCGTTGTCTTCCCAGAGACTCATCCATGGGGAGGAACCCAGATGTCACGACGCACAACGGTCAGGCGGGTCACACTGCCACTCGTTGCCGGTCTGATCGCCACGAGCGCGCTCGTCGCCGTGCCCGCCTCCTCAACCGCCTCCTCAACCGCCTCCTCAACCGCCGCCTCAACCGCCGCCTCGAGAACTGCCGCCGCCCAGCCGGGCGCAGCACAGGCCACCACCTCCTGGCTGCCGCGCCCCGAGCAGTACTCCAAGACCGTGACCACCAAGGACCTCGCCGTCCCGATGTCCGACGGGGTCAAGCTGCGTGCCGACCTGACCCTGCCTGCCGACGGGGACGGGAAGGCGATCACCACCCCGGTACCGGTCGTGGTGACGATCACCGCCTACAACAAGACCGTGATCGCCGGAGGCTTCGGCGGCACCCTGGCCGGCGCGGACCCGGCGTACCTCGTCAAGCGCGGCTACGCCCAACTGACCGTCGACGCCCGGGGCACCGGCTCCAGCGAGGGCCAGTGGAACGCCTTCGACGCCCGGGAGGACCAGGACGCCTCCGAGGTGATGACCTGGGCGCACGAACAGGCGTGGAGCGACGGCAGCACGGCGATGACCGGTGCCTCTTACATGGGGATCAGCCAGATCTTCGCCGCCGCGGGCAAGCCCGCTGGCCTCAAGGCGATCTTCCCGCAGGTGCCTGGTGCCGACGTCTACCGCGACGTGACCGCCAGCGGTGGTCAGATCGACTCCGGCTTCATGCCGCTGTGGCTCGGGCTGGTCACCGCGACCGGGCTGATCCCTCCGGCCGTGACCACCAGCGACCCGCAGTCGGCCCTCGGTGCCCTCGCCTCACGGATCGGCACCGCCGGCACCTTCACCGGGCCGACATTGGTCAACGCGATGGCTGGGCAGGAGACGGCGTACGACGGAGCGTTCTATGCCGAACGTTCGCCGATCAACGTGATCGACCAGGTGGACGTGCCGACCTTCCTCATCGGCGGCGAGTTCGACCTGTTCCAGCGCGGGACACCGCTGCTCTACGAGCGGCTGCGGCAGCGCGGCGTGCCGACCAAGATGATCATCGGACCCTGGGATCACCTCCAGGGGTCGTCGGGCGCTGAGGTCGCAGATGCCGGCTACGGCCCGCTCAACGAGCTGCAGCTGCGGTGGTTCGACCACTACGTCAAGGGCCTTCCCGATGCGAGCCTGGACACCGACATCGCCCCGATGACCTGGTACGAGCAGGGCACCGGTGCCTGGCGCAAGGGCGGCGACTGGGTCGGTGAGGACCGCGCGGCCGACTCCTACCGACTCTCCGGCAACGCCACGAACGGGACGGCAGGGTCACTGAGGACCACCGGACCCTCGGACGGTACGGCGGACCTCTACCCGATCCCCGTCGCCGGGTTGTGCACCCGCTCGGCCAACCAGTGGACCGCGGGAGTGATGAACACCTCGCCGCTGCCCAACCCCTGCCTGCAGGACAACCAGTACAACGACCGGGCCGGTGTCACCTTCGACTCGGAGCCGATGAGTGCGCCCCTGGACTTCCAGGGTCCGCTCAACGCCCGGCTCTACGTGTCCTCGCCCAGCGGCAACGGGATGCTTTCGGTGGCCGTGGAGGACGTGGCACCGGATGGGACCGTCAGCCGGATCACCGGCGGCTGGCAGGTGATCTCGCACCGAGCCCTGGACACTTCCAAGTCGCGTTACCTGGACGGATCGCTGATCCAGGCGTTCCACCCCTTCACTCAGGCGACCGAGAAGCCGCTGGCCTCCGGGGCCGTCGAACCCGTCGACGTCGAGATCTTTCCCACCGGGGCCTCGATCCAGGAAGGTCATCGGCTGCGGCTCGCGGTCCAGGTCTTCGACGTACCCCACCTGACTCCGACGCTTCCGCAGCTGCCGGGCACGGTCACCGTGATCACGATCCACAACTCGGTCGAGTTCCCCTCCGAGCTCACCGTGCCGCGGATCCGGACCGCCTCCACGCCCCCGACCCCTCCGGTCACCCCGAACCCGCAGGTGGCGCGCAGCACTCGCACCACCGCCAAGCTCGCTCACAACCGGACCCGCCGGACCGCCAACACCTTGCGGGTGCGAGTGACCTCGAGCAAGACGCCGTCCGGGATCGCGGACATCTACGTGAACGGGACCCGCAGGCGCGCGGCCCGATTGCACGACGGCGTTGCGACGGTGCGACTCTCGAAGCGTCGTCCGGGCACCTACCGCATCACGGCGCGCTACCGCGGTGCGGCCGGGTTCGGCCCGAGCAAGTCACGCACCGTCACTTGGCGAGTACGCCGCTGACACGGCCACGTGCCGGTGGACCGGACGCTAGATCTTCGTCCGGTGGAAGTTGGCGTAGGACTTCGACGGGGTCGGCCCCCGCTGACCCTGGTAGCGCGAGCCGTACTTCGCCGAACCATAAGGATGCGCCGCTGGCGAGCTCAACCGGAAGAAGCACAGCTGTCCGATCTTCATGCCGGGATAGAGCTTGATCGGCAAGGTGGCGACGTTGGCCAGCTCCAGGGTCACGTGGCCACTGAAACCGGGGTCCACGAAGCCGGCCGTGGCGTGGGTGAGCAGCCCCAGCCGACCGAGCGAGGACTTGCCCTCCACCCGGGCCGCAAGGTCGTCGGGAAGCGAGACCACCTCGAAGGTGGAGCCGAGGACGAACTCACCCGGATGCAGGATGAACGGCTCGTCCCCCTCAGGCTCCACCTCGCGGGTCAGGTCCGACTGATCGGCCGCCGGATCGATGTGCGGGTAGCGGTGGTTTTCGAAGACGCGGAAGTATCGGTCTAGTCTGAAGTCGATGCTCGAGGGCTGAATCATGGCCTCGTCGTAGGGTTCGACGCAGATCCGCTTCGCCTGGATCTCGGCAAGGATGTCGCGATCGGATAGCAGCACTCGCACAACCTACCCGCGCTGGGCCACACCGAGCACACCGATCCAGCGCTCGTGCCCCGAAATCCCACATTGGTGAAACAGCCGAATACCTTGATCGAGCACAGATCCACCGAGGACGCGATCCAGTCGTGCTCGCTCCCCGCGCCTGGAGTCATTCATGCAGAGCACGAACGTACGCCTCGGCACCCTTTCGGTTGCCGCGCTGTTGGCCGTGATGGCGCTGTGGCCAGCCGTGGCGGAAGCAGCCGGCGGCGTTCGCACCGCCCCGGGCTGCGCACCCAAGGAGCGTCCGGGAGCGATCTCCTCGCTGCGCCTCGACGAGACCCGGGTCAGTGCCCACCAGGAGATCCAGGTCTATTTCGCTGGTGAGCTTCCCGCCGACGCCTGCCCGGGAGACATCGTGCAGGTCAAGATCCCCAAGCTGCTTCGGATCCACACCGAGACCTACTCGGTGGGTGATCCCGCGAACGTGCCCTTGGGAAAGGTGGTCGTCGACGCCGAGAAGTACACCGCGACGATCACCTTCAACGACTCGTTGCGCAACCGGGACGGCGTGCTCTACTTCGCCCACCTGGGCACCACGCTCTCACCGACGGCCCGGCCCGGCGCCGCCTACGACCTGATCTGGGACGTCGGCACCAAGCAGTTACGTACGCCGCTGCGAGCCAACTCCTGTGACGACTGCGATCGCCCGCGAACCGGCGCCCACGCCTGGTCGACGCTCGAAGGTCCCACGATCTATTTCGCGTTGGAGTCGGCGCCCACCCGCGTCACGCGCGACACCGTGCGTTTCACCGCCCACGTGGCTCCGGGGCAGAAGGTGCGCTGCAGGACGATCCGGGCCCACACCGCGCGCGTGGGCGAGTGGGGTCAGCTGGTCTGGAACGCCGAAGTGCCAGCACGCTCAGTGACCTGCAAGCCCGATACCGCTCGCTACAACAAGGGCGGCACCTTCATCACCGCCTCGGCCGCCAGCACGAGCGCCGGCCAGTACCTCGTGGTCTCGGCGAACTCGCGGGTCACCGACACCGCACTGGATCGCTACAACACTTTCAGTGAGATCCTGCAGCGCAGCTACAAGGGCAACGTGGTCGCCACCGCCAGCCGCTTCGACACCGGCGCCGGCGGGAGCGGACTGACCCCCGAGGCCGGCCAGGGTGGCGCACCCAATGTGGCACCGAGCGCCACGCCCGGCCCCACCAAGGACGCGACCAAGGGCACCGCCGGGAGCTCCACCGGCGGCGCCACCGCCAGCCCGGACAAGACCTCGCAAGGGCCGCTCGAACCTGCCTCCTCGGA
>JBDSBU010000110.1:0-10993 GCA_039921445.1 Marmoricola sp. | reverse complement strand
GGCGGGGAGCCTACGAGCAGCTCATCCGTCGAGGCATGCCGCAGCAGATGATCCGCTGGATCGACGGCGGCCTCTTGGTCGACCTGTGGGACGAGCTCGACCTGCCGGAGCCGGTTCGCCAAGCCTGGGAGCCGGCCGTCAGGTTCGCCACCGCGCGGTGGCAGAGAAAACGCCCGACGCCCGGGTCTGCTCGCGCTGCCGGCGTACGTCGCAGCGGCGGTCCGGCGCGCCGAGTTCCTGGCGGACGTGCACCTGACCGAGGGAAGGCTTGCTCGGGTCTCCCGCGACGGTGTCGTCGGCGCCCATGCGGGAGTGCTCGAGGACTACGGTTGCGTGGCTACCGCATTTCTCTCAGTGGCCTCCGCCACCGGTGACCGCGTCTGGGTGGATCGGGCCGGTGCGCTGCTCGAGACGGTGCTGCAGCGGTTCGCCGCCGGTGACGGTGGGTTCCACGACACCGCCGACGACGCGGAGGCACTGCTGGTGCGACCTCGTGACCCGTCCGACAACGCCAGCCCGAGCGGACACTCGGCGGTGATCCACGCGTTGCTGACCTACAGCGCACTCACCGGGTCGGGGCGTCACCGCGACGCTGCCGAGGCCGCGTTGCGGATCTCGCGCCGGCTTGCTGACGCCTCGCCGCGGTTTGCCGGCTGGTCCCTGGCAGCGGCTGAGACGGCGCTCCACGGTCCCCTCGAGGTGGCCGTCGTGGGACCACGGGGAGCCGAGCGCGACGCGCTCGAGCTCGCCGCGCGCAGGGCCACGCACGCGGGTGCCGTGGTGGTCGCGGCTGTGCCGGGGGAGAGCTCGATCCCGCTGCTGGCCATGCGCGACGTCGTGGACGGTCGCGCTGCGGCGTACGTCTGCCGCAACCTGGTCTGTCACCGACCGGTGACCTCGGTCGAGGACCTTCTCGCTGAGCTGCGCGGCTGAGGCTGCAGAGTCACCGCAGCTGGTAGGTCGCGATGCTCGCGGCGATGTAGTGGCAGGCGAAGGCAGCGATCGTGAGGCTGTGGAAGACCTCGTGGAAGCCGAACCAGGTGGGAAAGGGATCGGGTCGCTTCAGTCCGTAGACCAGGCCGCCCAGGGAGTAGAGCCCACCGCCGACCGCGATCAGGGTGATCACCGCGGTCCCGCCACTGGCGAAGTCGCGGGCATAGAAGATCGCCACCCAACCCAACGCGAAGTAGATCGGGGTATAGATCCAGCGAGGAGCATCGATCCAGAAGATCCGGAAGAGCACCCCGAGAATGGCGCCGCTCCAGGCGATCACGAGCAGGCTCACCCGGGCGCTGCCGTCGAGCAGGACCAGCGCGAAGGGGGTGTAGGAGCCGGCGATCAGAAGGTAGATGTTGGAGTGGTCGAAACGGCGCAGGAAGGCCCACGTGCGCTCCGACCAGTTTCCGCGGTGATAGATGGCCGAGACGGTGAAGAGCAGCAGGGCGGTGAAGGCGAACACCGAGGAGCCCACGCGCGTCTTGGTGTCGGGCGAGAGCGTGATCAGGACCGTTCCGGCGGCGAGCGCCAGGGGAGTGATGCCTGCGTGCAGCCAGCCGCGCAACCGGGGCTTGACCTCGTCCTTGACATACCGGACATGCTTGCGCACGGCCGTGGCGGCCTCGTGTGCGTTCTCCGCGACCCGCTCGGTGACTGTGCCGTCAGGCGGGGGGGTGTGGGTCATGAGTCCTAAAGTACCGCGCGGCAGGCAACGCGCACCGCGCACGAGTGCAGCATCACACGGCCCCGGCGCGAGTACAGTCGCTCCCGTGGCGGACTGGAAACGAGGACTGCGGAAGGTGCTCTATCCGGCCTACGAGGCGCGGCTGGCCCGTCGTCTGCCGACCGAGCGGCTCCCCAAGCATGTCGGTGTGATGCTCGACGGCAACCGCCGCTGGGCTCGGGCCGTCGGAGCGGACTCGGCCCATGGGCATCGCGCCGGTGCGGCAAACATCGAGCCGATGCTCGGCTGGTGCGAGGAGATCGGTGTCGAGGTGGTCACGTTGTGGCTGCTCTCCACCGACAACCTGAACCGTCCGGCCGAGGAGCTCGAGCCGCTGCTCGGGATCATCGGCGACGCCGTGGAGTCACTGGCCGAGCAAGGTCGCTGGCGACTGCACCCCGTCGGCGCCTTGGACCTGCTCCCGACTGCGGTCGCCGAGCGCCTCAAGCATGCGGCTGAGGCGACCCGTGAGGTCGACGGACTGCTGGTCAACATCGCGGTGGGCTACGGCGGGCGGCGCGAGATCGCGGACGCCGTCCGGTCGTTGCTGCACGAGCACGCTGGCAAGGGCACCACGTTGGAGGAGCTTGCCGAGATCATCGACGTCGAGCACATCGCCGAGCACCTCTACACCAAGGGCCAGCCCGACCCCGATCTCGTGATCCGCACCAGCGGCGAGCAGCGTCTCGGGGGTTTCCTGCTGTGGCAGAGCGCCCGGAGCGAGTTCTACTTCTGCGAGGCCTACTGGCCCGACTTCCGGCGGGTCGACTTCCTGAGGGCCGTGCGGGCCTACGCCGAGCGAGACCGTCGCTACGGCTCCTGAGTGCTGACCCTTCCTTCGGCACCTGCTCACCTCGCGCTAGGGCGTGTCGCACCAAACCTCGCCTGGGGGCGCCGTACGTTTTGTGGAGTCGGCCCGCGGGGAAGCAGGCCGTTGCCAGGAAGGGCGAAGTTCGTGAGAGATCACGGCCACTGCACCACCGAAGGGCAGCACTCAGCCCTGCGGCGCCAGTCCCGGTCCGAGCACAGCTAACGGACCGGGCGCGGGGTGCGCGCGCGGTCGCAAGGGGAATCTCGTGGCACCAGCGAAGCGCGCACCAGCCCAGACCCGTCGCACCTACGTCTTGGACACCTCGGTCCTGCTGGCCGATCCCGGGGCGTTGAAGCGGTTCGACGAGCACGAGGTCGTGCTGCCGGTGGTGGTGATCACCGAGCTGGAGGGCAAGCGACACCACCCCGAGCTCGGTTACTTCGCGCGCTCGGCACTTCGGATGCTCGACGAGCTCCGGGTCGAGCACGGTCGGCTCGACGAGCCGGTCCCGGTGGGTGACCTCGGCGGCACGGTCCGGGTCGAGCTGAACCACACCGACCCCCACTCGCTTCCCTCGGGGTTCCGGCTCGGTGACAACGACACCCGGATCCTCGCCGTGGCGAACAACCTGGCCAAGGAGGGCTACCTCGTCACGCTGATCTCCAAGGACCTGCCGCTACGGATCAAGGCCTCGGCGGTCGGTCTCGACGCGGCGGAGTACCGCTCCGAGCAGATCCATGAGTCCGACGCCGGGTGGACCGGGATGACCGAGATGGACCTGTCAGGTGCCGCCCTGGATGAGTTGTACGACGACGCGGTGATCGATCTCGATGCCGCTCGCGACCTGCCCTGCCATACCGGCCTGGTGCTGATGTCGGACCGGGGGAGCGCCCTGGGTCGGGTGAAGGCCGACAAGCGGGTGCACCTCGTCCGCGGCGACAGGGAGGCCTTCGGGATCCATGGCCGGTCGGCCGAGCAGCGGATCGCCCTGGACCTGCTGCTCGACCCCGAGATCGGGATCGTCTCCCTCGGCGGTCGTGCGGGCACCGGCAAGTCGGCTCTGGCCCTGTGCGCGGGCCTGGAGACGGTGCTCGAACGTCGTCAGCACAAGAAGGTCGTCGTCTTCCGGCCGCTGTTCGCGGTGGGTGGCCAGGAGCTTGGCTATCTGCCGGGAAGCGAGTCGGAGAAGATGTCGCCTTGGGGCCAGGCGGTCTTCGACACGCTGGGTGCGATCACCACCCCTGACGTGGTCGACGAGATCCTCGACCGAGGGATGCTCGAGGTGCTGCCGCTGACCCACATCCGCGGCCGTTCCCTTCATGATGCCTTCGTGATCGTCGACGAGGCCCAGTCGCTCGAGCGCAACGTGCTGCTCACCGTGCTCTCGCGGATGGGGGCCAACTCCAAGGTGGTGCTGACCCACGACGTGGCCCAGCGCGACAACCTGCGGGTCGGCCGGCACGACGGAGTGGTGGCGGTCGTGGACCGTCTCAAGGGACACCCGCTGTTCGCCCACGTGACCCTGACCCGGTCCGAGCGTTCGCCGATCGCCGCTCTGGTCACCGAGATGTTGGAGCACGTGACGATGTGATCCGGTGACGATGTGACCCGGTTCGATGTGACGCCAGGGCACCAGAGGGAATGACGGGACACGAGCGACCAGATCGTGGGCGAACTCACGCCACCGATCTGGTCGTTCAACTTGCAACCGCTTGTAGTTTGGGTGAGAGTTGTTGCTCTTCCCCCTCGCGTTCCTCGCACAAGTGCCCCCGTGCATGTGAGAACGCGGCTGACGTCCCTGTCGTCAACCGTTGGGTCACCCCTTGTCTGAGAAGTACGCCCCCAAGCACCGAAACGTGCCCGCTCGACCTGCTCGTGAGGGCCTGCGCAACGCCGCCGTGCTCTCTGGTGTCGCTGTCGCCGCCACCGGGCTCGCCGTCTCCGGCGGAGTGCTGAAGGACACCGGCAGCCCGCTCACCAGCGCGGCCTCGGCCCTCGGTGCCGTCGCTCCCACGAACGCCGCCTCGTCGCTGACGCAGGCTGAGCTTGCCGATCGCGAGCAGCGCGCCTCGCGCTCCTCCGACGACCGTCGTCCGGTCACGGACTCCGCTAAGGCGAGCGCGCTGTCCAACAAGTCCGGGGTCGCGGTGACCAAGTCGGAGGACCTGACCGTCTCCGACCCCAAGACCCTGGCGCGGGCTCTGATGCCGCAGTACGGCCTGAGCTCCTCGGAGTTCGGCTGCGTGGACAACATCTGGACCCAGGAGTCCGGCTGGAACGTGCACGCCGACAACCCCTCCTCCTCGGCCTACGGCATCCCGCAGGCACTCCCCGGTTCCAAGATGTCCTCGGCAGGGCCTGACTGGGCCGACAGTGCCGAGACCCAGATCCGTTGGGGCCTGGGCTACATCAAGTCGCGCTACGGCAGCGCCTGCTCGGCGTGGTCCTTCAAGCAGGGCCACGGCTGGTACTGAGCGCTCGCTCGCCGGTCCTCCTGGTGAGCAGCCAGGTCATCAACCCGCTGATCGCGGACAGCACGATCAGCCCTGCGGCGTACACCAGGCGTCCGCCGCCCTGACCATCGAACAGCCGGGCCAGGCCCCACACGGTCGCGGCAGCGAGCAGGAGCAGCCCTGCTCGTCCGGTCCACCGGCGCGCCTGGGCAGGATCGAGGGCGACCAGTGCCGGTCCCTGCGCCGCCAGCAGCGCGGCCACGTGGGTGAGCAGCATCCCGGCAGCCCCCACGAGGAGCAGCGGTGTCAGCGTCTGCGGCGCGGTCGTCCAGACGTACGCCGAGCCGAGCAGTGCCCCCGTCGCGACGCTGGAATCCGGCCGCAGTGTCGCGACCAACGACAGCGCGACCACGACGAGCTGGACCCACTGCGCGGGTCGGCCACCGGCGGCGATCGCGGCCACCATGGAGATCAGCACCCCGAGCGGCACCAGGCCACGCAGGAGAATCTGGTCGCCGCCTGGCCAGAGCCGGCGGTGCTCGCCGTGCCGCTCGGGCACACCTGGCGTGAGCGTCCGCTCGTTCATCGCGTGACCTCCCGAGGCACCCGGGCACGCCGCCCGAGTCGCCGAAAGACCTCATCGAGCGTCCCGGGTCCGTTCCACGGCACCACGGGGACGCCAAGACGGGTGGACTCGGTGAGCTGCATCTGGCGCTCGAGCAGGCGCATCCGCCATGCGAGTCGACCGGGCGAGAGCGGGTCGAACGCCCGCCCAGGCACGACACCCTCGGGCAGGGTGTCGATCGCGACCACGCTCAGACCGCGGCGGGTCAAGGTGACCATCGCGGTGGTCACCTCGGGGGTGAACAGCGGTGAGAGCACCACTACGACCGTGCCCGCCCCGGCGCGCAGCCGCAAGCGGGTGCTGAGCAGGTCGGGCCAGCCAGGCGCGACCTGGGCGAGCAGCTCGTCGATCCGGCGCAGGTGGTGCGGACCCGAACCGGGTCCGAGCACCAGATGGCGACGTCCGAGCACCCGCAGGGAGACGCGGTCACCCACGCCCAAATGATGGGCTGCGAGCGCACTCGCGGCCCGAACTCCGAGGTCCAGGCTGCTCGCGCGACCGTCGACACCCTCGCTCACGCCGTGATCGGTCACAGCGTCGAGCAGGATCAGCAGCGAGCTGTCCTCCTGGGCGTCGGTCCCGACGGTGTGCAGCTCGCGAGTACGCAGCGTCGTACGCCAGTCGACCCGGCGCAGCCGGTCGCCGGGCTGGAAGCGTCGGATCCCCCAGAACTCCGAGCCATGCCCGGCGCGCCGCGACCGATTCTGTCCGACCAGCCCGAGCGGGTTCGGGCTCTCCACCGAGGTGAACGTCGAGCGCTGCGGCAGCACGGTCAGGGTCTGCTCTGGCAGCGGTCCCGACCGCCAGCGGTAGCCGTCCCACGGGCTGGAGGCGCTGAGCATCGCTGTGCCGACCGGCCGTACCCCCCACCGGCGGACGCTGAACAAGAGCTCGAGGTCCGTGCGCCCGGACACGACGGCGGACACCGCCCCGGACGTGGGCTGTACGACGACGTGCGCAGGTGTCGCCACCGTCAGCGTCGCATGCTCGACCGCGCTGCCGGCGTCGACCTCGACGAACAGTCGGGTGCTCTGGCCTTCACGCAGCCGAGAGTCGCCCAGACGGACCGTGCTCGATACGGGCGCGCGCGGAGCGTGGGCGATCGCCAGCGCGACCAACAACCCCACGGGCGCCACCAGGACGAGCAGGTCGGGGCGGCCCAACGTCAGCGCCCCGAGCGAGGTCACTCCCGAGACGATGGCTCCGCGCACCAGCGCGGCGGTGGGGCGCCACCCGGTCATGGCCGGCCGGAGCCCACACCGGGCTGCCGGGCCGCTGGCGTCGGGACGCTGGCAAGCAGCCCGGTCACCACGCTCGAGCCGGTGATCTCGGTCATCCACAGTTCAGGCTTCACGGTGATCCGGTGTGCGAGCACAGCCGGCGCAACCGTCTTGACGTCCTCGGGCAGCGCGAAGTCACGGCCGTCGATCAAGGCCACCGCCCGCGCGCAGAGCATCAGTGCGAGCGAGCCTCGCGGGGACGCCCCGACGAGCACGTGTCGGTGGGATCGGGTGGCTGCGACCAGCGAGACGCAGTACTCCGCGACACTGCGGTCCACCTCGACCAGCTCGACCGCGGACTGCATCGCGAGCAGCCCGACCGCGTCGGTGACCGGCTCCAGTACGACGTCCTCGCGCTGCCGCACGATCCGGGACCGCAGCACGTCGAACTCCTCCTCGGCGGTGGGGTAGCCGAAGCCGACACGCAGCAGGAACCGGTCCAGCTGGGCCTCCGGGAGCGGATAGGTGCCTTCGTACTCGACCGGGTTGGCCGTAGCAAGGACGTGGAAGGGCGGTGGAAGCACGAAGGTGCGTCCCTCGACGGTGATCTGCCGCTCCTGCATCGCTTCGAGCAGTGCGGCCTGGGTCTTGGGTGGCGTCCGGTTGATCTCGTCGGC
Organism: Marmoricola sp.; assembly: GCA_039921445.1. Classification (GTDB taxonomy): domain Bacteria; phylum Actinomycetota; class Actinomycetes; order Propionibacteriales; family Nocardioidaceae; genus Marmoricola. Next base: position 3,487 of record JBDSBU010000110.1, on the reverse strand, counting down.
CAGTAGCAGGCCGGTGAACAACGGCCCCTCACGGAACTCGAACTCACCGCTGCGCTGGTTGTAGATGAAGGAGCCGGTGAGGTCGACCGGCAACAGATCGGGGGTGAACTGGGCACGGGTGAAGGAGACCCCGAGCACTTGCGCGAAAGACCTGGCGGCGAGGGTCTTACCGAGACCGGGGTAGTCCTCGAGGAGCACGTGGCCACCTGCCAGGACGCCTGCCAGGACGAGTCGCAAGGCCTCCCGCTTGCCGATCACGGCCGAGCCGACCCGCTGGAGCACGCTCGCCGCGTCGGCACTGGCGCGCGTGACCTCGGGCCGCGTCGCCCGGCTGGCGCTCACAGCTGTTCGATCTGGTGCACGACCTCGCTGAGCTGCGCGACCGTGTAGCGGCGGTGCCGGTGCTCCGAGTGATAGCGCTGCCTGCGTTCGGTGGCCACCCAGCCCGCCAACGGTTGACCGAGCAGCGCGGTAGCACGGGCAGGGTCCTCGGAGTAGCGCAACCCGTGCAGCTGTCGCATCCTTTGCGCTGCGAGGTCCGCGAGCCGCCAGACCACGGCGTCGTCGTGGTTGCGGGAGGTCAGGTGCACCTCGATCGTGTGTCGGTACATCGCTGTTCGGGTGTCCTCTCCGGGGTCGGGGTCGGCGTCGTTGCGCCGGGTGCTCCAGGGGTGCCGTTCGTGCAGGTCGGTTCCGACGACCAGCAGCAGACCGGTGACCACGGTGGCCAGCGTGAGCAGGGTGATCAGCGTCGCGTCGTGCTCGCGGTCCAGGACGACCAGGGCGCCGTTGACCGCAAGGGCGACCAGCAGAGCGGCGACGGCGACTCCGATCCACGTACGCCGGACCGGGCTCATGTGGCCACCCCAGGAGGGACGACGGCGTGGTCGAGGTCGAGGAGCACACTGGCCAGAGCAGTGGTCGCACGCTCGCGAATGTCCTCGTCGAGCCGATGGGTGGAGAACCGCGCTTCGTGGAAGAGTGCCGCCAAGGTGGCGACCGGACGCGGGTCGACGTCGAGCGCGTGCAGGAACCTGACCACGAACTCGGTGGCCGTCTCCGTCGGCAGTCGGGCCACGCCGGCCTCGCTCGCTGCCCGCTCCAGCAGTACCCAGCAGGCAACGATGCCGTTGCGCACACCGCCGGTGGCAAGAGCCTCCTGGAGCCGCGAGCTGTCCTCGCGCAAGGATTCACGGGCCGCGTCGAGGTGCGCAACGGGATCGAGCTCCAGCACGAGCTGGCTCGGCGGCAGCCGACGCCGCAACGCGATCACCGCGCCGCGCATGAGGATTCCGACGAGCCACACGCTGACCAGCATCGCGGAGATCACCACCAGGTCGGTGACCCAGCTGACAGGTTCCGCCGCCCGACTCCGACCAGCCGGCTCCTGCTCCGGCTGGGGCGGCTCGGTGACGGTCTCGGTCGGTGACGCCTCGGCTGTGGGCACCGTTTCGGCACTGGTTGGCTGGCGCGATCCGACCAACCCGCCCGGGCCGATGCCGGCTGCCCAGACCAGCACGACCGCGGTACCCAGCACCGCCGCCAGGGCGGCGAGAGTGCGGAGCCCGGAGCCGGTCATGAGTGGACTCAGCGGCCCGGGCGGGTCATCCGGCGTACGTCGAGCGCAGTGTCGAGCTCTTCCTCGGTGAGATCGCCTCGCTCGACGTACCCCATCTCGATCACCTGCTCGCGGATCGTGCGGCCCTCCTTGAGCGCCGCCTTGGCGATCTTGGAGGCCTCCTCGTAGCCGATGTGCTTGTTCAGCGGGGTGACCACCGACGGCGAGGACTCTGCGTAGGTGCGCATCCGCTCCACGTTGGCGGTGATCCCGGCGACGCATCGGTCGGCAAGGAGCGGGCTCACATGGGCGAGCAGACGGATCGACTCCAGCAGGTTGCGCGCCATCACCGGCATCATCACGTTGAGCTCGAAGCTTCCGCTCGCACCTCCCATTGCGACGGTGGCGTCGTTGCCGATCACCTGGGCACAGACCATCAACGTGGCCTCGGGAAGCACCGGGTTGACCTTGCCCGGCATGATGCTCGAGCCGGGCTGCAGGTCCGGAAGGTGGATCTCCGCCAACCCGGTGGTCGGGCCTGAGGACATCCACCGCAGGTCGTTGCAGATCTTGGTCAGCCCGACCGCAATGGTGCGCAGCTGTCCGGAGAGCTCGACGAGCGCGTCCTGACCGCCCTGGGCCTCGAAGTGGTTGCGCGCCTCGACGAAGGGCAGGCCGGTCGAGTCCGCAAGGTCGGCGATCACCTGCTCGGCGAAGCCGTCGGGCATGTTGATGCCGGTGCCGACGGCGGTGCCGCCCAGCGGAAGCTCGGCAACGCGGGGGAGTGTGGACTCGAGTCGCTCGATACCGATCCGGATGATCGCGGCGTAGCCGCCGAACTCCTGACCGAGCATCACCGGCGTCGCGTCCATCAGGTGTGTCCGTCCCGACTTCACCACATCGGCGAACTCCTCAACCTTGGCCTCGAGGGCGCTGGCCAGGTGATCGAGTGCCGGGATCAGCTGCGCGGTGGTCGACTCGACCGCCGCGACATGGATCGAGGTGGGGAAGGTGTCGTTGCTCGACTGGCTCGCGTTGACGTGGTCGTTGGGGTGCACCTCGACGCCGGCGCGTCCAGCGAGCGAGGCCAGCACCTCGTTCATGTTCATGTTGGAGCTGGTCCCGGAGCCGGTCTGGAAGACGTCGAGCGGGAAGTGGTCGTCGTACGCCCCGTCCACGACGCCGGCCGCGGCCCCGCCGATCGCGTCGGCCTGCGCCGCGGTGATCACGCCGAGTTCGGCGTTGACGAGCGCGGCGGCCGCCTTGACGTGGCCCAGCGCCTGGATGTGGCGACGCTCGAGGGTCGTGCCGCTGATCGGGAAGTTGTCGATCGCGCGCTGCGTCTGCGCCCGCCACAGGGCGTCGACGGGCACCTCGACGTCGCCCATGGAGTCGTGTTCGGTGCGTGTCTTGGTCATGGCACGACGCTACCCTTGACAGATAAGTAACGTATAAGTTACCAATAGGACATGGACGCCTTCACCGCGCTCGCCGATCCCGTACGTCGGCAGCTACTTGACCGGCTCGCCCGCGGGCCTGCCCGCGTGGTCGACCTCGCGGCGGACCACCCGATCAGCCGACCGGCGATCAGTCGCCACCTGCGGGTGCTCGGCGACGCCGGCCTGGTGTCCGCGAGCGACCAGGGGCGGGAGCGTCACTACCGCCTTGAGCGCTCGGGGTTGGCGCCTGTGGCGACCTGGCTCACCGGTCTGGAGGGGGACCTCGGCCCCGCTCCGCGATTCGCGGAGTCCGTTCTCGACGGCCTTGATCTCGAGGTCCGCCGCACCGTCCGCGGCGACCGCGCGGGAGATGAGATCACCCACGCCTCCGCTACCCACACCCCTCACGCCACCCAGGAGACCGCATGACCAGCTCGCAGCCCCCAACCCCCATCGCACGCGCGACCGGGCGACGCGATGACCGCGACGG
>JBDSBU010000109.1:0-8695 GCA_039921445.1 Marmoricola sp. | reverse complement strand
ACCCGGTGCACCACGAGCAGCCGGTGCAGGGCAGAGGCGGCCACAGGGTCGAGCTGCTCGACCGGGGCGGACTCGGGTGGAACCAGGTCCATGGCCAGGGCCTGCGGGGTCAGGCCGTAGCGCACCTGCAGGTAGTCCGGGCTGTCGGCGCTGCGTTCCCACAGCCGTGAGCGCTCCTCTGCCAGTGACGGCAGTGCCGACGGAGAGGGGAAGGACCACAGCAGGCTGTGCCGTTGCTGCGCCCCGGCCTCCCGCACGACCTTGCGGATGCCGGCGAGGTACTGGAGGTATTCGCGGCGAGCTCCCGCCACCTTGGTGGTGCGCTGCTTGCGTTGCCGATCGACCTGGACGAAGACGAAGCCGAGTGTGGCAACGAGGAACATGCCGGCAGCGATCATCCCCTTGCCGCCGGGCTGTGCGGCGGCGACGAACACGATGGAACCGACGCTGCCGAGCATGGGCAGCGCCATCATCAACGCCCCGCCGGCGCCCTCGTTGGGGGCCAGCTCCGGGGGAGCCTGCAGCACGATCTGTCCGCTGGGCATCACCGGCGGTTCGAGCTTCCTGGATCGGCTCAACGTGCTGGACAAGCGGTTCCTCCCGAGACGTCTTGCGGGCCCGCCTCGACTGGGGGCTCACAACGTGCTGCAATGGTATGGGGCTTTTCGCCGGTGTGCTTGACATCGCCGGCAGCTCGCGAGGATCCAGGCGCGATCGGGCACGGCTAGGGGGACGCATGCAGGCACCAGTGTCGCTTGACCCTGCCCCCACCTCTGCGCCGCTCTCTGCGCCTCTCTCTGGGCCTCTCTCTGGGCCTCCTTCTGGGTCTCCTTCTGGGCGCCCCTCGGTGCGGCTCTCGTTGGTCGGTCCGGCCGGTCGGCTCGACCTGGCCACCCCACATGCCATCGCCGTCGAGGAGCTCGCGCGTCGGTACGCCGATCACTTCGGCCTCACCCCACCGGTCCTGGCCACTGCGGCCGGACGGATCCTCCGCCCAGACCAGGGAGTGCTGGAGGCCGGCCTCGATGACGGCGACGTGCTGATCGTCGTCTCACCGGATGCGTCCTCGGGGATCGCCGGGTCCGGCGTACCCCTGCCGGTGCTGGGTGGGTCGACGCAGTGGGTGCCGCTGGCACTGGCGGCAGTCGCAGCCGTCGCAGCAGGGGTCGTGGCCGGAACAGGTTCTGCCGTGGCGCGCCCAGGAGCGGGCAGCACGATCTTCGGGGTGTGCGCCGCGGTGCTGCTGGTAGGTGCCGTCATGGGCGCCGTGCCGTTCGGACCATCCCCAGCAGGCGATGCTCGGATCCGCTCGGTCATCGGTCCTCTGCTCGGTGCGTCCGCTGGTTTCGTCCTCGGGGTCAGGCCAGGACCTGCGGGTCTGCTCCTGGGCGTCGGGGTCGCGGCACTGGTCGGGCTCGTCTTCGCTGCGATCTCCCGCGCCTTCCTGCCAGACGACGAGGACGACCTGGCCGACGTGGTGCTCGCGGTCACGGCCGTGGCTGCCGTGGTCTCCCTCGGTCTGCTGCTGCTGGGCTCGTCGCCGGTTGCCCTGATGGCGGTGCTCTACGCCGTCGCGGTGATCGCTGCCCGCCTGCTGCCCTACCTGGTGGTCGACGTCCCCGACGAGGCCCTGCTCGACCTCGATCGGCTCGCCGTCACCGCGTGGTCGGCTCGCGAACAGCCACGGACCTCTCGTCGTCGCCGAGTGCTGGTGCGGCCGGACACCGTCATGGCCGTCGTACGCCGGGGTCAGCGTCAGGTGTCGACGGCCACGGTCGTGCTTGCCGTTGTCGTCTCGACCACCGGCCCCCTGCTCGTGCTGGCGACCGACGAGTCGGACCTTCGGGCCATCGGCACACTGGGCATGGTGGGTCTCGGTGGTGCAGCGTTCGCCCTGATGGCCAGGTCGCTGCGGTCACGCAGTGCGCGTCTGGCCCTGCGTCTGGCGGCACTGTGGGTGCTGGCGTTCCTCGGAGCCGAGCTGGTCCATCGGGGCGGCTCCCAGGCGGTCTTGCCGTGGGTGATCGGCACCGCGGTGTCGGGTGTCATCGTCGCCGTGAGCGGAGTCTCGCTCGGTCGCGGATGGCGCTCGATCTGGTGGGCGCGCGCCGCGGATGTCGCCGAGGCACTCTCGATCGTGCTGGTGCTGGCCTCGGTCACGCTCTCGACGGGGCTCTTCGACGCCGTCCGGGGGTTTGCTTCATGAACGAAGGGGGAAATGTCGGATTGTGGTGTGGACCACACCCATCCGGGTGCTGGTCGGTCTCCACCCTTCGCACCTCAACAACTTGTCCCGACGACTCGTCATCCTGGCGAGTTGCGGCAATCTCGATCGGAGTCGGTGCGCCGACGTCCGGGCGGGGGATCGAAAGGAGAGTGGCCAGATGGCCGGCGAGGTAAGCAAGCAAGACCAGGCCCTGACCCGAGGCGCCCAGATGGTGTCCTCGGCCCGAGGTGACCTGGACCAGCAGCTCAGTGCATTGCGGGGGAAGCTCTCCGGCATCGGAGCGCAGTGGCGTGGAGCCGGCTCCGCGGCCTTCCAGCAGGTGATGATCCGCTGGGACGAGGACGCCAAGAAGATCATCAGCGCCCTCGACGAGTTCGAGGCCAACCTCCGCAGCTCGGAGCAGACCTACAACGTCAGCGACGAGAACCAGTCCTCGACCTTCAGCAAGCTCTCCAGCCGCCTCGGCTGAGAACCCGCCCAACCCACGATCACCTGAACGACGATCACCCAGACCACGCAGGGAGAACACCATGAATGCAGGAGAGTTGAAGGTCAGCTTCGGCAGCCTGGAGGCCGCCGCAGCGGACATCCGGACGTCGGCCAACCAGATCGAGGGCCGCATCGACGGCCTCGAGTCCGAGCTTGCTCCGCTTCGGTCCGACTGGACCGGTGCGGCGTCTGCTTCCTACCAGCAGTCCAAGACCAAGTGGGACTCCGCCATGGCGGACATGAAGTTGCTGCTGACCGAGATCGGCACGGCCGTGCAGAGCTCGAACACCGAGTACCAGGCCACCGAGAACGCCAACACCTCGCGCTGGGGCTGAGCGCACCGACGTACGCCGAGACCTGTGAGCCGGGCCGCTGCCGCAAAGGTGGTGGGCCCGGCTCCACAGGGTGGACCAGACAGAGCACGACCCGGGCAGGCCCGGGCAGAACTTGGGGGATGAGTAGAGATGGTGCTACCGAGCAGTGACGGTGGGAGCGCGGCAGGGCAGGTGCAGGTCGTCATCGCCGAGATCGAGGCGATCGCCCGCAAGAGCCTGCCCGCAGCTGAGGACGACGCTTCCCTCGCGACTCAGGACTTCCGCAACCTCGAGCTCGACCCGAGCAGCTTCGGTGAGGTCCCGATCGCCCGGAACCTCGGTATCCAGCACGGTGCGGCCCATGAGGTGTTCGTCTCCACGGTCGACGCCGTGCTCCAGGACCTCAGAGACTTCGCGGCGACGCTGAGTGCCTCGATGAAGGCACACCAGGCCACTGACGAGGGCGTGCACTCGGCTCTGGCCGCGGTCAGCGTCCAGTATCGCGACCACGGCTCCAAGGCGGCCAAGGAGTTCGAGAAGAAGCTGATCGAGCAGGGCGACGCACTTCACGTGGATGCGCCCCAGGCAGACGCTCAGCCGCCAGCAGCCGCCCCGAGTGGCGAGGGCGCCACCACCGGCTCGACCGAGCAGACGTCGGGCACCGGCTACTAGGAATGCGACCAGCCATGATCCGGGGGAGCCGGCGCACGCGAGTCACCGCCATCGCGGCGTTGACGGGTCTTGCCCTGTTCGCGACCCCGATCACCGGCCCCGCCCAGGCCGGACCCACGACGACCGCCCCGACGTACGCCGTCGGCAAGGGCAGCGACAGCGGCACGGGACATGTCGGGTGGTGGTACGACAAGCTGAAGGTAGGTCGAGCGCACGCCGAGGCGACGGGAGCCGGGGTGACCGTGGCCGTGATCGACGGGTCGATCGACCCCAGCGTGGCCGAGCTGCAGGGTGTCGACCTGACCAGGCGGGTCGACTGCGACGGCAACCGTGTGCCCATCCGTTCCGGCAGCCTCGACGACCACGGCACGCTGATGTCCGCACTGATCGCCGGCACCGGCCGTGGCAACGGGCCCGGGGGCGCGGGTGTCCGGGGCATCGCCCCGGACGCGAAGCTGCTCTTCTACGGCATCGATACCGCAATCGAGCCTGGAGCGAAGCTGTTCTACGAGTGTGACGGCTATAACTCCCCGGGCCTGGTCAGGGACGCGGTCAAGCGCGGCGCAGACGTCATCAGCATCTCGATCGGCGGCCTCGGTGGTGATTGGTTCAAGAGGGCGCTGAAGGCGGCCCGCGACAAGGGGGCGGTGGTCGTGGCCTCCTCCGGTGACGCCTCTGCCAACGGCCTCGGAGTGGAGTCACCCGCACGCTTCCCCGGGGTGGTGGCGGTGAACGCCGTGGACCGCAACGCCAAGCCGTGGAGGTACAACCCGGCCGTCTCCATCGTCCGCAAGCCGATCGCTGAGATCAAAGAAGGCTTTCCGGTCATCTCTGCCCCCGGGGTGGACCTCAAGACACTGAGGTGGCGCGACGGGGGCTGGCACTCCGATGCCCCCGCCACGGGCACCTCTCCTGCCACGGCTCTCGTCTCCGGAGCGCTCGCCCTGGTCAAGCAGAAGTATCCCGAGGCGACCGGCAACCAGCTGATCCAGAACCTGATCCACTTCACCGGAGGGACCCGTGCCTACTCCTTCGACAGGGAGTACGGCTTCGGAATCGTCTCGCTCGAGAAGATGCTGGATCACGACCCCACCGGCTGGCCCGACGAGAACCCGCTGCTCAAGGGTCCGGCCGCGGCGGTCAAGGACTACCCGATGAGCGCCTACCAGGCGCCTTCCCCCAGCCCGGCCGCGCAGACCCCGTCAGCCTCCCCGGCACCTTCGGCGGCACCGCCGCCCAGCGCGGCGCAGTCCGAGGCCGAGTCGGACGGCCCTGCGGCCGGGCTGTGGTTCCTGATCGGCGCAGGTGTGCTGGTCGTCGGTGCCGCGGTCGTCTTCATCAGCTTCCGTCGTCGACGCTCCCCGGCGTCGCTCCCGTCCCAGAGTGAGGTGTGAGGTCATGGCAGGTACGTCCGAACAGAAGTTGATGAAGGCGCTCAGTGCGCGTCCCGGCCAGCTTCACGACGCGGCCAAGGCCTGGCGGAAGGCGGCGAGCGGCCTGGAGGAGATCGCGGCCGCCCTGGACACGGGCAAGACGCAGATCTCCCAGTCGTGGCAGGGCACCGACGCCGACGCGGCAACAGCTGCGTTCTCGTCGCTGGCGACAACCGTCCGCGCAAACAAGTCAAGGATGCAGCAGGCCGCCGGCGCGCTCGACCTGGCGGGTGATGCACTGCACCAGGCCAAGAGCGACTACGACACCTTGCCCCCGGTGCCTCCGGTGCCGCAGTCCCCGGAGCCCGACGACTCCGGTTCGGTGTCGATCCAGGACGAGGTGCACTACCTCAAGCTCTCCGGGGCGCGATCCACCGCAATGAGCAAGCGGGAGGCTGCGGCAGCGACCTCCTACAAGGAGGCAGTCGGCACCCTGTCGGACGCACAGATCAAGATGGCCGAGGCAGCCCCGGAGACACACAAGCGGCTCACCGACGACGGTCTCGACGACACCGTTGCGGGGCCTGGGTCAGATGCCGGCGGCTCGACCGGTGGAGGAAGCAGCCTTCCGGGCGGAGCAGGCCGGCCGGTTGGGGCCTACGGCACCGGCACGGGCGGCACCCACGCCTCGGCGCAGCTGATCAGCAGCTCCGCACCGCATCTCCAGGACCAGCTCGGTGTGGGTCAGCTCGGCGCCCAGGTGATCACCACCGGCACCGAGGGGGTCTCAGTCGATGGGGTCGTCAGCGGTTCGGTGCCGAGCGTGAGCGAGGGGCTTGCAGGCAACGGCAGCGGTGTGCTCAACGGCTCGACCGGGGGCTTGTCCGGTGGCACGGCTGGGGGGATGGCCGGCCTGGTCGGTGGAGGCGGCCTGCTCGGCGCGCTGCGCGGCACCAAGTCGACCGGATCCGCGCCCAGCGGAGTCTCCGGGGCCGTGCGCGGCATCGGCGGCACTGCTCCCACGTCGGTCTCCCAAGGTGGCGTGGGCGGCACGACCACCGGTGCGGCGAAGGGCGGCGTACTCGGCGGAACGGGTCGTCCTGCCGCTGCAGGCGGCGTGACCGGTGCCAGCGGATCAAGCGGCGGCGCTCGTGCAGGCTCGGGCGTCCCTGGCGGCGGTCGAGCCGCGACAGCGGGTACTCCCGGGGCTGGGGCAGGCAGTTCTGGAGCAGGCAGTTCTGGAGCGGGCCGGGGGGGAGCTGGTGGCGGTGCAGGCAGCCGCTCCGGTGGGCGCTACCCGGCCAGCGACGCGCGTGGCGCCGGTGGCACTCCTGCGGAGGGCCGTGGATCGCGATCGTCCGGGATGCAGTCGGGTGGCCGAGCAGGACAGGGTGATTCCACACGTGACGCCAAGCGCAAGTCGATGGTCTTCGAGGACGACGACGCCTGGATCGACGACGACGACCTCGGACCCGGAGTGATGAAGTGACCACCACGACCGCCGACCTCGACAGTCCGCCGGCCAGCTCAGGCTCTGGGCTGGTACGGGTCAGTGTCGTTGCTGCGGACCGCCGGGCCGACCTCGCGCTTCCAGCTGCGCTCCCGGTCGCCGAGCTCCTTCCCGAGCTGACCCGTGCACTCGGCGTCCTGGACCCCCAGACCACCTATGCCGGTTACGTCCTGTGCGGGCCCGACGGTCGTGCGCTGAGTCCTGAATCGGGATTGTCCTTCCAAGGCATCGAAGACGGCGCCCTGCTGACCCTGGTGGTCGGAGCGGCGCAGCAGCCCCCCAAGGTCTACGACGACATCGTCGAGGCGATGGCCGACGCGGTCGAGGCGCAGACCCGACCTTGGGACGCCGCATCGGCACGCCGCACCGCACTCGTCACGGCCGGCCTGTTGCTCGGTCTCGGCGGGTTGTCCTTGGCCCTGCAGCGACCTGACGTGGTGGCAGGTGCTGCGGCCGGCGTCGGTGCTGTCGTGCTGGCAACCGCCGCCGTGGTGCTCTCCCGGGTCCGAGGAGAGCACGCCGCTGCGGTGATGCTGGCGTGGCTCGGCGTCGGGTTCGGTGCCGTGTGTGGTCTCACTGCCGCCCCCGCCGGTCCCTTGCTGGAGGTGCCGCTCGCGCTTGCTGGTCTGGGCGCGCTGAGCGCCGGTCTGGTGGGGCTCGCAGGAATCGCCGAGAAGCGGGCAGCGATGGTTCCGGCAGTCGTCGTCGGCGCGGTCTGTGCTGCTTCGAGCGGGCTGCTGACTGCCACCGCGTTCGAGGCCGCGCACGTCTACACCGCAGCACTCGTGCTGGTCGTGCTGGCCGGCAGTGCGCTGCCGTGGTTCGCGATCGGTTCCACACCGACGCGCGTGGAACAGGCGTACTCGGCGGCTGACGTCACGTCGGATCCCGTTGAGATCGATCCGCGCGCCGTGCGACGCGACGCCCTGGCCGGGCACGACCTCCTGCTCGCGATCACTGCCACCGTGGGGCTTCTCGCACTCCTCGTGGCCCCGATGGCGGTGGGCCTCGGAGTCTCAGGCACCCTTGTCGTCGTGGCTTCGGGACTCGTGCTGATGCTCCGCACCAGGCAGTACCGCGTGGAGTCCGAGGTCGGTGCCGGTCTCGGGTTCGGGGTCGCCGGCTTCGTAGCGGTCGTGGTGAGCAGTCTGGTGCAGCACCCCGGTTGGCGCGCGACGCTGGCGTTGGTGCTGGCCGTCACCTCGACGGTGCTGCTGGTGCTCACCCTGGTGCCGCTACCGCCGTCGGTACGCCGGGGTCGGGTCGGCGACATCGCCGAGCTGGTCGCACTCGTGGCACTGCCCACCCTGCTCGTGCTCGCCCTCGACGTGGTCGGGACGGTCAGGGGATGAAACTTAACTTGTTGGACAACTCACGCACAGAAAATCGGGATCACATGAAGAAGAAGTCGATGCACGGTCGCAGGATCGTCTCGGTCGGGATGCTGGCCATGGGGATGCTGCTGGTGGGTCTCGCAGCTCCGTCCCTGGCTGCGGTAACGCAGGATGACGGCACCTCGCTCACTGCGCAGAGCGGCGCGGCCAGCGGCGCGACGGCGGAGAAGGCCGCGAAGGACGCGTGCGACCCGCTCGACGGGGACGTCTGCCTGCCGGAGTGCCTGCCCAAGGACTACAACGGTGACGAGCCTGGTTGTGGTGAGCCGCCGGCCGAGGAGTGCCCCGACGGTGACTTCAACGGTCCGCTTCCTGGCTGTGGTGAGCCGCCGGTCGAGGAGTGCCCCGACGGCGACTTCAACGGTCCGATTCCCGGTTGTGGTGAGCCGCCGGTCGACTGCCCCAACGGCGACTACAACGGTGAGCTGCCCGGGTGTGGCGAGCCGCCGGCCGAAGAGTGCCCCAACGGTGACTACAACGGCGCCGACCAGGGCTGTGGCCAGCCACCGGTCGACTGCCCCAACGGCGACTACAACGGTGAGCTGCCCGGATGCGGTGCGCCAGGCAATGGCGGCGGCAACAACGGCGGTGGCAACGGTGGTGGCAACGGCAACGGCAACGGCAACGGCAACAATGGCGGTGGCAACGGCAACGGCAACGGCAACGGCAACGGTGGCGGTGGCGGGACCACGGCCGGTGGCGGCACCTCCAGCGGA
>JBDSBU010000108.1:0-18258 GCA_039921445.1 Marmoricola sp. | reverse complement strand
GTTGCGTTCGTGGTGCTGTTGCTACGCACGGCCTCCGTGACCCGGCAGCGACACGAACGTCGACGGCTGCTGCGCGGTCGGCCTCGTTGGTACGACGTGCCGACCACGACCCTTTCCACGCCGGGCTACCTCGTGCTCGGACTGCTCGGCACGGTCGCCGACCTCGTGCTCGCCGGGCTGGTCGGGTTGGCGGCGTTCTCGGTCGGCTACCTCGCCCAGCAGCCGATCGAGGTCAGGCTGCTGATGGCTGGGGTCGGCTTCGTGCCCGGCCTGTGGTGGGGACCTGGGTCGAGCCGTCTGCGCGAGACCACGCGCCGACTTGCGACCCGCGCCGCAGCCACGGAGTTCGGGGGCTGGTTCGTGGTCGCGATGTCCTTCCTCGGCGCTGCCGTGCTGCTCGGGCTGCTGCTCGGTGGATCGGGCGCCAACTGGGCTCCCGCGACCGGCGCCCCTTGGCGTTGAGCCCGGTCGAGCGCTGAGCGGGCCTCCGGCCTGGGTGGCCGGATGGCGGAACGGCGTACCACCTGATGGACGGCTGTGGCAGACTCCTGGACATGCAGCGACGCACGATCATTATCGACTAGCGCGACGGACCGCCATTCCGGTGGCCGCCGCGCAGACCTCTCGTCCCCACGGGAGGTTTTTTCTTTGTCAGGATCATCGCGAACACCCCGAACAAGGACCCAGGTATGACCACCGTGGCTCGACCAGACCAGTTCCACGTCTACGACACCACCCTGCGCGACGGCGCCCAGCAGGAGGGACTCACCCTCTCCGTCGCCGACAAGCTCACGATCGCGCGACAGATCGACGGACTGGGGGTGGGCTTCATCGAGGGCGGTTGGCCGGGGGCGAACCCCAAGGACACCGAGTTCTTCCGACGCGCCCGCGAGGAGCTGCAGCTCGAGCACGCGCAGCTGGCGGCCTTCGGCGCCACCCGTCGAGTGGGCATGGCCGCAGCGGACGACCCACTGGTCGCCGCACTGCGGGACTCCGGTGCCGGAGTGGTCACCCTGGTCGCGAAGTCGCACGACCGCCACGTCGAGCTGGCCCTGCGCACCACGCTGGAGGAGAACCTCGCGATGGTGCGCGACACCGTGAGCCACCTGCGCGCAGAGGGCCAGCGGGTCTTCCTCGACGCCGAGCACTTCTTCGACGGCTACCGCGACAACCGCGACTATGCCCTGGAGGTCCTGCGCACCGCCTTCGAGGCCGGGGCCGACGTCGCCGCGCTGTGCGACACCAACGGCGGCATGCTCCCCGGCTGGGTCGCCGACGTGGTCCACGACGTGATCGAGAGCACCGGTGTCCGGGTGGGCATCCACTGCCACAACGACACCGGCTGCGCCGTCGCCAACACCCTCTCGGCCGTCGAGGCCGGTGCCACGCACGTGCAGGGCACCCTGAACGGGTACGGCGAGCGCACGGGCAATGCCGACCTCGTCAACGTCGTGGCCAACCTCGAGCTCAAGCTCGGCCGACAGGTGCTCCCCGAGGGTCTCCTTCGTGACGCCACCCGGATCGCGCACGCCGTCGCCGAGGTCACCAACGTGCCGCCGGCCTCCCGGCAGCCCTACGTGGGCGTCTCGGCGTTCGCCCACAAGGCCGGATTGCACGCCAGTGCGATCAAGGTCGACCCCAACCTCTACCAGCACATGGACCCCGAGGGTGTCGGCAACGACATGAGGCTGCTCGTCTCCGACATGGCTGGGCGGGCCTCGATCGAGCTCAAGGGTCGCGAGCTCGGCTTCGAGCTGGATGCTGACCTGGTCAAGCGGGTGACGGCGCGCGTCAAGGACCTGGAGCTGGGCGGCTACACCTTCGAGGCGGCCGACGCCTCCTTCGAGCTGATGCTGCTCGAGGAGGTTGAAGGGTCGCGGCCGTCGTACTTCGACGTCGAGTCGTGGCGCGTGATCACCGAGACGAGTCCCTCCGCCGAGGCGACCTCCGAGGCGACCGTCAAGCTGCGAGCCGGCGGGGCGCGGATCGTGATGACCGGCGAGGGCAACGGTCCGGTCAACGCCCTGGACCATGCGCTGCGCCAGGCGATCCAGCAGCTCTATCCCGAGATCGTGAAGTTCGAGCTGATCGACTACAAGGTCCGGATCCTGGACCAGGGCCACGGCACCGACGCGATCACCAGGGTGCTGATCGAGACCACCGACGGCGAACACTCCTGGGTCACGGTCGGGGTCGGCCACAACGTGATCGAGGCATCCTGGATGGCCCTCCTCGACAGCCTGACCTTCGGGCTGCGGCGGCACGGCGCCTGAGTCGTCGGCTCCAGAAGCGGGAGTAGCGTCGCGACCATGAGCGAGCTGCACGAGCTGACCGCGCTGGAGCAGGGAGCCGCCATCCGGGCGGGGGAGGTCTCGACGGCCGAGCTCGTCGAGCACTACCTGGCGCGGATCGACCGGCATTCCTCACGGCTCGGCGCATTCGTGACGGTCACCGCCGACCAGGCCCGTGCAGCATTGCCGGTCGGTGAGGGTCCGCTGGCCGGCGTACCGACCGCGATCAAGGACCTGAACGCCACCGCAGGCATCAGGACCAGCTTCGGATCGCCGGTCTTCGCCGACTTCGTGCCCGACTTCGATGACGAGGTGGTCCGCCGCATCGCCGCGGCCGGGATGGTCAGCCTCGGCAAGACCAGCACACCGGAGTTCGGCTCGCCCTGCTACACCGAACCCGCGGGCGCACCGCCGGCCGTCACCCCGTGGGACACCACCCGGATGGCGGGGGGTTCGAGTGGGGGAGCGGCGGCCGCAGTCTCGGCGGGTCTGGTGCCTGTGGCGCAGGGCTCCGACGGTGGCGGCTCGATCCGGATCCCGGCGAGCTGTTGCGGCATCGTCGGGTTCAAGCCCACGCGCGGCCGGATCTCCGCAGCACCGATGTACGGCGACCCGGTCGGTCTGGCCACCAACGGCTCCCTGGCTCGCACGGTCCGCGACGCCGCGGCGCTGCTCGACGTGATGAGCGGCCGCGCGGTCGGCGACCCGTCCTGGGCTCCGGCCTACTCCGAGTCGTTCCTAGCCGCGTGCGACCGCGATCCCGGCCCCTTGCGGATCGCCCGGTTCGTGGATCCGGTGATCGCGGAGGCCGACGTCGACCCCGAGTGCGTCACGGCGTGGGAGGACGCCAGCCGGATGCTCGACTCGCTGGGTCACGACATCGTCGACATCGACGTACCCCTGCCGCCGGAGGCGGTGCCGGTCTTCGAGCTCTGTTGGGCGGTGCTCACCGCGCAGTCGGTGGTCAACCTTCCAGACTCGGGCAAGGCCACGCTCCGCCCGCTCACCCGGTGGCTCGCCGACCGGGGGATGGCGGTCAGTGGGCCGGAGTTCGGCCTCGCGATCGGCGAGCTGAGGCGGGTGGCGGCCCGGACGTTGGCCACGCTTGCGCCGTACGACGCAATCCTGACCCCGACTCTCGCCACGCCTCCGCTGGCAGTGGGTGCGATCCGCGACGACGCCGATCCGGCAGCGGACTTCGAGGCCCAGAAGCGGTTCACGCCCTACACCTCGCTCTGGAACGTCACCGGCAGCCCGGCGATCTCGTTGCCCACGCACCACACGCCCGAAGGTCTGCCCGTCGGGGTGATGCTGGCCAGCGCCCCCGCGGCGGAAGGCGTGCTGCTGGCGCTGGCTGCCCAGGTTGAGCAGGCCACCCCCTGGCGGCAGCGCACCCCGCCGTGCTGGTGAGCGGGCTCCGAGCCTCAGATCTCGACGGTCCCGCCGGTGCGCCAGTAGACGCCATCCGCTCGTGTCATGAAGCCCTCATCGACGAGGTAGCGGCGCAGCGCGGCCACGTCGTCGTTGTAGCTCGAGAGGATCGCGTTGACCTCCGGTTCGGGATAGTGCCGGCCCGGCTCGAAGTCCTGGGCGATGTGGTCGAGCACCGGCCGCAGCTTGCTTCGCTTGGTCGGCCAGATCACCAAGCGGCCGTTCTTGATGAACCGCCCCACGAGATCTGACGAGCCCACCGATTCCACGTCCCTACCCTAGGACGGTCGGGTCGTCATCGGGAGTCTTGGCCGGGTCGCGGGAGGCGTGCCGTTCCCTACGGCGGACGCCGAGGCGCGCTCCCCGGCATCCAGCAGTCGAGTGCACTCCGCGATCAGCCGCTGGCGCAGGGGAGCACCCCGTTCGGCGAAGGTGCGCTGCGCGGCGACGTACTCCTGCTTGCCCTCGGGCGTCTCGATCCGAACCGGTGCGAAGCCCAGCTCGCTGAAGTCGTACGGCGAGGCGCGCATGTCGAGCTCGCGGATGTCCCACGCGAGCTCGAAGCAGTCCACGACCAGCTCGGAGGCGACCAGCGGGGTCAGTCGGAAGGCGTGCTTGTAGAGGTCCATCCCGGCGTGCAGGCAGCCCGGCTGCTCGAAGGACGTGCGGTCGTCGCGAGCCGGTTGCAGCGTGTTCAGTGGACGGGCGGTGTCACTGAAGAACCGGAAGGCGTCGAAGTGCGAGCAGGTGATCCTGTGCGAGTCGACCACCTCGTCGGTGCCGCGCCCGCCGAGCCGCAGCGGCCAGTCGTGCCTGATCTCGCCCGCGCCAGCCCCCACGCCCGCGCTCGCGGAGGACGCCTGGTGCACCATCGCCCACTCGTGCAGCCCGAAACACCCCAGGGTGGGAGCGCGACCGGCCGTGGCGACCAGCAGGCGTCGGATCGCGGTCACCACGGGCAGCTGCGAGCTCAGCCGCTCGACCGACGCCGAGACCGACGCTGAGCTCTCGGGGCAGATGGTCGAGTAGCCCTTGAGATCGGCGTACTCCGGCGCGTCGAGCAGGCCGACCCCCCAGCCCGGGTGCCACCGGCGCAGGGCGGCGGGGCTCTGGGAGTAGTAGGTGAACAAGAAGTCGTGGACGGGGTGCCGGACCCCCTGACGCCGGCGCTCCAGGTGTGGCTGCACCCAGGTGTCGACCCGATCCGCGTGCGCACGGGCACACGGTTCCCAGGTCTCGCGAGGCAGGTTCTCCACAGGTACGACGCTAGTGCGTGGCCCGCGCTGCCCGGTCGATAGGCTCAACGAGTGCGTATTGCAAGGTTCACCACAGGAGAGGACCCCCGGTTCGGGGTCGTGACCGGCGACATCGACGACTTCGGCATCCCGGACGAGGGCTCGGTGATCACTGCACTGTCGGGAGACCCGCTCTATGTCGGGTTGCAACCGACCGACGAGCAGCACCAGCTCTCGCAGGTGCGACTGCTCTCCCCGGTGCTGCCGCGCAGCAAGGTGGTCGGCATCGGCAGGAACTACGCCGCGCACGCTGCCGAGATGGGTGGGGAGGTGCCCGATGAGCCGCTGATGTTCCTCAAGCCGAACACCTCGGTGATCGGTCCGGGCGACCCGATCTTCTATCCCCGGCAGAGCGAGAACGTGCACTTCGAGGGCGAGCTCGCCGTCGTGATCAGTCGGATCTGTCGCGACGTGCCCAAGGAGAAGGCGGGCGACGTCATCCACGGCTACACCATCGGCAACGACGTCACTGCACGCGACCTGCAGCGCAAGGACGGCCAGTTCACGCGCGCCAAGGGCTTCGACTCCTTCTGCCCGCTCGGGCCTTGGGTGGAGACGGACCTCGACGTCAGCGACCTGCGGTTGCAGACGTTCCTCAACGGCGAGGTCCAGCAGGACGGGCGCACCTCCGACCTGATCTTCGACGTCCCCACGCTCGTCGCCTACGTCACCAGCGTGATGACGCTGTTGCCCGGCGACGTGATCCTCACCGGCACACCTTCGGGTGTCGGTCCCATGAACGCCGGTGACGAGGTCGAGATCTCGATCCAGGGCATCGGCAACCTGACCAACAAGGTGGTGTCGCGTGACTGATCCCGTCCTGGGAGATCTTGCTCCCGAGAAGGTCCGGGTCCGGTTCCCACCGAGCCCGACCGGCAACCTGCACGTCGGCAACGTGCGCTCGGCCCTGTTCAACTGGGCCTTCGCGCGTCACTTCGGCGGCACTCTCGTGCTCCGCATCGAGGACACCGACCTCGCCCGCAACACCGCCGAGGGCTACGCCTCGGTCATGGACGCGCTCGCCTGGCTCGGCATCGACTACGACGAGGGCCCGGGGGTGGGTGGCGAGTTCGGCCCCTACAAGCAGTCGGAGCGGTTCGAGACCTACCGCGAGATCGTGGGCCAGCTGCTGGAGTCGGGTGCGGCGTACGACTGCTACTGCACCAACGAGGAGGTCGAGGCCCGCCGCAAGGCCTCCGGTTCCAAGGTCCAGGGGTACGACGGCTTCTGTCGTCACCTGACTGAGGACCAGCGCGCCGAGTTCGTGCGCGAGAGCCGCACCCACGTCGTCCGCATCCGGATGCCCGAGCGTCCCATCGTCTTCGATGACCTGGTCCGCGGGGAGGTCATCTTTGCGCCGGAGAACGTCCCCGACTTCGCGATCGTGCGCGCCAACGGCGACCCGCTCTACACCCTGGTCAACCCGGTCGACGACGCCCTGATGGGGATCACGCACGTGCTCCGCGGGGAGGACCTGCTCTCCTCGACACCGCGCCAGGTCGCGCTCTACGAGGCACTCCAGGCCATCGGGATCGGTCAGGGAGCTCCGCGCTTCGGTCACCTGCCGATCGTCATGGGGGAGGGCAACAAGCGACTGTCCAAGCGCGACGCGGGCTCCGGCCTCAGCGACTACGTCAGCCGCGGCTTCCTGCCCGAGGGCCTCCTGAACTACCTCGCCCTGCTGGGGTGGGGCATCGCCGAGGATCGCGACGTCTTCACGATGGCCGAGATGGCGGAGGCCTTCGACATTCGCCGCGTGAACCCCAACCCGGCACGGTTCGACCTCAAGAAGCTCGAGGCGATCAACGCCGCCCACATGCGGATGCTCAGCATCGAGGATCTCGAGCGTCGACTGCTGCCCTTCCTGCACGAGGCAGACCTGGTGCAGGACCCACCCACCCCGGAGGAGACACTCAAGGTCACCGAGGGCTGCGTGCTGATCCACGAGCGCGTCGGAACCCTGGGTGAAGGGGCCGACATGCTTGCGTTCCTGTTCCTCGACGACGTGGTCTACGACCAGACCGATGTGGCCAAGGTCCTCGACGAGAACGGCCTCTCGGTCGTCGCAGCGGCGCGTGACGCGCTCGAGGTCCTCACGGAGTGGAAGACCGAGACGATCGACGCCGCGCTGCGCGCCAAGCTCGTCGACGAGCTCGGCATGAAGCCGCGCAACGCCTTCGGCCCGGTCCGGGTGGCGATCACCGGTCGGCGGATCTCGCCGCCCCTGTTCGAGTCCTTGGAGCTGCTAGGTCGGCAGGAGTCGCTGGCCCGGCTCGACGCAGCCCCGGCCGCTGCCGGCTCTGCGACGGCGGCCGCGGTGGAGCCGAGCTGATGTCCTACCCGTCGCCACAGCTGCCTCCTCCTACGCCGCCGGTGCCCCTCGACCGTTGGGAGCCCCGGATGCGGGCACACCCGCACCCGGAGCCGCGCAGCTACCCGCTGATGCTGCGCACCTGGGACTACCGCTGGTGGAAGCCGCTGGTCGGCATCGTGGTGCTCGTCTTCGGGGGCATGGTGGTGATGCCCCTGGTGCTGATGCCGGTCCTGGCCGCTGCGGTCGCGGTCGAGGGTGGGCCCGGGAGCTTTGTTGACAGGTTCCTGGACGCGGCCAGCCTCAAGGACGTGACGCCCGCCTCGATGCTCTACCTGAACCTGACGCTGGCTTCGCTGACCCTGATCGCCATGGGAATCGTCCGGTTCCTCCATCGTCTGCGACCTCGCTGGCTGTCCTCGGTGATGCCAGGCATGCGCTGGAGGTTCTTCTTCGCCTGCTTCGGGTTGGCGATCGTGGCGCTGGTGGCCTCGGTGCTGATGGGCGCGCTGCTACCGACCGACCCCAACAACCTCGGTGGTGGCGCCAACAAGATCACCGGGCAGCTGATCGCGGTGGGCGTCGTCATCTTGCTCACGACTCCGCTGCAGGCGCTGGGGGAGGAGTACGCCTTCCGCGGTTACCTGATGCAGGCGTTCGGCTCTCTGACACGCTCGCGCTTCGCTGCCGTGGGGATCACCTCGCTGCTGTTCGCACTGGCACACGGCACCCAGAACTTCCCACTGTTCTTCGACCGGTTCGCGTTCGGTGTGATGGCCGGCCTGACGGTCGTGGTCGTGGGCGGGCTGGAAGCAGGCATCGCGCTGCACATCTTGAACAACCTGGTCGCCTTCGCCTTCGCGATCTTCTTCGGCGACCTGCAGGGGGCCCTGGCCGTCGCCGAGGTCTCCTGGTGGCAGCTCCCGGTGACGATCGTCCAGAACGGTCTCTACCTGCTCCTGGTGCTGCTCGTGGCCCGCCGGATGGGGCTGCGCAACACCACCACCCCACCTGTTGTGGAGAAGGCCCATCAGCCGGTGGGCTGACGCCTGGGGAACCCACCCCCGATTGGTGGCTGGAGCCGCCGTTGTGTATCTTTGACCCTCGGCTCGTCCACTGCGATGGATGGGCCGATCCCATGGGGTATGGGGTAATTGGCAGCCCGACTGGTTCTGGTCCAGTTAGTCTAGGTTCGAGTCCTAGTACCCCAGCGAGTATGGCGATTTGGCTCTCAAGTTCTGCGAACGATAGAGTCACGTCCGCTCAGGCCCCCGTTGTGTAGTGGCCTAGCACGCCGCCCTCTCAAGGCGGTAGCGCGGGTTCGAATCCCGTCGGGGGTACCAGTCGGAAGAGGGGCCCTGACCAGCGGAAACGCCGGTCGGGGCCCCTTCGGCATTTCCCCGCGAAGGCTGAGCGGGCCGCTGGAGCGACCACGTGGGCACTCGACCCGGAGGCGTCCCCGAGCCTGAGGTGGGTCGTTGACGCCCTCGAAAGCACCCGCGTAGATTCCGGGTCAGACGCTCCCGGGGGCCGCGAAACTCTTCGCACGTCCGTCCACTAGGAATGCAGCGGAGCGCGCAATGAGTTTTTCAACCACCGAATGGGCTGGCGCCGAGACCATCGACGACGTGCTCGAGCGCATGGACGAGATCGACAAGTCACTGCCCCCCGATGACGGTGTCGCCACCTTCAACCGGATGTACTACCAAGTGACCAAGCTGGTCGACGAGGCGGTCGATGCCAGCCAGTTCCTAGCGGGTGAGTTCCTGGAGCGTCTCGACGTCCAGTTCGCCAACCTCTACTTCTCGGCGTACGCCGCTTCACTGGACGACGCAGAGGTCCCGCGGGCCTGGGCGCCACTGTTCAAGGCGCGCAGCAAGCCAGACACCGTGCCGATCCAGTTCGCGTTCGCGGGGATGAATGCCCACATCTCGCATGATCTCCCGATTGCAGTGGTCGCCACCTGCCGGGAGCTTGTGGTGATCCCGCATGCGGACACCCCCGAGTACTCCGACTACACCAAGACGAACGACGTCCTCGCCGAGGCCGCAGAGACCATCAAGGGGTGGTTCATGACGGGCAACCTGGCACGACTCGATCAGCTGTGCGGCCGCGTTGACGACGCCCTCGAGATGTTCGGCATCCACCTGGCCAGGATGGCCGCCTGGGACAGTGCGGAGATGCTCTGGAACCTGGCCGACAACCCCCGACTCGACAAGCTCTTCCGCTCCGGGCTCGGCCGCACGGTCGAGCTTGCGAACCGAGGAATCCTCCTCTGACCGACGGCGGGGCCACGATCTTCGGGTAGGCCTGACCCATCGTCCACTGGATCACAGGTCGGCCGATTCCGCACGCACGGATCGGGGTGGCGCACTAGTGTCCCGCGTAACGAAACCGGCGGGTACTCGTTGAGCGCGACGACGAAAGGGCTCTTCATGATCCGACGCATTCTTGCCATCCTGGTGTCTCTCGCGGTGCTTCCTCTCACCCTCGTGCTGGCACTCTCCACCCCGGCCGCGGCCCACGAGGAGAGAGCGTCTGGTTTTCCGGACGGCACTGGCAAGGTCCCGACGTACGCAGGCTTGAACAACAAGCGTTATCGCGTGGTGTGCACACCGAGCAGTCGCCGTCGGATCAAGGCGATGCCCAACAGCGCGCTGAAGCGCAAGAACCAGAAGCTGCTGAAGAAGTGTCGCTTCAACTCGATCCAGACGGCCGTCAACACGATCAAGCAACCCAGAACCTCGATCTACGTGCTGCCCGGGGTCTACGACGAGCGCCGCTGGGCGAGTGCGAAGCGCAGCAGCTACTGCTCGAGCCTGAAGACCAACTCCAAGGACCCGCTGGACACCTCGCAGTACATCGGCTCGATCACCTCGCCGAACTCCGCGGCCGCCAACGCCGAGTCCAACCCGGTCGCACTGTCCTACGCGGACCAGCTCAAGTGCCCGCACAACCTGAACCTGATCGCGGTCTTCGGTGACCGCACCCCGGAGAACAAGTCGATCAAGTGCGACAGCAAGTTCTGTGGCACCCAGATCGTCGGAACGGGCCGGCGTGTGTCGGACGTCCTGATCGACAACAAGTTCTCCAAGCTGAACGCGATCCGTGGCGATCGCGCCGGTGGTCTGGTGCTGCGCAACTTCACCGTGCAGCAGGCGGAGTTCAACGCCGTCTACCTCCTGGAGACCGACGGGTTCATGATGGATCGCCTGGTCACCAGGGCCAACGATGAGTACGGCATCCTCGCGTTCGCCAGCGACCACGGCCTGATCAAGAACACCGACAACTACTACAACGGAGACTCCGGGATCTATCCCGGCTCCGGGTCGGACCTGAACGCGAACAACCCGAACTTCAAGGTCACCCGCTACGCGATCGAGATCCGCAACAACCGCAGTCACCACAACACGCTCGGTTACTCCGGCACTGCAGGCAACTCGATCTGGGCCCACGACAACGACTTCTACGACAACGCCACCGGCATCGCGACGGACTCGCTGTTCCCGGGTCACCCCGGCCTGCCGCAGGACCACGCGCGGTGGAGCAGCAACCGGATCTACTCCAACAACGAGAACTGGTACACCAAGTTCGTCGACACTGGCATCTGCGCCAAGCCGATGAAGGAACGCGGCTACATGCAGGGCACCGTGTGCCCCGTGGTCCCGACCCCTGTCGGCACCGGCGTGCTCATCGCCGGTGGCAACTTCAACTCCACCGACAACAACTTCATCTACGACAACTGGCGCTTCGGCACCATGCAGTTCTGGGTACCGGCACCGCTGCGTGACGAGTACGACCCGCAGAAGCTGGACGACACCTCGCACCACAACCACACCACCAACAACAAGATGGGGATCAAGCCGGGCGGTGCCATCGCTCACAACGGCATGGACCACTGGTGGGACGACCAGGGCACGGGCAACTGCTGGCAGGGCAACACCTACTCGCGAGGTCACCAGACCGACAACTTCGTGATCCCGCCGGCCAGCTGCGACGAGGGCGGTTCGATCTTCCGTCCGGGGCTGGCCGTCAAGGACGCCGGCTTCCTCTCCTGCAGCCAGTACGACCGCAACGACGAGAGGTGGCGCCACCCGGCGCAGTGCAACTGGTTCGACAGCCCGAGCAAGCCCACGGGCGCCGACCCGGCCCCGTTGGCAACGCCCTCGGCGCCGACCAAGGGATCCTCCTCGTCGGGCTTCCTGCTCGTCGGACCCCTGTTCGGGCTGATGGCCGTGGCCGGCGTACGTCGTCGCAGGGCGCAGGCTCGTCGTGCCTAGATCCGGACGCCGGATCGGCTGGCGCGCCTGGCTGGTGGTCACGGCCGCTCTGGGCGGGCTGCTGACCGGTCTCGGCTACGCGGCTGTCTCGGCGGCCCCGATGGGGCTGGGGACCGACGGCCCGACAGCGGTGTCGGGGACCGAGGCCAGCGCGGTCTTCATGATCGGCGACCGCACGATCCGGCAGGTTCGCTACAGCGACGGAGCAACGCTCGTCTACACGTTCCGACTCCTCAACAGCCAGGCCCTCCCGATGACCATCAGGGGGATCTCGCCCGAACAGGCAGAGGAGCGGCTCTTCAGCTATGTCTCGCTGAAGGACGACAGCGGCCACACGCGGTTCACCGTCCCCGGCAACGGTGCCGTGGAGGTCAACCTGCGGCTGAAGATGGGTGGTTGCGAGAGCCTGTCGGCCCGTGCCGGCAGCTTCGCCCACCGGGTCAGCCTGGTCACCGGCCGACTGGGGGTCTCGGCTGGCACCGCGACCATCCTGTTGCCGGAGGAGATCCACACCGGGTCTCCACGTGAGGCCTTCTGCCCGAACTCCACGGCGAAGTCGCGTCCTCCGGGCTGACATCGGTGACAGTGGTGTCTGATTCCCGCTAGAACCCTGCTGCGTTCCCCCGCAGACTGGGGGACATGAGGGTGGACGAGCGGGACGGGGCCGGCCAAGGACGGGTGGGTCAAGGACGGGTGGGTCAAGGACGGGGCCGTCACAGCTGGGACGCGTGCTACCGCGCAGTGCAAGGTCGCGACCGGCGTTTCGACGGGGTCTTCTACACCGCTGTCCGGACGACCGGGATCTACTGCCGTCCCTCGTGCCCCGCGATCACGCCCAAGCCCGGCAACGTCTCCTTCTACCGGACCGCTGCCGGGGCACAGGGCGCTGGTTATCGCGCCTGCCGACGGTGCCTCCCGGACGCCACGCCGGGCTCGCCGGAGTGGGACGTTGCCGCGGACGTCGCCTCACGCGCGATGCGGCTGGTCGCGGACGGCGTGGTGGAGCGTGCTGGTGTGGAGGGACTCGCCTGCAGCTTGGGCTACTCCAGCCGCCAGCTCGTCCGCCTGCTCACCCAGGAGTTCGGTGCGGGACCCTTGGCGCTCGCGCGCTCACGGCGGGCACAGACCGCCCGCGTGCTGATCGAGACGACGAAGCTGTCGTTCGCCGAGATCGCCTTCGCCGCCGGCTTCGCGAGCGTTCGGCAGTTCAACGCGACCGTGCGGGAGGTGTACGCCGCCTCGCCGACCCGGCTGCGCAGCGGCGCCGCGGCCGGCGACCCGCTGCCAGCGGGCACGATCCGCACCAGGATCGCCGTACGCGAACCGTTCGCGGCGCAGAAGATGCACTTGTTCCTCGAGCTGCACGCAGTGTCGGGGATCGAGGCGGTCGGGCCCGACTGGTACGAGCGCTCACTGCGGCTCCCTCACGGTCCCGGAGTCGTCAGGGTCGAGCTGGGTGAGCGCCCCGTGGGGCAGGTGGAGTGCACCTTCGGACTGACCGACGTTCGCGACCTCGCACCCGCGATGGAACGCACCCGCCGACTGCTGGACGCCGACTGTGACCCACTGGCGGTGGACGCGGCGCTGGGGGAGGACCCCGCGCTGGCCCCGCTGGTCCGAGCCGTGCCCGGGTTGCGGGTCCCCGGCCAGCTCGACGGGGCAGAGGTGGCGATCCAGACGGTGCTCGGCCAGCAAGTCAGCATGGCCTCGGCACGGACGGCTGCCGCGCGCCTGGTCGCGACGTACGGCGAACCACTCGATCTCAGCGGCGACCACGTGGTCACCCGGCTCTTTCCGACGATGGAGGCCCTGGCTGCGGTCGACCCGCTGACCCTGCCGATGCCCCGGGCCCGCGGGCGAGCCCTGGTCGCGCTGGCGAGCGCACTTTCGCAGGGAACTGTTCGCCTCGACCGCAGCATGTCTCGCGAGGACGTGCGTGCCGCGATGGTCGCCCTCCCCGGCATCGGCCCCTGGACGGCCGACTACGTCGGGATGCGTGCGCTCGGTGACCCCGACGCGTTCCTGCCCACCGACATCGGCGTGCGCAACGCGGCTGAAACCCTCCAGATCGCCGACGTGGTCGCCCGGAGCGAGCAGTGGCGTCCGTGGCGCTCCTATGCGCTGCTGCGGTTGTGGTCGGTGGTGCTGGACGAGATGCAGCAACGACAGGCAACAACCAGACGGACGGAGACATAGGGTGACGACGACGACGGCAGTGGAGATGACCAAGACGATGTGGACCGTGACGGGATCGCCGATCGGCGACCTGCGGATCGTGGCCAGGGGTGGGTCGATCACTGCGATCGAGTTCAGTCCCTTCCAGGCCTCGGCAAGCGGGGAGCCGGCAGGGGAGCGAGTCGACGACGACTTCTTGCTGCAGCGAGCAGTCGCCCAGCTGGCGGCGTACTTCGCCCGGGAGCTCAAGGAGTTCGACCTCCCCCTCGCGCCGCGAGGCAGTGACTTCCAGCAGCGGGTGTGGAAACAGCTGCAGGGGATCGGCTACGGCGAGACGGCGTCGTACGGCGAGATCGCACAGCGTCTCGGAATGACCAGCGCCGGCTCACGCGCGGTCGGACTCGCCAACGGGCGCAACCCGATCCCGGTGGTGATCCCGTGCCACCGCGTGATCGGTGCCGATGGCACCCTCACCGGCTACGCCGGCGGGCTCGAGCGCAAGCAGGTGCTCCTCGGGCTGGAGCAGGACGTTCTGTTCTGATCCGCCGGGTCTCGCGGCTTTTCAGGAGACCTTGTGAAACTGGCACTTCTCTGCCGTTGCAATGGCAGAGAAGTGCCAGTTTCACAGGAGAACGTGAAAAACCGACAACGACCCGACTACTCAGCTGCTGCGCGGCGCAGTGACTCGGAGAGCCGCTCGGCAGCAGCGAGTACGGCGGGGGCGTGCATCCGGCCTGGTTGGCGGGAGAGCCGCTCCACCGGTCCGGAGACTGACACGGCGGCGATGATCTTGCCGCTGGGAGAGCGGATCGGCGCCGAGACCGAGGCGACGCCCTGCTCGCGCTCGCCGATCGACTGGGCCCATCCGCGGCGACGGATCCCGGCCAGCGCGGTGGCGGAGTACGCAGCGTTCTGCAGGCCACGGTGCATGCGTTCCGGGTCCTCCCACGCGAGCAGCACCTGAGCCGCCGAACCGGCACGCATCGTCAGCTGGGAACCCACTGGGATCGTGTCGCGCAGGCCGCTCGGTCGTTCTGCCGCGGCGACGCATACGCGGTGCTCGCCCTGACGACGCCACAGCTGCGCCGACTCTCCCGTGATGTCGCGCAACCGAGCCAGGACCGGCCCTGCGGTGGCCAGCAGGCGGTCCTCACCTGCCGCCGCCGAAAGCTCGGAGAGCCGGGGGCCGAGCACGAAGCGACCCTGCATGTCGCGAGCCACCAGCCGGTGGTGCTCCAGAGCAACAGCCAGCCTGTGGGCGGTGGGTCGAGCGAGTCCCGTGCCAGCAACCAGCCCTGCGAGGGTGGCCGGGCCGGACTCGAGAGCCGCGAGAACCAGGGCAGCCTTGTCAAGTACGCCGACACCGCTTGAGTTGTCCATATGGTAATACTGCCGTCTCAGATCATGGGATGCAACGTAAGGTGACTCTCATCCTTCAGGAAGTCAACGAAGAAGTGGGGTTGGGGATATGGCCAGGACACTGTCGGAAAAGGTCTGGGACGAACACGTCGTCCGCAGCGCCGATGGCGAGCCGGACCTGTTGTACATCGACCTCCACCTGATCCACGAGGTGACCTCGCCGCAGGCCTTTGACGGGCTGCGGCTCTCAGGTCGCACGGTTCGCCGTCCCGACCTGACGCTGGCCACCGAGGACCACAATGTGCCCACGCTCGACTGGGACAAGCCGATCGCCGACCCGGTCTCACGCACCCAGGTCGAGACCCTGCGGCGCAACGCCGAGGAGTTCGGCGTACGCCTGCACCCGCTCGGCGACATCGAGCAGGGGATCGTGCACGTCGTCGGACCCCAGCTCGGGCTGACCCAGCCGGGGATGACGATCGTCTGCGGCGACAGCCACACCTCCACCCACGGTGCCTTCGGTGCGATCGCGTTCGGGATCGGCACCTCCGAGGTGGAGCACGTGCTCGCCACTCAGACGTTGATGCAGGCGAAGCCCAAGACGATGGCGGTGACCGTCAACGGAACGCTGCCGGCTGGGGTGACCGCCAAGGACCTCGTGCTGACGCTGATCACCCAGACCGGCACCGGTGGGGGTCAGGGCTACATCGTGGAGTACCGCGGTCAGGCCATCGAGGAACTCTCGATGGAGGGCCGGATGACCGTGTGCAACATGAGCATCGAGTGGGGTGCCAAGGCCGGGTTGATCGCTCCCGACCAGGTCACCTTCGACTACATCGAGGGCCGGCCCGAGGCACCCAAGGGAGCCGACTGGGACGCCGCCGTCGAGCACTGGAAGTCGTTGGTCAGTGACGACGGCGCCGTCTTCGACGAGGAGCTCGTCCTCGACGCCTCCGAGATGGCGCCCTTCGTGACCTGGGGCACCAACCCGGGACAGGGAGTGCCGTTGAGCGGTGCCGTGCCGAACCCCGCCGACTTCGCGGACGCAGACGACCGCGTCGGTGCCGAGAAGGCGCTGGAGTACATGGCTCTCGAGGCCGGTACGCCGATGCGCGAGATCAAGGTCGACACCGTGTTCGTCGGCTCCTGCACCAACGGGCGCATCGAGGACCTCCGTCTTGCCGCCCAGATCCTCGAGGGTCGCACCGTTGACAAGCACACCCGCCTGCTCGTCGTGCCGGGGTCGGTGCGGGTGCGCCTCCAGGCCGAGGAGGAGGGCCTCGACGTGATCTTCAAGGACGCCGGAGCCGAGTGGCGCGGAGCGGGTTGCTCGATGTGTCTGGGCATGAACCCCGACCAGCTCACCCCGGGTGAGCGCAGCGCCTCGACGTCCAACCGCAACTTCGAAGGACGCCAGGGCAAGGGCGGTCGGACGCACCTGGTCTCGGTACCGGTAGCCGCCGCGACAGCGGTCCGCGGCACCTTGAGCTCGCCCGCCGACCTCGACCTGGTCGCGACCAGCACAACCCGTGGAGGTGCCTGAGATGGAGAAGTTCACGACGCACACCGGCATCGGCGTGCCCCTGCGACGAAGCAACGTCGACACCGACCAGATCATCCCGGCCGTCTACCTCAAGCGTGTGACGCGCACCGGCTTCGAGGACGGCCTGTTCGCGGCATGGCGCAACGACGAGAGCTTCGTGCTGAACCGTGCGGAGTACGCCGCAGGCTCGGTGCTGGTGGCTGGTCCCGACTTCGGCACCGGCTCCTCGCGCGAACACGCAGTTTGGGCCTTGCAGAACTACGGATTCAAGGCTGTGGTGAGTTCGCGCTTCGCTGACATCTTCCGAGGCAACTCCGGCAAGTCCGGGCTCGTCGCAGCACAGGTCGACGAGGGCGTCGTGCAACGGCTCTGGGCACTGCTCGAGGAGCAGCCAGGCGCGCAGGTCACGGTCGACCTCGAGGCGAGAATCGTCAGTGCTGGTGAGGGAAACGACTCCTTCGAGGCGCCGTTCGACATTGATGACTACACCCGTTGGCGCCTGCTCGAAGGCCTCGATGATGTCGGCATCACGCTCTCCCACGAGGACGACATCGAGCACTTCGAGACGTCCCGACCGAGCTGGAAACCGGCCACGATCCACTGATCTGGCAGGCGATCCGACGTAACTGGTCGTCGCGACACGCGCCCGCACCATTGTGGTGGGTGTCACTTTTCCCTAGCGTGCAAGGAGATTGGTCGAGCAGAGCGCTCGGCTGACGTTCACGAAAGGGAAGCTTGTGAACAAGAGTCAGTTGATCGACGCCCTCGCGGCTCGCTACGAAGGCAACCGCAAGGCAGCGGCTCACGCCCTCGAATCCGTGCTCGACACCATCACGCGCGAGGTCGCTCGTGGTGAGAAGGTCGCCATCACCGGGTTCGGCTCGTTCGAGAAGAAGGTGCGCGATGCCCGTTGGGTACGCAACCCCTCGACCGGTGCCCGGATGAAGGCGAAGAAGAAGGCGGTCCCGAACTTCAAGGCGGGAGCACAGCTCAAGGATGTCGTGTCGGGGGCCAAGAAGCTGCCCAAGCTGACTCTTGCTGCCGTTGACAAGGCGACCCCTGCTGTTGCCAAGTCCGCGGGCGCGGGCGCTGCCGCGGTAGCCAGGAAGGCGACCGGCACGAAGGCCCCCGCGAAGTCGATCGCCAAGAAGGCACCGGCGAAGAAGGCACCTGCGAAGAAGGCTCCGGCCAAGAAGGCACCTGCGAAGAAGGCCTCGGCAGCAAAGAAGTCCTCGCCGGCCAAGTCGACGGCCTCCAAGACGACCGCATCCAAGTCGACTGCGAAGAAGGCACCGGCCACGAAGGCACCTGCGAAGAAGGCCTCGACGGCGAAGAAGTCCTCGCCGGCGAAGTCGACCGCGTCTGCGAGCACTGCCAAGAAGGCGCCCGCGAAGAAGGCGCCGGCCCAGAAGTCGGCTGCCAAGAAGGCGCCGGCCCAGAAGTCGGCTGCCAAGAAGGCACCGGCCAAGAAGGCTTGAGTCCGGGCAACCGGCAGCTAGAACAGCCGCCCGACGCCTCAGGCGTCGGGCGCGCACGACGGCGGTGGTCCCCGTGGGGGGATCACCGCCGTCGT
>JBDSBU010000107.1:0-29740 GCA_039921445.1 Marmoricola sp. | reverse complement strand
ATCTGGAAGGCGAGTCGGGCCTTGGCGTCCCCGACATCGCTGCCGGATCCGGCCAGGAGCACGTCCTCCCCCAGCTTGCACGCTGCGAGGTAGGCCCCACGAATTGCGAAGTACGCCGGGTTCTCATCCCAGGCGGCATCGGCGAAGCGACGATCGTTGCCCTCGGCAGGCGTGCCCTTTCGGCCCAGCATCCGAGCAACGCTGCCGGGAGCCAGCTTCACCAGGCTGCTCGCGTAGGTCAGCGAGGCGGTCGTCAGGCTGAGCGGGTGTGCCGCCGACCTGATCAGGGCCGCGCCCATGGCCTTGCCGAACTCCGGGGTGTCGGGGTCAGCGAACAGGTCCTCCGCGGCACTAATCGCCGACACCCTGGAAACGACACTGGCAGCCGTCATGACTGCGTCAGCTCGGGACGGGTGTAGTAGCGAAGCAGCACGTCCGCCACGCAACAGGGCTTCTCCTGTCCCGTCACTTCGTAGACGAGGTGCAGCGTTGCCTGGACGCCACCTGCGAACTCACGGAAGGCCGCGAGACTGACCTCTGCACGCACCTCCGCACCGACCGGAAGCGGAGCCGGGAACCGAACCCGGTCCGCGCCGTAGTTGACGACCATGACGGCGTCGGTGATCTGGAAGACCTCGTCCACGAGAGCTGTCGCCAGCGAGAGCGTCAGGTACCCGTGAGCGATGGTCCTGCCGAAGGGTCCATGGGCTGCGCGCGCAGGGTCGGTGTGGATCCACTGCTCATCCTGCGTCGTCAGACCGAACGCGTTCGCATCGGCCTGACTGACGATTCGTCCTGCGCTGTGCCCCAGCAACTGCCCGTTCCGGTCCCCCAGCTCCGCTGCGGTGAGCAGCAGTGGGCTCAGGAGAGTGTTGGACTTCATGGTGACTCCGATGGATCGCACGTGGAGGTGGTTCAGGAGTCTTGAGTCTGCCTCCAGGTCGCGACGGCCAGATAGGGCGTAAGTGGCTCGCCCGACGGGACCAATGGCCCTGCCCCGAGCAGCGAAAACGATGGTGTGCTTGCACGGCTGACCGGTACAGCGCCGGTTCGCGGCAAGAGGAGTCATACCTGCGATGCGGACACTGATCACCGGCTCACCGGACCGAGTCGAAGCCCTGGCGAAGGCCTTCGAGAGCGCCGGGGACGACCCAGTCACCTTGGACCAGCTCGGCCCTGAAACCGGCTCGATCGATCGCTACGTCCAGCTCGGCACCACGGTGCCGGCGCGCGGCGAGACGGTCGTACGTCGGGTGCAGTCGTTCCTCAGCGACGGTCTTCTGGAGCGGTTCGTCCTCGCTGAGCGCGTGCTCCCGCTCCTCTCTGACGGCGCGACCGTGCTCCTCGTCGCGGGGAACCTGTCCTCGGAGAGCGCCGTACCCGACGACCGGGCAGCTCGGTTGCTGATGCTGCGCCTTCTGGCGCACGCCATCCGGGCCGATCTGACGCCCCGACGAGTCCGGGTCCGGGTGATCACCGGAGACCGACCCGACGACCAGCTGGTGCAGTTCGCCCTGAGCGGCGGCAAGGATCCTCTCGTCGAGGTGCCCGCAACGGGCAGCGAGCTCGACTCGACCCTCAGCTACTCGGACTGGCGCATCGAAGTGCTCGGCATGGCCCAGGTCGAGGTCTAGGTCTAGGCCCCGTCTGGCCAGCTCACAACGAGCTCGGCACCTCGCCCACGCTCCCGCCGGGTACCCGCGTCGCGACGTGCACGGTGCGTACGCCGCGGGCGCCGTCGTCCACGGCACGACTGAGGTGTTCGACCAGCGAGGGCACGATGTCGACCAATGGCCACGCGAACGTGGTCAGCGGTGGGTCGAGCAGGCGGGAGACGGGCCGGTCGTCGTACCCGATGACCGAGGCGTCGTCTGGGATCCGCAGCCCGGCGGCACGCACCGCGTCGTAGACGCCGTGGGCGATCGAGTCGGCCAGGCAGAAGAAGCCCGTGGGTCGCGACTGCCGCGCGAGCAGCTCCTGCACCACCGCGCTGGCGTCGGCGAGGCTGAACGGGCTGGTCAGCACCTCGACCTCCATGCCGAGCTCACGTCCCAGCGAGCGCACGACCCGCTCAGCCGGCCGGTCCGGGGTCTGGGCCGGGTTGGGGGTCAAGAAGGCCACCCGTCGGTGGCCCGCCTCGGCGAGCTGGGCCAATCCGGCGCGCACGGCTCGGTCGTTGTCGAAGACGATCTCGGCAGCCGTGCTGGCACGTGGAAGGGCGTCACCGAGGCTGATCAGCGCCACCGCGTCTGCGATCTCACCCCAGTGCTCGGCACCCGGGTCGACCGGGATCGTGATCAGGGCGTCCACGCGCTGGTCTACCAGCCTGCGCGCCTCACGACGCTCGATCTCTGGGTCGTTCGCCACGTCAACGATCAGGGTGGACCGGCCGGTCTCGAGCAGTGCGGCCCCCAGCGCCGCAGCCACCGACTGCTGCCAGAGGTCGTCCAGAGACTCGCACAGCAGGCCCACGGTCTGGGTCCGACCTGACGCCAGTGCCCGCGCGATCGGATCCGCTTGGTAGCCGAGCCGGTCGGCGACCTCGCGCACCCGAGCCTGGGTCTCCTCGGGGACCCGCATCCCGCGCAGGGCATAGCTGACAGCGGCCTGGGACAGGCCAGTCTCCTCCGCGATGTCGCGCAGGGTGACGCGTCGTTGGCGCTGTGCCATCCATCCTCGATCCCAAGCCGGTCGGGCCACGCTATCGGCCTCGGCACCTGGATCGGCGAACCTCCACGCACAGCAGGGGGATCACAGGAGCGTCCGAGGCGGTCCGCGTTGACAATGAACTGGTGAAGCGCTTCACTGGCGACAAGCGGTGATGCGCTTAACCAAGCGCTCCCCGGGCCCGGGACGTCCAGCCCACCCGGAGTTCAGAGAGGAGAGCCGTGCCCGATGCCGCCACCCTTCCCGTGCTCGACATCCACCAGCACCTGTGGACCGAAGGCTTCTTGACCGAGTTGCGCGCGCGCCGCGCAGCGCCGTACCTCGATGACTGGACGCTTCACCTCAGTGGTGAGCCGCCAAGCGACCTGCAGCCAGAGCTCCACGACCCGCGGCTGCGGGTGCAGGCGTTGCGCACCAGCGGCCAGCGGGTGGTGATCGCCCACTCCTCCCCCCTCGGGGTCGAGGACCTGCCGCGCAGGGAGAGTCGGCGCTTGCTGGACGCTCTGCAGGAGGGCTTCCACGACCTCCGTGATCTCGAGGAGCCGGTCGGGTGGTGGGCCGCACTCCCACGCGAGACCGCCGAGGCGGGCCCCTCGACGGCCTCACAACGCGAGCTGGGCCGCCTCCTCGATGCCGGGGCGGTTGGCCTGCAGATTCCGGCTCCGTGGTTCGCCGAGCCTGACGACGTGATCCGGCTGCGACCGCTCCTGGCGCAGCTGCAGGAGGCGGACCGGCCCTTGTTCGTCCACCCCGGACTCGTGCCGTCGCGCACCTCGAACCGAGCGGCCTACCCGGCCTGGTGGTCACCCGTCGTCGACTACGGCGCCCAGATGGCGACCTCGTGGTGGGCCTGGCAGGTCGCGGGCCGACCCTCGCTGCCGAGACTGCGGGTCTGCTTCGCGGCGGGAGCCGGGCTTGCACCCCTCCACCACGAGCGACTCAGCGCGCGCGGCGGTCGCACGCCGGCGCTCGACCCGTGGACCTTCGTGGAGCTCTCCGGCTATGGCATCCAGGTCTTCGACGCCCTGCTTCGGGTGCTGGGCATCGACCCCCTGATCTCCGCCAGTGACAGGCCCTACGCCGAGGCGCTGGAGATCCCTCACGATCCCGCAGCCAACCGCGCCATCCGAGCCCTCAACCCCCAGCGTTTCCTGACAGGAGGCACACCATGAACCATGCCCACCCCGCCGCACAGCTCGATCTCGAGCCCCGTTTCGAACCCCGTCTCGAACCCCGTCTGGAACCCCGTCTCGACCCCCGGCACGAACGCGGGGCGCTGGGCCTGCCCGGCGGGCAGCCACTCCCGGACAGGCCGTTGACGCGCACCGAGCTCGTCGACCTCGCCCGTGCCATCGCCGCGGACCCCGACACCTGGGCCCACCACGTGCGCTACTCCCCCACCCGACGACACTTCGTCTCCCTCTACCGGGACACCAACGTCGAGGCCTGGTTGATCTGCTGGACGCCGGTCAGCGACACCGGTTGGCACGACCACGACGTCTCCGCGGGCGCGGTGGCCGTGGCCGAGGGGGCGGTGGTCGAGCACAGCCTGACCCTGGGCGGTCCGGAGATCCCGACGGTGGCGACCCGTGGGACGGCGTACTCCTTCGGTCCCGACCACATCCACCGGATGACAGGACGTGACCCGGAGTCCGCCACCGTCCACGTCTACAGCCCGCCCCTGTGGAGGATGGGGCAGTACACGATCAGCTCGACAGGAATCCTGCGGCGGCTCTCGGTCTCCTACGCCGATGAGCTCCGCCCGCTCGAACCGGCCTGAGCGATGACCTCCCTGAGCGTTGCCCCTGCCCCGCCCGTGACCCTGGGAGCCGGCACCCTCACATGCGCTGAGGTCGCTCGGTTGGCGAAGGGCGGCATCCCCGTCACGCTCGCTCCGATCGCATGGGAGCGGATCGCCCTCGGACGACGCGCAGCCGAGGAACTCAGCGACCGACGTCCGATCTACGGACGCACCACCGGCGTCGGTGCCAACTCGGGCGTGGAGGCCACAGATTCCGAGCACCCCTACCGATTGCTGGCCAGCCACGCAGCCGCGGCCGGTCCAGCGCGCGGAATCGATCGTGTTCGCGCCACCGCGCTGGTGCGCGTCAACCAGCTCGCAGCAGGCCGCGCCGGCATCTCCCCCGAAGTCGTGACCGGTCTGCTGGCGATGCTCGAGCAGGACTCCTTCCCCACCGTGCTGGAGTGGGGCGGGCTCGGCACCGGCGACCTGGGCGTCCTTGCGGCGTTCGGGGAGTACCTCGCGGGCAGGCGCGCGGCCTCGGACGGCCGTCGTACGACGCACCCGATCGACATCGGCGTCCACGACGCGCTACCGCTTCTCAGCAGCAACGCCGCCACCCTCGCCGACGCCGCCCTGGCTGCTGAGCAGCTCTGGTCACTGACCAGGTCGGCGACCGTGGTGACGGCACTGGTCGCCGGCGTCCTCGGTGGCTCAGATGAGCCGACGTCCGCCCAGTCCGCCGAAGCCGCCCCCACGGGCGGCGCCGCCGAGGCGATGGCGCTTCTCACCGGCCTTCGGCTCGGCTCGAGCCTGCTAGCGAGCCGGACCCAGGACGCCTTCCACCTGCGCTGCGCCCCTCAGGTCCTCGGGGCGGCCTATCCGGTGGTCCGCGGCCTGATCGGCACCGTGGAGGCGCATCTGAACGCGGGCATCGAGAACCCCATGATCACCAACCAGACGGCGGGTGGGCCGATGGCGACCCACCAAGGCGGTTTCTACAGTCTTGATGTCGCCCTCGCGCTCGACTCCACGTTGCTGGCCGTCTCCGCGATCGCCGCCCAGTCGCTCAACCGGGTCGGCGCGCTGCTCGACCCGGACCTCTCCGGTCTGCCGGCGTTCCTGGGCGACGGGTCTCCGGCGGCGTCGGGTGCGATGTTGCTGGAGTACGTCGGTGCCAGTGCCCTGGCGGAGCTGCGGACGCTGGCCACCCCGGTCACCACGCAGGTTGTCTCGCTGTCGCGCGGGGTGGAGGACTCCGCACCGTTCACGTCGTTGGCAGCACGCCAGGCGCTTTCAGCCGTACCCCTGCTGAGGTGTGTCCTTGCTTGCGAGCTCGTGGCCGCCGTCCGGGCCGCTCGGCTGCTGGAGGAGCCTTCGCGCCTCGGCCCAGGCCTGACCGACCTGCTGGTGAGGTGCGCCGACCTGCCTTCGGAGTTGCAGGACCGCGACCTGAGCCCCGACCTGGTTGCCGCGGAGCGCCTCCTTCCCTGGCTCCCCGGTGACCCCCCGGCCCAGCCACCCCTCCGGTCATGGTGAGCCATGCGGCCTGTCCCACATGGGACCTTGGCCCCTGTCGCGGCTACCGACTCCGAGGCTAGACAGGAGTTGTCCAGCGGCGAGGGAAGGGAAGTCGAGTGAGAAGAGAGCAGGCAGGGCCGCGCGTTGCGCCGGAACTGATCCAGCGCATCGAGGTGGCCTTGAGCAACGTGGCCTCGGCGCAGCTGGCCTTCGACGCCACCGTCGTCTCGCGCGCATCGCTGCACTCACGCAGGGCAGCGGATGTGAAGCTGCGAGAGAGCTTCGACTCGGCAGATGCGAGTTTGCGCGAGGCGACGATGGTTGCCAAGCAACGCTCTCGTCACGACTGGGCCCACTGGCGCAAGCGGCTCTCCGACCTCGACACGCGAAGGCAGATCCACCTCATCGCCGAACGGGACACGGATGGGATGCTCAGGACCAACAGCGTTCGGGCCATCGACACCGGGATGTCGGGTCCTGACATCGGCGAGATGCAGCACGGCGACTCGATGCCGCCGGGGAGCCCAGCGACCTACGGTGTGGACTACGAAGCGATGCTGCAGGCACCGTGAGCCGCCTCCCCGGTCTTCAGTAGCCTCGTTGAGGTGCGTGCCTTCGTTCTCACCGGCCCCGGCGAGTCAGCTGTCCTCGACGTCGCCTCCCCCGTCGCTGCACCGGGCCAGGTGGTCGTCGACATCGCCCGTGTCGGCGTGTGCGGGACCGACGCCGAGATGTTCTCCGGAGAGATGGAGTACCTCCACAACGGGCTGGCCGCCTATCCCCTCCGGCTCGGGCACGAATGGTGCGGCACCGTCTCGGCGGTCGGCGAAGGTGTCGACCCGGTCTGGATCGGGCGACGTACGACCGGTGACACCCAGATCGGCTGCGGACACTGTCACCGATGCAGCACAGGTCGACAGCACGTGTGCGAGGAGAGACACGAGATCGGGTTGCGCAACGGCTTCGACGGTGCCCTTGCCGAGCAGTTGGCCGTTCCCGTCTCCGCCCTGCTCCCCCTCCCGGAGGGCGTGGACGATGCAGCCGGGGCCATGGTCGAGCCGGGCGGCAACGCACTTCGCGCCGTGCGCGCCGCTGAGGTCGGGCGCGACGAGCGGCTGCTGATCATCGGACCCGGCACCATCGGCCTGCTCGCGGCACAGTTCGCCGTGGCGCAGGGTTGTGAGGTGCACGTCCTGGGCGTTGCCCCGGCATCCCTGGCCTTTGCCTCGGGGCTCGGCCTCGCGGGCGCCTGGACGGCAGCACAGCTGCCCGACCTGCGATGGGATGGCGTCGTCGACGCCTCCAACCATCCGTCCTCACCTGCGTTCGCGGCCGAGCTGGTCGATGCCGGCCGAAGGATCGTCTACATCGGGCTTTCGGAGTCCCCGAGCCTGCTCGACACTCGGGTGCTGGCCATGAAGGACGCGACCGCCGTCGGCGTACTCAGTGCCTCGCCGGGTCTTGCCGGTGCCATCGAGCACTACGCCTCAGGCGCGGTCGACCCCCGCGGCCTGGTTGCCGCCGTCGTGAGCCTCGAAGGCGTGGACGACATCCTTCGCGGCCAGCGACCCGACCATGCGGGTCCAGGGCCCAAGATC
The DNA here is from genome assembly GCA_039921445.1 of Marmoricola sp. GTDB lineage: Bacteria > Actinomycetota > Actinomycetes > Propionibacteriales > Nocardioidaceae > Marmoricola. The sequence continues at coordinate 22,213 of JBDSBU010000107.1, read as the reverse complement.
CAAGTCGACCCGCGCTTGTAGGAGTCAGCCACGTGGCCGACCGGCACGCTCCTCAGCGTCGGCGGAGCGATGGGCGCTCGGCGCCTGATCGAAACGAGCCGGCGTACTTGGCCAGGACCGGCCCGATGACCGCCAGCACGATCACGTAGGCCGCCACCACGCTGCCGAGCACACCCTGCGCGGCGCCGACCAGACCGATGATGACCAGCGAGAACTCACCCCGGATCACCAAGATCGCCCCGGCACGGGCACGGCCGGGCGCGTGCGCTCCGTCGCGGCGAGCGGCGTAAGAGCCCGTGAAGACCTTCGTGACACCGGTGATTGCGGCAAGCAGCACTGCAGCTGGAAGCGCCGGAAGCAGGTCCTGGGGGTCGATCGCCAGCCCGATCGCGACGAAGAACAAGGCCGCGAAGAAGTCGCGCAGTGGCGCCAGCACCTGCGCGGCCCGGGCGGCCGAGTCGCCGGTCAAGGTGAGGCCCACCAGGAACGCCCCGACTGCCGCACTGACGTGGATGAGCTCGGCAAGTGCCGCAACCACGAGCGTCAGGGCGAGCACCCGTAGCAACAGCTGCTCGGGATCGGGATGGCTCAGCATGCTGCCCACCCGATGACCCCACCTGAAGGACACCGTGAACGCGAGCGTCAACGCTGAGACCGCCATCGCGACACCGATCAGCGCCTGCCACCAGGTCCCACCCGAGGCCAGCACCGCCAGCAGGGGCAGGTAGGCGGCCATCGCGAAGTCCTCGAGCACCAGGATCGACAGCACCGCCGGTGTCTCCCTGTTTCCCAGCCGCCCGAGATCGACGAGCAGCCGCGAGATGATCCCGGACGAGGAGATGTACGTCGCACCGGCCAGCGCCACGATCCCGGTCAGGTCCAGGCCGAGCAACCACCCCGCGACGGCGCCGGGGGTCGCGTTCAGCAGCAGGTCGATCAGGCCGGAGGGCACGTGACGACGCAGGCTCTGGGAGAACTCGGCTGCCGAGAACTCCAGGCCCAGGGTGAGCAGCAGCAGGACCACACCGATGCTGGCAGCCGCGCTGATGAACGGATCCGCGTCCGGCAGGGGAACCAGCCCGCCCTCCCCGAGCGCCAGCCCGCCGAGCAGGTACAGCGGCACCGGTGAGAAGCCGACCCGGCGCGCCAGTCCGCCGAGCACCGACAGGGCACCCAGCAGCAGCCCGAGCTCCATCAGGAGCCGGACGGTGTGATCCACCCCTCAGCCCCGCCCGAGGATCTCGGCAAGCTCCGCAAGCCCGTCGGCGGTGCCGATGGCCACGAGCACGTCACCTAGTTCGAGCAGCTGCTCGGGTCCCGGCGAGGTCAGGATTCGCTCACCGTTCACCACCGCCACGATCGAGGCGCCGGTGCGGGTGCGTGCCTCGGTGTGGCCGAGCGGGCGGCCGACGTACGGGCTGCCGGGCAGCACTTCGATGCGCGCCGACTCCAGCCCCGGGATCTCCCTGGAGAGGTCGGCGAGCCGCTGGGTGATCCGGGGTGCGCCGAGGATCTGTGCGAGTGCCTCCGCTGCCTCTTCGTCGAGCCGCATCGAGTGGCGCACCCGATCAGGGTCCCGGCGGTCATAGACCACCAGCTCGAAGTTGCCGTTGCGGCGTGCCACGACGCCGAGGTGATCTCCGTCAGTCGTCGTGAGGTCGTAGCGCACTCCCACGCCGGGCAGCAGCATCTCGTTGACGTCCACACCATCATCTTGTCGTGTTGCAGCGACGCGGTCGAGTTCGAGCCGGACGTGACACGCTGCGGTCTCCGCAGAGGGCTCGCGTACGCTCCCACGATGGGCGAGCAGCGCGAGCGCGTCATCGGGCGTGGGATCACATGGTTGTCCCAGTGGACCCTGCGCTGGGTGATCATCGCTGCGGGTGCCGTGCTGATGGGGTACCTCGTCCAACAGCTCTGGATCGTGATCCTGCCGGTCCTGCTGGCACTGATCTTGACCACAGTGCTGCAACCCCCGACCGCGTACCTGGAGCGTCGAGCTCGAATGGCGCCGGCACTGGCCGCGGCGACGGTGCTCCTGTGCGCAGTGGCTGCCTTCGGCGCACTCCTGCTGGCGATCGCGCCCTCCGTGGGATCCCAGGTCGCGGAGATCGCGACGAGTGCCTCCGATGGCCTGACCAAGGTCGAGCAGTGGGTGCTCGACAGCAGTCTGAACATCACTCAGGCCCAGGTGGAATCGGTGGTGACGGCCGTTCAGGACCGATTGCAGGCCAGTGCCAGCAAGATCGCCACGGGTGTGCTGGTCGGGGTCAGCGCCATCACCTCGGCCTTGATCAACGTCGTGCTCACCTTGGTGCTCACCTTCTTCCTGCTCAAGGACGGGCGACGCTTCCTGCCGTGGCTGAGCAGCGCGATCGGACCGAGGGTCGGTCGTCACCTCAGCGAGGTCGGTTCTCGCGCCTGGGAGACGCTCGGTGGGTTCGTGCGCACCCAGGCAGTAGTCGGCCTGATCGACGCCGTCCTGATCGGTCTCGGACTGATCATCGTCGGCGTCCCACTGGCGCTGCCCCTCGCCCTGCTGACCTTCGTGGCGGCCTTCGCGCCGATAGTGGGAGCAGTCACCGTGGGCGCGCTTGCAGTGCTCGTGGCGCTGGTCGCCAACGGCTGGGTCGCGGCGCTGATCGTGCTCGGCGTCGTCCTTGTCGTCCAACAGCTCGAGGGCAACCTGTTCCTGCCCTGGCTCCAGGGCAAGAGCCTCAACCTGCACGCGGCCGTCGTGCTGCTGACCGTCGTGCTCGGTTCTTCGCTCTTCGGTGTCGTTGGCGCCTTCCTGGGCGTTCCGCTCGTCGCCATCACAGCGATGGTCCTGCGCTACCTCAGCGACCTTGTCGATGAGCGCACCGGCACATCGGAGGGTGCGAATCCGACGCTGGAGCAGCCCGACTCGGACGATCCCGGCCCCGAGCGAGTTGACCCGGACCTACTTGACCCGGTGCAACACTGAGCAGTCACCGCTGACAGGAGCGATCGGCTCAGCGCAGCGGGTCGAACGGCGTGAGCGCAGGCGCGTTGGTGCCCGTGACGATGCGCTCCGCAAGCAGCCTTCCCGTCACCGGTCCCAGGACGATGCCCCACATCCCGTGTCCTCCCGCGACGAAGACGCGTCCGGAGGTGGTTCCCCCGACCAGGGGAAGACCATCGGCGGTGCACGGACGCGATCCCACCCACTCGTCCTGGCGATCCTCGAGCACCACCGAGTCCAGCAACGGACCGACGGCGTCGACGATCGCCTCGATGCGTCGGGGATCCAGCGCTGCCGAAGGGGACCTGAACTCCATCATTCCCGCGATCCGGAGGCGATCACCCGCCGGCGAGTGCAGCGGCGTGCACGCGACCCGCTGTGCGGGGAAGTAGATCGGTCCTCGAGGCATCTGTTCCGCCGCGACGCTGAAGCTGTACCCACGCCCCGCCTGAACGGCTCGACGTACGCCGAACGGCTTGGCCAGGTCGTCGAGCCAGGCACCGTTGGCCAGCACGGCCGCGTCGAAGCGGTGAACTGCACCGGTGGAGTCCACGACGCTGACTCCCCCGTTCTCGTCGCGCACCTGCTCGACTCCGACCCCCGTCAGGATGCTCGCGCCACGAAGGCGGACCGACGCAGCGAGGGCCTCCACGAACTCAGGGGGGTTGAGGTAGCGCTGGCCATGGATCCGGAGAGCGGCGCTCACAGCCCCCGAGAGCAGGGGTTCCTCAGCGCGCGCCTCCTCACCTGAGATCGCCTCGAACTTGACGTCCTGGCCGGCAGCGGCGATGTGGCCGAGCTCGTCGAGCAGCACCCTGCGCTCCTCGGCGCTCCGGTAACAGGCCAGGAACGGGTCGGCTGCATGAGTGTGCGCCTTGACCCCGCCCTCCTCGAGACGATCGAACGCGTCCAGCGCCAGCGCGTTGATGGGCGCGAAGGCGCGCATCGCCACCCCCCACCGCCGAGCCGTGCTGTGCCGCGCGAAGCCCGCCAGGAATCGCAACAGCTTCAGCTGCGGGCGCAGCGGCACGTAGACCGGCGAGGAAGGGCTCAGCACGGCTCGAAGCCCGTAGGTGAGCACCGCCGGCTCGGGCAAGGGCGTGGTGATGCTCGGAGTGAGCCAGCCAGCGTTGCCCCAGGACGAACCTGCGCCGACGTGGTCGCGCTCCAGCATCGTGACCTGGACTCCACGCTCCTGGAGGAACCATGCGGTCGCGAGGCCCACCATCCCCGCCCCGACCACGACCACGTGCTGTGGTGCAGGCGTGCTCGATGGCGCGCTCACCACTCTGGCCGTTCGGCGCACCGGGTGCATCGCGTCGCCCACGGACGCACTGCGAGACGCCCTACGGAGATCGGGTCGGCGCACCGCAGGCAGGAGCCGTAGCGTCCGTCGGTGAGGCAGCGGCGAGCCGTACGGACCTCCTTGAGATTGCGCTCGATGCTGGCGCGATGTGCCGCGGCGACGTCGTCGAGACGGGCAGTGGGCAGGTTGAGGAGCTGACTCTCCAGGGTGGCCTCGAGGCTCTCCAGGTGGTCGGCCAGCCCGGGGTCGGGCTCGTGGCAGATGGTGGCGATGGGTGTGGTCATGGTCTCGTCCTTGAAACGAAGAGGCGCGGTGCGTCGAGGGCACCGCACCAAGAGGGCAGGCGCACCCACCTATGTGTCGGTGGGGCCTGAAGGGGCGCGGGTCAAGGACGAACGGGCGGGGCGCGGTCGACACTGCGGCGCAGGATGTCGAGCCCCCGAATGCCTCGGGCCTCTTCACTGAGCGCGATTGCGAGCAGTGCGGGACCGGAGGGGACGTGCGCGGGCAGGTGCACCGGGTCGGGGCCGAAAACCCCGTCGAGTGCCCGCTCCGTCTTCATGAAAGCGACCATAGCAACGCCGGTCAGGAAGACCAATCCATGCCTTGTTGGCGCACAGGTCAGGCTGGGGCGAAGAACTCCAGAGCGTTGCCGTCGGGGTCCGCAAAGCTGAGGGCGCTCCCGTACGACGCGTCGTGCACACCGCCGTGAAGGACACCGAGAGTGTCGAGATGCTCGGCCCACGTCGTGAGCTGTTCGCGGGACTCACAAGCGAAGGCCAGGTGGTCCAGGCCCGGGCTGGTGGGGTCGAAGCCGCGTCCGCTGCCGATGTCGTGCTGGGTCAGTCCGAGATGCGTGCGGCCAGGCAGGGCCAGTACGCAGCGCGTGAACGTTCCATCCGTCATGGTCCCCTGCGGCTGGGCATCCAGGACCGACTCGTAGAACGCCACACTGAGCGTCAGGTCGCTCACGGTCAGGGCGATGTGATCGATGCCGGAGAAGCTGGGCACGGGTGTCTCCCGGGGTCGCAGAGGGTGGTTCTCCATGACCGTAGCCGCTGCTCCCTCACAGCCGCCGCGTCGCGGAGTCTGTCGCCGACCCGGGGGTTTTTGCTGCAGACCTAGTGTGGCGAGAACGAGCGCCGAGGCAGGAGATGCCATGACCGAGCACGACGACAACGCAGCAACGTTCACGCAACGCACTGTCGACCTGGCCCTGACCAACGTCGAGAACGGCGGAAAGCCGTTCGCTTGCGTCGTGGTCGACCGAGAGTCCGGAAAGGTCGTCCACGAGGCCACCAACCAGGTCTCCCAGACCGGCGACGTCACCTCCCACGCCGAGATCACCGCGATCCGTGAGCTCGCTGCGTCCGGGCGGACCGATCTGAGCGGCTGCGACGTCTATGTCACCGCCTATCCCTGTCCGATGTGCCTGGGAGCCCTCTACTACGCGGCCCCCGAGCGGGTCTACTACGCAGCCAGCCGTGACCAGGAGGACGAGCACTACGAGGACGGCGGTCGCTACATGACGTTGGCGACCTTCTATGACGAGTACGTCAAGGCGGCCTCAGAACAGAACCTGCCCTCGACCCACGTTCCAACCGAAGATCCGACTGCGCCGTTCCGTCTCTGGACGAGCCGGAACGAGGGGTGAGGTACGCCGCCGCCAGCGGCTACTGAGGTACGCCGCCTCGGTCCACGTGCGAACCAGGTGTCGGCGCCACGTCGGTGGCACCGGTGCCGTGTGTCGCGGCCACCACGGCAGCCAGCACCTCGTCACGTCGCGCAGCCAACTCCGGGACGCTGTGTCCCGCCGAGCGGGCGGCCAGACCGTCGACCAGCCGCTTGGCCGTGACTTCGTCGAGGTGCGGGTGCCCGAGGTCGTCCCACCAGCGGTTGAAGCTCTCGGCGTAGCGCTCGCAGAAGGTGGCGAGTCCGCCCTCGTCACCACCGAGGTGGAACAGCAGGTTGGGTCCCATCACCGCCCACCGGAGCCCGGGACCCGACGAGACCGCCGTGTCGACGTCCTCCACGGAGACCACGCCCTCGTTGACGAGGTGGATCGCTTCGCGCCACAGCGCAGCCTGCAGCCGGTTGGCGACGTGGCCCGGCACCTCGCGCTTGACCTCGATGGTGACCTTGCCGACGGACTCGTAGAACTCCCGAGCTCGGGCCACCACCCCGGCCGCGGTGTGCTCATTGCCCATCACCTCGACCAGCGGGATCAGGTGTGGTGGGTTGAACGGATGTCCGAGCACCACGCGGCTTGGATCCTGCCATCCAGCCTGCAGCTCACCAAGGGTCAGCCCTGAGGCAGAGGAGGCAAGCACGGTGCTCGCCCCCATGGCGGGTTCGATCTCGGCGTACAGCTGGTGCTTGAGGGCCAGCTGCTCGGGAATGCTCTCCTGCACGAAGTCGGCGCCTTCGACGGCAGCACGCGGGTCGACACAGAAGCGGAGCTCCCCTGGGCGGGCACTCACCAGGCCCAGCGTCGTCAGGACAGGCCAGGCGGCCTCCACGGACTCGCTGACTCGCCGCTCGGTGGCAGGGTCTGGATCGTAGACGGCCACGGACCGGCCAGCTGCAAGGAACAGGGCTGTCCAGCTGCGGCCGATCAGCCCACCCCCCAGTGCGGCGACGCGCTCCAACTCAGAAGGCGACATGGTCTGCTCCCTTCAGGCCGAGCCGTTCGCGTGCTTCGGCGGGCGTTGCCAGCTGGTAGCCCAGTGACTCCACGATCCGACGAATCTTGCGCACCTGGGCTGCGTTGGACGGTGTCAGCTCGCCGGGACCGAGAAAGAGGCTGTCCTCCATGCCGACCCGCAGGTTGCCGCCGAGCATGGCCGCCTGGGTGGCAAAGGGCATCTGGTGACGACCAGCCGCCAGGACCGACCACTCGTAGGAGTCGCCGAAGAGCTTCTCGGCGATGGTGTGCATGTGCTGGAGGTTGTCCGGATCGGCACCGACTCCACCCAGGACCCCGAACACCATCTGGACGAAGAAGGGCGGTTCGATCCAGCCCTGGTCGATCAACCACGCAAGGTTGTAGAGGTGGCCGAGGTCATAGCACTCGAACTCGAACTTCGTTCCGTGGCCCTGGCCCAGCTCCTTCACGACGTACTCGAGGTCGGCGAAGGTGTTCTTGAAGATGAAGTCGCGGGTCATCTCCAGGAACTTCGGTTCCCAGTCGTGCTTCCACTGCGAATGTTTCTCCAGCATCGCAAAGATGCCGAAGTTGAGTGAGCCGACGTTGAGGGAGGCCATCTCCGGAGAGGTGGCCACCGCTGCCCGCAGTCGTTCCTCTCGTGTCATCCCCAGCCCGCCACCGGTGGAGACGTTGAGGACCGCATCACAGGCCGCGGCGATCTTCGGCATGAACTCCGCGAACAGCTCCGGTCGAGGGTCCGGCTGACCGGTCTCCGGGTTGCGGGCGTGCAGGTGGATGATCGCTGCGCCCGCCTCGACCGCCTCGATCGCGGCCGCCGCGATCTCGTCGGGGGTGATGGGAAGGTGCGGCGACATGGTCGGCGTGTGGATTCCGCCTGTGGGGGCGCAGGTGACGATGACGCTCTTGGACATGGGAGTCACCTCTTCGTGGACGTGAGTGAGTCGGTGGTCGCGGCCTCAGACGTGGGGTCGACCAGCGAGCGGTAGGCGTCCAGGAGCAGCCCGTGGAAGTGGTGTACGCCGTGCTCGGAGAGCCCGGCGTCGGAACTGTCCGGGTCGAAGACGATGCGGCCCTGGTCGAACGCCGGGGTCCGCATCCCCCGCTGGACGCTCTCCACGATCTTGATGTCCTGCTGTTGCAGCACCTCGTCGATGTAGCGCGCCGACTCCTCCTCGGCTGCGTTCAGGTCGGTGCTCTCCAAGAAGAAGTCCCAGGTCTCCACCGTGCGCTCCGGACCGTCCGGCAAGACCTGGAAGACCATGAAGTTGGCGCGACCCGGGTAGCGCAAAAGACAGGTGTTGGGCCACAGCCACCAGACCGCGTGCTGGCTGACGGTCGCTTCCGAGACGTCGTAGGCGGAGTTCTCGTGCTTGCCCGCTTCCGCGAAGTGGCTGGACCAGATGCCGTGGGTCTTGACCGCGTAGGTGTCCATGTCGACGAGGTCGACGAACTCCTTGTGGGCGATGTGGCAGTGGTAGCACTCCAGGAAGTTGTCGATGACGTTCTTCCAGTTGGTGTTCACCTCATAGCTGAGCCGCTTGGCGTGGGTGAGGGTGCCGATGTCGGGTGCCCAGAACGCGATCTCCTCGGCAAGGTCGGGCGCCTGGACTGCCAGCGGGGCCGCAGCCGGGTCCAGGTTCACGTAGACCATCCCGCCGAACTCCTCCACCTGGACCTGGTCCAGACAGATCTCCGACTTGTCGAAGGAGGCCATCTGGTCGGCGCGCCGGGCCGCCTTCAGTCCGCCGCTGAGGTCGTAGGTCCAGGCGTGGTACGGACACACGATGTTGCGGGTGGTGCCGGCGCCCGAGAGCAGCTCGTGCGCCCGGTGCTTGCACACGTTGTAGAAGCCACGCAGCGTTCCTGCCCGGTCCCGGACGACGACGATCGGCATTCCGGCGACCGTGACCGCGAGATAGCTCCCCGGTTGCGCCACCTTCTCCGCGTGGCACGTCCACTGCCAGGTGCGCGCAAAGACGCCACGGAGCTCCGCGTCGAGCCACTTCGGCTCGACGTAGGCCTCAGCACGCAGGGACATCGACTGTCCGGGATCGGAGTGATGGCCCGCGGCGATGTCTCGCACGTCTTCAGCTGTGACGAAGTCCATCCACGCATGCTGTCAGGAATTGTACGATCGTTCAACCCTCGGAGACAGATGTCGCCGCGAGGTGTCACGGAGCGAGGGCGATCTCCTCACAGCGACGTACGGACCGTTGCAAGGACGCCTTGTCCAGCCCCAGCAGGGCCGTCAGCCACACCCCGTTCTGGATGACGTCGACGTCGGCCGCCCGCTGCGCACAGGCACGCCTGGCAAGGTCTGGTCGAGCCGCGCGGATCAGCGCGGCCAGGCCGGCACGATAGCGCTTCTGGGCATCTGCGTTGATGCGTGCGAAGTCCTCGTGCGCCTGGGCCAGCGCCCACAGCTGCAGGCGGAGCGAGAGGTGCTCGGTGGTCAGAAACTCTGGAGCGGCGATTCGTTGCAACGCGGCCCGGAGCCGATCCTCTGGCTCCATCGACGGGTCGGGCGCCACCAGGGCGACGTCCTGCTCCTCGATCTGCCGGAGGGCCGAGGCGATCAGGCTCACCTTGTCGTCGTAGTAGTAGTTGACCAGACCGAGGGCGACACCCGCCTCTCTCGCGACGGCTCGGATGCTCACCCCGGAGATCCCGTGCTGCGAGAGGAGGCTGAGAACCGCGTCGAGAATGCGCTGCTCGCGGTCTTTTTCAGGGGCGTCATCGGGCACCGTGGTCACCGTGGCAGTCTAGGGACGGGAGCCGGAATTTCGACTCTCACATGGCGATGGCCGACCGTCGGCCCGGGTGCGGTCGACCTTTCTCCGCGTCGAGAACCTAGGGTCAGCCCATGCCACTCTCCCCGCACGTGCCGGACCTGGCGGCAATGGACATGCTGCTCAGCGTCGCGCGCCACGGCAGCATGGGTCGGGCCGCCGAGGAGCACGGGGTCACCCAGCCGGCGGTGAGCTCACGAATCCGCCGCATGGAGCGACTGCTCGGGGTCGCACTGATCGAGCGCACGGCTCAGGGATCCACGCTGACCGGTGCCGGCAGCCTCGTCGTGGAGTGGGCGCGTGACGTGGTGGAGTCCGCCGCCTCGTTGGAGCGGGGGGTGGAGGCGCTGCGGCGCCAGACTCAGGCCCGGCTTCGGATCGCCGCCAGCATGACCGTGGCCGAGTACCTGATGCCTTCGTGGTTGACGACGGCACATCAGGAGGATCCCGAGCTGGTGATCGCGCTGGAGCTGGCAAACTCCACCGAGGTGGCCCGCCGGGTGACCAGCGGCCTGGCCGACCTCGGGTACGTCGAGGGGCTACCCCGGACAAGCGGCCTGCGGACCACCACCATCGCCCGTGACGAGCTGCTCGTCGTGGTCGCCAAGGACCATCCGTGGGCACGATCCGGGACCCGCGTCACCGCGCTGGAGCTCGCGCGCACCTCGCTGATCCAGCGGGAGCCCGGCTCCGGCACGCGCTGGACCCTGGACCGAGCGATGCGGCAGACCCTCGGCAAGCTCGACCTTGCCCCACCCATGCTGGAGCTGACCTCCACCACCGCGATCAAGGCAGCCGCCCAGAACGGGCTGGCGCCCGCGGTGATCAGTTCGATAGCGGTCGCCGACGCTCTGGCGCTCGGGCATCTGGTGGCGGTACCCGTCGAGGGCCTCGACCTGCGCCGCACGTTGCAGGCGGTCTGGCCCGCAGGGCGTCCGCTCCTCGGCTCGGCCCGCACGTTCGTGGGGCTCTCCCATCGCGCCTACCAGCAGCGGCGGCGTCGTCCCGACTGATCCGAGATCAGACCGGAGTCAAGGAAAGCGACCGCCCCAGCAGCGAGCGGCGTACCGGGCGCAGTCGGGAAGCCACTTCGTCCAGGGCGCGCGCCGAGGGCGAGCCGGGTGCGGACACCACCACCGGGACGCCCCGGTCGCCGCCCTCACGCAGCGCCATGTCGAGCGGCACCTGGCCGAGCAGCGGCACGTCCAGATCGGTGGCCAGCTGCTGCCCTCCACCACTGCCGAAGAGCAAGCTCTCGGCGCCACACGAGTCGCACACAGCAGCGGACATGTTCTCCACGACGCCGGCTACCGGCATGCCGAGGTCTCGCGCCATCAGTCCGACCCGGGTCGCGACGGTTCGGGCAGCCGCTTGAGGCGTGGTGACCACCAGCAGCGACGCCTCCTCCAGCAGTTCCAGGACCGACAACGTCACGTCGCCCGTGCCGGGGGGCAGGTCGAGGATGAGTACGTCGAGATCTCCCCAGTGCACCTCGTGGATGAACTGTGTCAGGGCCTTGTGCAGCATCGGCCCCCGCCACACGATCGGCGTCTCGTCCTCGACGAGAAAGCCCAGCGACATCAGCCGGACACCGTGAGCCTGCACGGGCAGCATGGTCTCGTAGAGCGCGACCGGGCTGCGATGTACACCGAAGAGCTGCGGCACGGAGTAACCCCAGACGTCTGCATCCAGCAGCCCCACCGACTTTCCCTGAGCCGCGAGCGAGACCGCGAGGTTGGCGGCGACGGTGGACTTGCCCACACCGCCCTTGCCGCTGGCGACCGCATAGATGGCTCTCGCTGCTGTGGCCCCCACCTGGTGGCCATCGACGAGGAAGCGGGCCGCGGTGTCGCGGCGCTCGCGCTCGCTCATCACCGAGAAGTTGACGCGGACGTTGCCTTCGCTCGCCACCGATCGCACGGCGGTGGTGACATCGTGAGTGAGTCGATCCCGCATCGGACACGCCTCGGTGGTCAAGGCGATCGTCACCTCGACGTCGCCACGCCGGTTGACCTCGACGCCGCGCACCATCGTGAGCTCCGACAACGACCGCTCGAGCTCCGGGTCCAGCACGTTGCCCACCGCCGCGGCGATGGCGGTGCGGTCCTGTTGTCTTTTCACTGCTCTCCCTCAAGGGCTGCTGCCAGAACGGTCGCGGTGGATTCGGCTCTGGCACGCCACCAGTCGGTGGTCGGGTCGGTGCCGTGCCCGCGGTGGATCTCCGCCCAGGAACGGGCACGCTCTGCCAGCCAACCCAAGGTGGCCGCGGCATCCTGCTCCAACATGGCTCGGAGTGCGAACCGCCGCTCGCCTCGTCGGAACCCGACACCAGCGACTGCCGCGCCAGCTCGCAGGTCGCGCTGGGTCAGCACGACACCCGAACGCACAGGAGCGACCATGGCATCGAGGAGATCGTCGACCGAGTCTCCGCCGGCGAGAGCCTGCGGCGCCTCCCGTAGAGCCAACGGCAGCAACGGCGCGGGGGTGGAACGATCGTGCTCCTCGAGCACCGCTGCGTGGGCGAGCGTTGCCCACTCGGCCAGGCTGCTCACCTGCAGCTCCGATACCGCGTGCAGGTAGGCGGGGAGCCACGGCCACAGGTGCTCGTGCAGCAGAGCCTGCCTCGAGGTCCGCAGCTGCTCGATCGAGCGTTCGTTGGTAGCCAGCGACTCGGCCAGGCCGAGCTCGGCGTAGAGCATCAACAGCGCACCCAGGTGATCGGCGTCCTCCGGCGCGGTCAGGCCCAGCGCCCGCCAGAACCCTCCCACCCGGTCCAGTCCCTCGCCACCCAGCTTGCCCTCGTCGCCTAGATAGATGGCTGCGTGCGGGGGCAGTCCAAGGACAAAGATCTCCGTGTGCTCGACGCCGGTTGCCGGACGCAGGCCGAGCGCGTGCCAGACGGACTCGTTGCCCGGTGGCGGCGTCAGCGCTACCGAGCCGAGGGCCCGCAGAAGCTCGTAGCGCTCTCGGGCCTCGACCGCTGACTCCTCCGGTCGCTGGTCCGACATCGTGGAGGAGCTCATGTGTCGAGCGCGAACGTGTCGGCGCTCGGCTTCAACGGACGCATCAGCCAGCTGGGCCTGCGCGTCCCGTCCGGTGAGACGTGACCCGCCGGCCGAGTGCGGGTCATCCAGTCGTCGTAGACGGCGCGCGCCTTCTCGGTGTCGACACTGATGTCCCCGGCGTGATCGTCGGGTCCACCCTTGACGACTCGCACGGCCTGGTGCCAGCAGTGCATGCCTGAGATCGGGTCCGGGTGCACCGGGAAGATCAGGTTCTGGTGCACGCCGGTGTCGCTCCACCAGATCCGCTGGGTGTCGGGGTCGCTCGACTCGTGCGGCCCGACGTTGCGCAGCCGACGCATCGTCCAGTCGCTCCCCTCGCGCTGCAGGTCGACCGTGGCCATCATGCCTCCAGCACCACCGCCCTGATTCTCCGGGCGCCAGCGACCCATGTGGTGGGAGCACGCGACCACGCCTGGGCGGATGCCCTCGGTGATCCACACCTTGGCCACGAAGTAGCCGATGTCGGACTGCACCCGCACGAGGTCACCGGTGTGCTGGACACCCAGGCGTGCGGCATCCTGCGGGTGGATCCAGACCGGGTTCGTGTGCGCCAGCTCATCGAGCCACTTGGAGTTGGCAGAGCGCGTGTGGATCTGGGTAGGCAGCCGGAAGGTGGAGAGCAGCACCATCTGGTCCTCGGCGAGCTCATCGGGGTGCACGTGGCTCTTGAGGTAGCCCGGAATGGCCTGCTCCGGCCAGCCCCACCCGGCCAGGGTGGAGGAGTAGAACTCCAGCTTCCCCGAAGGAGTCGGGAAACCGGTGCGCACGACCCCGTCGATCATCACCCCCACCGGCCGACGGCCCTCGCCGTCCGGCCCAGGAGCACCGACCGGCGCCATGTTCACGACAGGTGGCTTCTCCGTGGCGGTGAAGACCCGGCCCTGCGGCGTGACGTTGAGATCGGCCAGCTCCTGGTCGCGTACCTGGGCTGTGTACACCGCTCCCTGACCCTTGGTGATCTCGAAGGCGCCGTAGCGACGCATGAACTCCAGGGGGGTCAGGTCCTCTGCTGCTGCCTTCTCAGGCAGACCGGGCACGGAGTTCTCGAACATCCAGCCGTAGTACTCATCCACCGACAGCTTCGTGCCCGGGTTGGCCTTGGACTCGTGGTACTGCCGGATGCCCAGACTGCCATCGGGGTCGATGCGCCAGGACAGCTCGATCCAGAACTCGTTCTCCTCCCAGACCTCGCCGGGGTTGACCTGCCGACTGTCGGTGATCGTCTCCCCCAGCCGCTCCCGGGCTGCCCGCAGCACCGGCTGTCGGAATCCCACCCACTGGCCGTCGTACTGCTCATAGGAATGGGTGTCATGACGCTCGGAGCTGTGCCCCATCGGCAGTACGAAGTCAGCGAGGTAGGCGGACTCGTTCCAGGTCGGGGTGAGCGACACGAAGCAGCCGATCTTCTCCTTGTCGGTCAACACCTCCATCCACGACATGCCGTCGGGGTTGGTCCACACCGGGTTGTAGACCCGGATGAAATAGGTGTCGAGGGTGCCGCGGCCCTCCTTGAGGAAGTGCGGAAGCAGGAAGGACATCTCGTTCTGAGCCAGTGGGAACTCCGTCGGCCAGGTCAGCTGCTGCCACACGCCGGGGTGCGGCGGGGTGTAGATCGGCTTCGGCACGAACTTGTTCCACGAGTTCGCGAACAGGCCGCCCTCGGTCCCGATCGCACCCAGCAGGGCCGAGATCAGCACCAACGTGCGAGTGATCTGCCAACCGCCGAGGTTGGCGGCAGCAGCCGAGCGCCAGATGTGGGAGGAGAAGCGGGTCCCTGCCTGAGCCACCGTCTCTGCCACTTCGGCGATCGTGGCCGCGTCGATGCCCGACTCCTGGGCGGCGTACTCGAAGGTGAACTCCGAGTACATCGAGACAAGCGCCGTCTCGAAAGACTCGAACGTGGCGGGCAGGTCGGGCCGGCACTCCTCGAGGTACTCCTGCCAGTTCCACCACTTGCGCACGAACTCCCGGTCGTAGCGGCCGGTCGCAATGAGGTGCTGGGCGACAGCGAGGTTGATGGCCGACTCGCTGCCGGGCTGGGGTGAGAGCCAGTGGTCGGCGTGGGTGGCGGTGTTGGAGAGTCTGGTGTCGAGCACGATCACCTTGGCGCCGTTGGCACGAGCCTCGGTGATGCGCTGGGCGTGCGGATTGAAGTAGTGCCCGGTCTCCAGGTGGGAGCTGATCAGGTAGATCACCTTGGCGTTGGCGTGGTCCGGGCTCGGCCGGTCGGCTCCCATCCAGAACTGGTAGCCGGCCCGCCCTCCACTGGAGCAGACGTTCGTGTGCGAGTTGTGGCCGTCCACACCCCAGCTCGCGAGCACCCGCTCGGTGAATCCATCCTCGCCGGGGCGCCCGATGTGCACCATGATCTCGTTCTGCCGCTCTTCGATGATCGCCTTGCGCAGCCGCTCACCGAGCGTGTCCAGGACCTCGTCCCACGAGACCCGCTCCCACTGCCCTTCGCCACGCTCCCCCACCTTTCGCAGCGGGTAGAGGATGCGGTCAGGGTCGGTGACCTGGTTGATCGTCGCCGGGCCCTTCGCGCAGTTGCGTCCTCGGCTGCCGGGGTGCTCGGGGTTGCCCTCGAACTTGCGCACGTGCAGGTCGTCGCGGTCGACGTAGGCCAGCAGCCCGCAGGCCGATTCGCAGTTGAAACAGGTGGTGGGCACCAACATGTAGTGGTGCTCCTCCCGGCGGGGCCAGGCCCGGGAGTCCAGCTCCACCCAGTCGTCCCACCGCTCCTTGGGCGGAAAGGCAGCCAGGTGCACACCGCTCGCACCCTGGTAGAACGTCTCGCCGCGAGCCTCGACGTCCTTGCGGGCGGCAGAGACGCGACGTGCGCGCTCCATCAGGGACACGCGGTTGGTCTTCTTCGACGTCATGGGTCTCCTTCTCAAGCCAGCGGAACGGATTGGCCGGCCTGCACATAGGCGTGTTCGTGCGCCAACAGGCCGATCAGGGCGAACGGGACCGCGATGACTCCGATCACAGGGGCGGCAGCTGAGACCAGCACCCCCACCACACCCACCCGGAAGAAGGTGGCGAACTTGCCACGAGTCATCTCGTGCCCTGCCAGGCGGGCGTGGGCGGTGACGTGCGGCAGCGTGGTCTCGCTCCACACCAGCAGCAGGTGAGCCACCGCAGAGACCGCCAGCACGATCTCCAGTGCCCGGACCGAGCTGTCGTCGCCCATGACGAAGGAGAACGGCAGCAGCGAGGCAGTTCCAGCCAACACCGCTTGCACCGCGAGGTGCGCGGGAAGCAGAGGGCTTTGCCACAGGTCGCGGGCCTTCGCCTGCGCGAAGAGGTAGGCGGTGTAGCAGGCCGTCGCCAGACCCGTCACGGCCCCGATCACGCCAACCACCTGCTGAGTTGTCCGCATGTCGAGCACGCCGACCACCAGGGAGGCGAACGCCGCGGCTCCGAAGGCCCCGATGATGAACGACCCGCGCACCAGCCAGCTTCCCCACTGATGCCGGGTGAAGATCAGCCAGAACCGGAACGGATGCTTGAGGTCCCAGATCAGCAGCACGCCAGTGATGCCGAGGAACACCAGCGCCAGCAGCGGCGCGACGTAGCGGGTCACAGGGTCGTCCCACTTCATCAACCCGGTGAAGGCGAACAGGATCGCCACCATGAAGGCACCAGCGGCGATGCTCTTGGTCCAGGTGTAGAGACTCACCCGCCAGCCCCACGGGGCGTAGTGCGGGATGTCGTAGGAGAGGAGTGCGGCCGCCGAGGACCTTGCTCCCTCGGGGTGACCCGATGGCACGAGCTGCGGGTCCGGGGGCCCCTGCGTGGACCATGCGTAGAGGCCGCCCTCGGGGCGCTTGGCGCCCAGCGGGTCCAGGGTCGCCTGGTGGGCGCCGAGGTAGAACAGACCGGGACCGGTCTCCTTCTCAGGGCGACGCACGAGGACCGGCTGCCGTTTCACCGCCTGAGCGACCTTCGACGTCGGGTCGTTCATGTCTCCGACCAGAATGGCCTCGGTGGGGCAGACGGTGACGCAGGCTGGCTCGAGCCCGCCATCGATGCGGTGAGCGCAGAAGTTGCACTTCTCGGCCGAGTGGTCCTCGGGGTTGATGAAGATCGCGTCGTAGGGGCACGCGGCCATGCAGGCCTTGCACCCGATGCAGATGCTCTTGTCGAAGTCCACGATCCCGTCAGGGCGCTTGTACATCGCCTCCGTCGGACATGCCGTCACACAAGGCGCATCAGTGCACTGGTTGCAGCGCGTCACCTGGAAGGCCCGCCGAACCTGCGGGAACTCCCCCACATCGACCGACTTCACGTAGGTCCGGGTGACGCCCAGGGGCACCTCGTTCTCGCTCTTGCACGCAGTCGTGCAGGCATGGCAGCCGATGCAGCGGGTCTGGTCCAGTACCTTCAGCCATCTGACAGGGCGCTCAACGACATCGGTCATATCGGCAGCGTAGGTACTGGAGGGGGTGACCGCCATGGTGCAGTCCCCAAGACGGCGTGGTGGACCCCAAAGTATCGCTTGGGACCTACGGCACGATCGAGCGCTGAGTGAGGGTCGTGGATCAGTCATCATCGACTCAACGGAAATGAGGAACAGATGACCGAGGAGCAGTCGCCGCGAAACGACGACGCCGGAGCAGATTTCGACTCACTCACTGGGGCGCCACTCGACTACCGCTTCACGTTGGCGAACGAGCGCACCTTCCTGGCATGGATGCGGACCTGCTTGGCGCTGATGGCTGCGGCGGTCGCCGTCATCCAGTTCGCGCCTGATCTGGGGTCCGACGAGTTTCGCGAGCTTTCGGGCTTGCTCTTCGCGTTGCTCGCCGTCGCGGCGGCAGCCGGTGGGCTGGTCCGGTGGCTGCTGGTGCAGCGAGCCATGAGTGCGGGGCACCACCTCAAGCGTGGTCTGCTGCCGGTCGTCGTCGCAGTCGGCCTGGTTCTCGTGGGGCTGGCGCTTGCGGCAGTGCTGTCGGGTGAGCTGCTGGGATGAGGTCGCGAGCGCTTGACCCAGGTCTCCAACGCGAGCGCACCACCCTTGCGTGGACCCGGACGACCTTGGGCATCATCGGCAACGGGGTGCTGGTCCTGGTTCGCCATGAGCGGGCGTTTCCGCTCGGGGTGTCCGCGGCACTCGCGTGCATGTGCCTGGTCGTAGCAGGCGTGGCCTTGGTGGCGGGCCTGCGGAGGTCCCACATCGAGCAGCAGGCCGACGAGCGACTCAGGGCCGCGATCGTGCCCGTTCTTGCTCTGGGGTCCAGCATGTTGATCCTGGCGAGCGCGGTCCTCGCCGCCATCGTCGTCTACGGCTGACCGATCACGCGGGTTCCAGCACCACGCAGCAGTTGTCCGGACTCGGAGCCAGCTTGGCGATGAACGACGCGGACTCAAGACCCTCGAGCAGTCCTTCGAGCAGGTGCAGGTTCATCCCGCAGACCAGTCCCGTGTGCTCCTTGGCCAGGTTGTGGAACGGGCAGTTCCCCAGCCTGAGCACACCATCCTCGGTGCGCGGCTCGAAGCCTTGCGCCTCCAGCACAGGGAGTGGGTCAGCGCCCTCGGACAGCTCACCCATCCGACGTCCCGCCTCCAGAGCCCGACGCGCCACGGCCTCTCGGATCGGCGTGCCGGCGGTGTCGGCGTCCTCGATCGCGGCAGCGAGCAGCTCCCCGGCCAGCTCGTAGCGACGATTCGGAAGCGAGACCTCCACGTCACGGGCGGACCGGAGGTAGAGCTTGGACGGCCGGCCGGCACCCGGGCCACTTCGTCCCGTCAGGCGTTCGTGAACCACTTCGAGGAGTCCCTCCTCGACCAGTCGGTCGAGGTGGAAGGCGGCGGTCGGCCTACCGATCTCCATGGCCTGGGAGGCCTCGTCCCGGCCGACCGGGCCCCTGGCGCGAACGACGTACTCGTAGAGACGCCGGCGCGTGGGCTCGTCGAGAACAGCCACGGTCGAGATCGGGTCGGTCGGATCGTCAACGCTCATTCCGCCATTCTAAAGCAAAGATCCATTGACGCTAGTCCCTCAACGGTTCTAAGATGAATCACGAACTCTTTTAGAAGGGACTATTCCGATGACCATCCACGACAGCGCCATCCGCACCGGCGGCACCGAGGCCGCGCACGACCGTTTCGACCCCAGCTACCAGGCGTTCTTCCTGCTGCGCAGCATCTTCACCCTTGCCCCGATCCTTTTCGGGATCGACAAGTTCACCAACGTGCTTGTGCAGTGGGACTCCTACCTCGCCCCCTGGATCAACGACCTCGTGCCCGGCAACGGGGCGCAGGCCATGTACGCAGTGGGCGTCGTGGAGATCATCGCTGGCCTGTCGGTCGCGATCGCGCCACGATTCGGGGCCTGGTTGGTGGCAGCCTGGCTCGGCGGCATCATCGTGAACCTGTTGACCCTCTCGGGCTACTACGACGTGGCCCTGCGCGACTTCGGTCTGCTGGTGGCGGCTGTGGCGCTTGCCCGACTCGCCAGGATTCACGCATGAGTGCCGTCCCTGTTGGCCGCCTGCATGTGGTGCACGACCGCGAGCGGGTCGACGGCGCCGCGGTCGAGCAGGCGACGTCCGACCTCCTTCGGGCCCTCGGACGTGACCCTGCCAGTCCTCATCTGGTCGACACCCCTCGCCGAGTGGCCGCGGCGTACGCCGAGCTGCTCACCCCGCGTGAGTTCGACCTGACCACCTTCCCCAACGACGAGGGCTACGACGAGCTCGTGCTCGCGCGCAGCATCCCGGTCCACTCCTTGTGCGAGCACCACCTCCTTCCCTTCCACGGGGTGGCCCATGTGGCCTATCTCCCGGCGGACCGAATCCTCGGGTTGTCGAAGCTCGCTCGTGTGGTCGAGCTCTTCGCCAAGGACCTCCAGGTCCAGGAGCGACTGACCCAGCAGGTGGCCGACTGGCTCCAGCAACAGCTTGCGCCGAAAGGCGTCGGTGTGATCATCGAGGCCGAGCACATGTGCATGTCCATGCGAGGAGTCCAGGCCGCAGGCACGGTCACGCTGACCTCTGCCCTGCATGGGCTGCTCCGCGAGGATCCGCGTTCACGACAGGAGTTCTTCGACCTGGCGAGGAGACCGCAATGAATGAGCAGCCCTTGGTCATCGTCGGGGGTGGACTCGCCTCGGCGCGCGCCATCGAGGCGATCCGTGACGGCGGCCATGAAGGTCCGGTGGTGCTCGTCGGGAACGAGAGCTCACTGCCTTATGACCGCCCACCTCTGTCCAAGCAGGTCCTCGCCGGCACGGCGGCCCCCGAGACCGCCGTACTGCATCCGCTGGAGTGGTACGTCGAGCGGCGCATCGAGCTGCGACTGGGGGTGCAGGCAACTCGGCTCGATCCCCAAGGACACACGCTGACCTTGGACGACCGTGACGAGCTGTCCTGGGAGCGACTCCTGATCGCCACCGGCTCCTCGGTGCGCCGGCTCGACGTGCCGGGTGCGGATCTGGCCAACGTGCTCTACCTGCGCAGCGCGGCTCAATCCGACAGCCTGCGTGCCCGTTTGCAGACCGGTGGCCCGATCGTGATCGTGGGTGCCGGATGGATCGGGCTCGAGGTGGCCGCCGCAGCCCGCGGGCACGGCTGCGAGGTGTCCGTGATCGAACCCCAGCAGACACCGCTGCACGGCGTCGTCGGACCCGAGATCGGTCGGTACTTCATCGACCTGCACACCGCCCAGGGCGTCCACTTCCGGCTGGGTGAGGGGGTTCGGAGCCTCGTCGGGGAAGGCGCCGTCACTGGCATCATCACCACCTCCGGGGAGCACCTCCGAGCAGAGACCGTGGTCGTCGGCGTCGGCATCTCACCGAACACCGAGCTGGCGGAAGCGGCCGGCATCGCGGTGGACAACGGGATCGTGTGCGACCAGTCGTTGCTGACGTCCGCGCCGGACGTCTTCGCAGCCGGCGACGTGGCCAACTGGTTCAACCCGACCTTGCAGCAACGGGTCCGGGTGGACCACTGGGCCAACGCCCAGGATGGGGGTTACGCGGCCGGCAGGTCGATGATCGGCGAGCACGTGGACTACGACGCCGTGCCCTATTTCTTCTCCGACCAGTACGACACCGGTCTGGAGTACGCCGGCCACGTACCCCGCGGAACCTCCCCTGAGGTCGTGCTCCGCGGAGATCCGGCGGACAACGCCTTCATGGCGTTCTGGCTGGCCGAGGGACGGGTGCTCGCCGGGATGCACGTCAACGTGTGGGACACCATCGAGGAGGTCAAGGCGCTGGTCCGGAGCCGATCCGTCGTCGACCCTCGGCAACTGGCGGACCTGCGCCATCCGCTCTCGTCCTTGGGCCAATCATGAGCACCGCGTTCGTGCTCTCGGGTGGAGGAAGCCTGGGGGCAGTGCAGGTGGGCATGCTCCAGGCCCTTGCGGCACACGGGGTTCAACCCGACCTGCTCGTGGGCACCTCAGCCGGTGCGGTCAACGCGCTCTGGGTCGCGGACCATGGAATGTCCGAGGACTCGCTGGCACAGCTGGCCAGCCTTTGGACGCAGCTACGACGCCACGACGTCTTTCCGGTCCGGCCGACCCAGCTCCTTCGTGGTGTCACGGGTCTGACCACCTGGATCAGCGACAGCGAGCCGCTCGGCGACATGATCCGCGCGCACACCACCATCGACGACCTCGCCGAGACCCCCATCCCCGTGCACGTGCTCGCCACCGATCTCCTCACCGGCGACGCGGTCCTGATCTCGAAGGGGTCTCCGGCGAGAGCCGTTCGGGCCAGCGCTGCCATCCCGGGCATCTTCGCGCCGATCGAGGTCGAGGGCCGCTCGCTCATCGACGGCGCCCTCGCCTCAGCTTCCGGTGTCGGCGAGGCAGCCGGCCTCGGTGCCACACAGATCTATGTCCTCCCCGCGGGAGTGGCCTGTGCACTCCCGCAAGCGCCCCGCTCGGCTCTCGGCGTAGCTCTGCACGCCCTCACCTTCCTGATCGAGCAGCGCCTGATCACCGACGTAGCCCACCCACCTCCGGGAGTCGCCATCCGCCTGGTTCCGCCGCTGTGCCCGATGGCCGTCTCGGCGGCAGACTTCAGCCACGCCGCCGAGCTGATCGAACGCGCCCGGCTCGAGAGCACCAAGTGGATCGAGGAGGGTGGACTCGAACTGGCCCAACCAGCCCGCTTCCTCTCGCTCCACGACCATCACTCCCAGGCCCGAAGCTGAGCGCGAGGGCAACGCCCCGGTGACGACGCGGGCGGGTGGCTCAGCCCCGCTTGGCCACCGTCAGGAGGACAGCCGAGTCCTCGACGGCCTCCAGGGCGTGCCGGGAGTCGGGGATGGTCATCAGGTCGCCGGGCGACCCGTTCCACCGGTCCTCCCCCGCCACCAGGGTGACGCGGCCGTGCAGGACCTGCAGAGTCGCCTCGCCCGGGTTCTCGTGCTCGTCGAGGTTCGCGCC
>JBDSBU010000106.1:0-7464 GCA_039921445.1 Marmoricola sp. | reverse complement strand
CACGCGAGCATGGCGCTGCACGAGGCCGGCTACGAGACTGTGATGGTCAACTGCAACCCCGAGACCGTCTCCACCGACTACGACACCTCCGACCGGCTCTACTTCGAGCCGCTCACTCTCGAGGACGTGCTCGAGATCGTGCACGCCGAGCGCCAGGCCGGCCCGATCGCAGGCGTGATCTGCCAGCTCGGCGGCCAGACCCCTCTCGGGCTCGCGCAGGGTCTCGAGGATGCCGGCGTCACGATCGTCGGTACGTCGCCTTCGGCGATCCATCTCGCCGAGGAGCGCGGAGCCTTCGGTCGGGTGCTCGCCGAGGCCGGATTGCCGGCTCCCAAGCACGGGATGGCCACGTCCTTCTCCGAGGCCCAGGCGATCGCCGCGACCATCGGCTTCCCGGTGCTGGTGCGACCGTCCTACGTCCTCGGCGGCCGGGGCATGGAGATCGTCTACGACGACGAGTCGCTGCGCGGCTACATCGAGCGGGCGACCGAGATCAGCCCCGAGCACCCGGTGCTGGTCGACCGTTTCATCGACGACGCGGTGGAGATCGATGTCGACGCGATCTACGACGGGACCGATCTCTACCTCGGCGGCGTGATGGAGCACATCGAGGAGGCCGGGATCCACTCTGGCGACTCGTCCTGTGCGCTGCCACCGATCACCCTGGGCAAGGAGGAGATCGACCGGATCCGGCAGGCGACCGAGGCCATCGCCAAGGGCGTCGGTGTCCGTGGCCTGATCAACATCCAGTTCGCCCTCGGCTCCGACGTGCTCTACGTGCTCGAGGCCAACCCGCGTGCCAGCAGGACCGTGCCGTTCGTCTCCAAGGCCACCAACACCCCGCTGGCCAAGGCTGCCGCGCGGGTGATGCTGGGCGAGACCATCGCCGAGCTGCGCGCAGTGGGGCTGCTCTCGGCCTCGGGTGATGGCGGTGACCTGCCCGGTGACGCACCGATCGCGGTCAAGGAGGCGGTGATGCCGTTCAACAGGTTCAAGACCCTCGACGGCAAGACCGTGGACGCCATTCTCGGCCCGGAGATGCGCTCCACCGGCGAGGTGATGGGCTTCGACGCCGACTTCGGCAAGGCCTTCGCCAAGGCGCAGACGGCGGCCTACGGCTCGCTGCCGCTGACCGGTCGGGTCTTCGTCTCGATGGCCAACCGGGACAAGCGCACGATGGTCTTCCCGGTCAAGCGCCTGGCCGATCTCGGCTACGAGATCCTGGCGACCAAGGGCACCGCCGAGGTGCTCCGGCGCAACGGGGTCTCGGCCACCGTCGTACGCAAGCACAGCGAGGGCGACGCCGCTGACGGAGAGAAGACCATCGTCGGAAAGATCCTGGACGGCGACGTGCAGCTGGTGGTGAACACTCCGCACGGCACCAGCACGGGAGGCGGGTCGCCTCGGCTGGACGGCTACGAGATCCGTACGGCGGCCATCTTGACCAACATCCCGTGCATCACCACCGTCCAGGGGCTCGGCGCCGCGGTCCAGGGCATCGAGGCGATGCGCGCCTCCGACATCGGTGTGCGCTCGCTGCAGGACTGGGCCCGGCACGGGCAGGCCGCCGCCGCGGAGGACGACGCCTGATGACCCTCTACGACCAGTTCTTCGACAAGGTGCTGAGCCGTACCGACCCCGAGGTCGCCCACCACGCGGCCTTTCGTGCCATCCGCGCGGCGGCACCGCTGACCGGAGCTCTCGGTGGCCGTCTGCCCTCGGGCGGGGCCGGCGCCACCCGGGCGCTGGGCCTGGAGTTCCGGGGGAGGATGGGACTGGCTGCCGGGTTCGACAAGAACGCAGTGGGGATCGATGCCCTGGCCAACATGGGTTTCGCCTTCATCGAGGTCGGCACCGTCACCGGCGAGCCGCAGCCGGGCAACCCCAAGCCTCGGCTCGCGCGACTGACCGCCGACCGGGCCGTGGTCAACCGGATGGGCTTCAACAACGACGGCGCCGAGGCGGTCGCACGCCGGCTCGCCGAGCGGGCCGCCCGCCCTGAACGGCACTCTGGAGTGCCGCTCGGAATCAACATCGGCAAGACCAAGGTGGTGCCGGAGGACGCCGCGATCGCCGACTACGAGTTGTCCACGACGCTGTTGACGCCCTTCGCCGACTACCTGGTCGTCAACGTCTCCTCCCCGAACACCCCGGGTCTGCGCGACCTGCAGGCGGTCAGCCGGCTTGAGCCTCTGCTGCGCGCCGTACGCCGCCGTGCCGATGATGTCTCGACACGTCGAGTGCCGCTCCTGGTCAAGATCGCTCCCGACCTCAGCGACGAGGACGTCTCGGAGGTGGCCGACCTCGCGCTCGACATCGGGCTGGACGGCATCGTGGCCACCAACACGACCGTCTCGCGCGCCGGGCTGCAGAGCACCGAGGCGAAGGTCGCCGCCGCAGGAGGTGGAGGACTGTCGGGTCCACCGCTGCGGGAGCGGGCCAACGAGGTGATGAGACTGCTCCGGTTCCGTGTGGGAGAGGACCTCACCCTGATCGGCGTTGGCGGCCTGACCACCGTCGCGGACGCTCTGGAGCGACTGGAGGCCGGCGCAGACCTGCTTCAGGCCTACACCGCCTTCGCCTACGAGGGACCCCTGTGGCCGGGGCGGACCAACCGCCGGCTGGGCGTCGAACTGGCCTCGCGTGAGAGCTCGCAGCACTCGGGGCGGCGCTCGTGAACCAGCTCGAGGACCAGCCCCCGTTCGGTGAGCGGCTCTGGGAGGCGATGGCCGAGCGCGGACCGCTGTGCGCCGGCATCGACCCGCATCGTGGCCTCCTCCAGGCATGGGGCCTGCCGGACTCCGCGGACGGTCTGGAGCGGTTCGCGCTGAGCGCCACCGAGGCGCTGGCACCCCACGTTGCCGCGATCAAGCCACAGTCGGCGTTCTTCGAGCGATTCGGGTCCCGCGGCATCGCGGTGCTTGAGCGGGTCATCGAGACCGCTCGTGAGGCTGGAGCGCTCGTGGTTCTCGACGTCAAGCGTGGCGACATCGGTTCCACCGGGCAGGCCTACGCCGAGGCCTACCTCGACCCGGCCGCACCCATGGCAGTCGACGCGATCACCGCAACTCCGTATCTCGGCTTCGGCAGCCTGGACCCGATGATCGAGACCGCTCAGGCCCACGGGAAGGGCGTCTTCGTCCTGGCGCTGACCTCCAACCCCGAGGGGCGGGAGTTCCAGCACGCGCGCACCGACGCGGGGGCCACCGTCGCCGGCACCGTGCTGGGCCGGCTCGCCGAGCTCAACTCGGGCGCGAGCCCGATGGGATCGTTCGGAGCCGTCGTCGGGGCCACGATCTCTGACACGGCCGAGGACCTGGCCATCGGCGGCCCGTTGCTGGTGCCCGGCATCGGCGCGCAGGGCGGCACCGCGGACGACGTACGCCGGATCTTCGGTGACGTGCTCGACCTGGTGCTCCCGTCGAGCTCGCGGGAGATCCTCGGCGCCGGTCCGCGAGGCTCGGACCTGGTGGAGGCGGTGGGTCGCTCCCTGGACTCCTTCGCCGAGCTGCGCCGGGTCTCGCGGTGATCGCCCGGACCTCCCGTCGGGGGACGGCCACCGTGTTGGCCGGCCTGATGCTGCTGCTCTCCGCCTGCGGGGGTGACCCGGTGCAGAGCTACTGCTCGGCCGTCGAGGGACACCGCAAGGAGCTCGCCGACATGGTCTCCTCCGACGCTGGCAGCGTGGCCCTGCTCGAGCACCTTCCAATGCTGCGTGATCTCGCCGAGCAGTCGCCGCCCGACCTCAAGGACGAGTGGCAGGTCTTTCTCAACGCCGTGGAGAATCTCGACCGCGCCCTCGACAGGGCGAAGGTGGATCGTTCGAAGTTCACCGACGGCAAGGCACCGGCGGGCACAAGTCCCGCGGACGTCAAGGCGATCCAGGACGCAGCCAGCCAGCTGGGCACACCCGAGGTGGCGGATGCAGCCGGGCAGATCGAGGGGCAGGCGCGCGACGTCTGCAAGGTCAACTTCGGGCTTTGAGCCCGGCATGTGAGAAGAGGCATGCCCTGCCGCGTTGCAGGTCGCGCGTCGCCGTGACTAGATTGCACCGGGTCCGGCAGAACACTCTTCTCGGGCAGAAAGTCGAGGAAGTCTACGTGGCCTTGCCGCCGCTCACCCCCGAACAGCGCCAGGCGGCGCTGACGAAGGCTGCTGCGTCCCGACGCGAGCGCGCCGAGCTGAAGAACCGCCTCAAGCACTCCGGCGCCTCCCTCGCCGAGGTGGTCGCCGAGGGCCAGGTCAACGAGGTGGTCGGCAAGATGCGCGTCAGCGAGCTCCTCCAGTCCATGCCCGGCATCGGCAAGGTGCGCGCCCGCGCGGTGATGGAGAAGCTCAAGATCTCCGAGACCCGTCGGGTGCGGGGCCTGGGCTCCAAGCAGGTCGCGGCCCTGGTCGAGGAGTTCAGCGCCTCTTGACCTCGCAGTCCGAGCCGGAGGCCCGTGGCACCTCACGGCTCACCGTCCTTGCCGGTCCCACCGCGGTCGGCAAGGGATCGGTCACGGCCTGGGTGCGCGAGCAGCATCCCGAGATCTGGATATCGGTCTCGGCCACCACCCGTCGCCGTCGACCCGGCGAGCAGGACGGTGTGCACTACCACTTCGTCACCGAGGAGGAGTTCGACCGGCTGGTGGCCGACGACGAGCTCCTCGAGTGGGCCGTCGTACACCGAGGTGCTCGCTACGGCACGCCGCGGGGCCCTGTGCTGGAGGCGCTGTCGGCCGCGCGGCCGGCGCTGCTGGAGATCGACCTCCAAGGCGCCCGTCAGGTGCGGCAGCGGATGCCGGAGGCCAGATTCGTCTTCCTGGCACCGCCCTCGTGGGAGGAGCTGGTGCGTCGTCTGGTGGGTCGAGGGACCGAGGACGAGGCCGAGCGCGAGCGTCGGCTCGCCAGTGCCCGCGAGGAGATGGCGGCCGAGCCGGAGTTCGACGCCACCGTCGTGAACCGGCAGATTCACGATGCGGGTGCGGAGTTGGTAGAGTTGATGCGGTCCGGGACCACTTCGCCGTCCTGAGGCAGTCGCAACACCCAATTCTGTTCTTAAGTGAGGCTCCATGAGCGTGTCCGGTGTCCAGCCCGTTGCCCTGGGGATCACGAACCCCCCTATCGACGACCTGCTGACCAAGACCGACTCCAAGTACAAGCTGGTCCTCTACAGCGCCCAGCGTGCTCGTCAGATCAACGCCTACTACTCCCAGCTCGGCGAGGGCCTCCTGGAGTACGTCGGCCCGCTCGTGGACACCCACGTGCAGGAGAAGCCGCTCTCGATCGCGCTCCGCGAGATCAACGCTGACCTGCTGACCTGCGAGGACATCGACCCCGACGCGATCGCCGCCGAGGCTGCGGCCGCGGCGGCCAAGCCCGCCAAGGCCACCAAGGCCGCCAAGCCCGCCGCCGAGCCCGCCGCCGAGTGATCAGGTAGCTCCCGGTGGACCAGCAGCCGGTGGTCGAGGCGGTCGGACACCGACCGTCCGTCGTCCTCGGCGTGAGTGGCGGGATCGCGGCCTACAAGGCCTGCGAGCTCCTGCGTCGCTTCACCGAGTCCGGCCACGACGTCACGGTCGTGCCGACCCGTAGTGCCCTGGAGTTCGTCGGTGCCCCCACCTGGGCAGCCCTGTCCGGCAAGCCGGTCAGCGCCGAGGTGTGGCACGACGTGCACCAGGTGCCGCACGTGCGGATCGGCCAGGGGGCCGACCTGGTGGTCGTTGCTCCTGCCACCGCCGACCTGCTCGCCAAGGCCGCCCACGGCCTGGCCGACGACCTGCTCACCAACACCTTGCTGACTGCTCGTTGTCCGGTGGTCTTCGCCCCCGCGATGCACACCGAGATGTGGGAGCACCCGGCCACACAGGCCAACGTGGCCACCCTGCGCGAGCGCGGCGCCGTCGTGGTCGAGCCCGCTGAGGGCAGGTTGACCGGTGCCGACACCGGCAAGGGCAGGCTGCCCGAGCCCAGTGAGCTCTTCGCCCTCGCGCTCGACGTGCTTGCCCGGTCCCAGGCGCACCGCAGCGGCCAGGACCTCGCGGGTCTGCACATGGTCGTCTCCGCTGGTGGCACCAGGGAGTACCTCGACCCTGTGCGCTTCCTCGGCAACAGCTCCTCGGGGCGACAGGGCTATGCACTCGCCCGCACGGCTGCTGCCCGCGGCGCCCAGGTCACCCTCGTCGCCGCCAACGTCACCCTGCCCGACCCGGCGGGCGTCAAGGTGGTCCGGGTCGAGACCACGGCCGAGCTGCAGGAGCGGGTGCTCGAGGCCTGCGCCTCCGCGGATGCCGTGGTGATGGCCGCGGCTCCCGCCGACTTCAGACCGGCGTCGGTGGCCGGTTCGAAGATCAAGAAGCGCGAGGACGGCAGCAGCCCCGACATCGCACTGGTCCAGAACGACGACATCCTCGCCGGCCTGGCTGCCGACCGACCCAACGACCACATCGTCGTGGTGGGCTTCGCTGCCGAGACCGGAGACTCCTCCGGGTCGGTGATGGAGCATGCCCGCGCCAAGCTGGCCCGCAAGCGCTGCGACCTGCTCGTGGTCAACGACGTCAGCGGCGGAGCCGTCTTCGGTGCCGAGGACAACGAGGCCGTGGTGCTCGACACCGCCGGAGGCGCCGTACCCGTGCCGCTGGGTTCCAAGGCGGCCCTGGCCCACGTGGTCTGGGACCGGGTCCTGGAGCTGCGGCGAGGCTGACGCGCCGGTGAGACGGTGGTCGGATTCGTGGACGGCTCGGCTAGGCTCGTCGCGGCCGAGATCGGACCGCGCATGCCTGGCGTTCGCGCCCCCACCACCTGTTCAGGAGTAGAGAAGTGACCGGAAGACTGTTCACCTCCGAGTCGGTGACCGAGGGTCACCCCGACAAGATCGCCGACGCGATCAGCGACACGGTTCTGGATTTCCTGCTCGAGCACGATTCGGACAAGCAGAACCTGCGCGTCGCAGTGGAGACCCTGCTGACCACCGGGCTCGTCGTCGTGGCCGGTGAGGTGCGCACCAACGCATACGCTCCCGTGGCCGAGCTGGTCCGCGCGAAGATCCTCGAGATCGGCTACGACTCCTCGCTCAAGGGCTTCGACGGCAAGTCGTGTGGCGTGCAGGTGGCCATCGGCGGCCAGTCCGCCGACATCGCCGCCGGGGTGGACCATGGCCACGAGGCTCGCGTCAGCTCGTCGATCGACGAGCTCGACAAGCAGGGCGCCGGCGACCAGGGCCTGATGTTCGGCTACGCCTGCGACGACACCCCTGAGCTGATGCCGCTGCCGATCACGATCGCGCACCGTCTTGCCGAGCGCCTCACCGAGGTCCGCAAGGACGGGACGCTGTCCTACCTGCGTCCCGACGGCAAGACCCAGGTCACCATCGAGTACGACGACGACAACCGTCCCGTGCGCGTCGACACCGTCGTGGTGTCCTCCCAGCACGCCAAGGACATCAGCCTCGACACGCTGCTGACCCCCGACGTGAAGAAGCAC
>JBDSBU010000105.1:0-7496 GCA_039921445.1 Marmoricola sp. | reverse complement strand
GGAGCAGTGGTCCGCAAACGTCCCAGTCCACCTGCCTGGCTCGGCATCGACGTCGGCACCAGCTCGCTGAAGGTGATCGCGCTCGGTGCGGACGGGGTCGCGCTGCAGGAGCAAGAGCTGGGATTGGCGCTGACGCGACCGGGCCCCGGACGGACCGAGGCGGACCCGCGCGACTGGACCCGCGCCGTGGACCATCTGGCACGCCCCATGACCGAGAGGTACGACGTACGCGCCGTCGGCGTCACCGGGCAGATGCACGGGACCGTGCTGGTGGACGAGCACGGGGTCCCGATGCGTCCCGCCGTGCTCTGGCCTGACGCGCGCGCCGATGCCATGAGGCCTCGCTGGGACGCGCTGTCGCCCTCCGTGCTGGGTCGACTCGGGAGCCCATGGGCGGCTGGCATGACCGGACCAGTCCTTGCCTGGCTGGCCGAGAACGAGCCCGAAGTCGTGGCGCGCGCCGAACGGGTGGCCCTGCCCAAGGACCTGGTTCGCGAGCACCTGGTGCCCGGAAGCACCGCCACCGACCCGTCGGACGCCTCTGGCACCCTGCTCTGGGACGTGACCGGTGGGGCCTGGTCAACGGACGCCTCGGCCCTGGTCCCTGCTCGCCTGCTGCCCACCGTGAGGCCGTCGCTCGAGTTCGTCGGGACCTGGCAGGACGCGGAGGTCGTGGTCGGAGGCGGAGACACCCCGGTGTCACTGGTGACCCTCGAGCACGCCGTCGATGGCTGGCGGGCCGGCGACGTGGTGGTCAACCTCGGCACCGGCGCCCAGGTCATCGATCCGCAGACCGGACCACCGACCGGGACCGGCTGGAACGGGGTGCACGTCTACTCCGGTGTTCGGGGTGACCACTACGCGATGGTGGCCGCGCAGAACGCCGGGCTGGCGCTCTCCTGGGCGCAGCGGGAGCTGGACCTCACCTGGGACCAGCTGTGTGCTCTGGCCCAGAAGACGCCTCCCGGCGCGGGCGGGGTGCTGTTCGCGCCATTCGTCTCGACCGAGCGCGGGGCACTCGGGTCTTCTCTCCCCGGAGCGGGGTGGAGCACCGAGCGGGGCGGCGCACTGACCCCTGCCCAGGCAGCGCGGGCTGCGCTGGAGGCTCAGACCTTCCTGGTTCGCCGCGCCTGGGAGCTGCTGGACGTCGAGGCGAGCCGCTTTCTGGCGGTGGGCGGAGGGGCCCGCGACCCGTGGGTGCGTCAGTTGCTGGCCGATGTGCTCGGGCGGCCGGTCCTCCACGTCCCGATGCGGAGCGCCGCCGCTGCGGGAGCGGTGCTGTTGGCCGGTGGGCCGTCGCCGAAGCTCGAGCCGCTGAGCATCTCTGAGCCTGCCGAGACGCCAGCCCTTGAGAACGCCTATCAGCGCTGGCGCGCCGCGGCGTACGCCTGAGTGCGCGCAGCGCATCCGGTGCGGCGGGATCGGTCTGCCGACGAGGCGATCAGAGCCGGCTGCGACCGTCGGACGATCAGTTCGGGTGTGGGAGGCAGCCGTTCACGCTGGAGCGGAGGGCGACGAGCGCGAACTGATCGTTCTTCGGGTCGGCTGCGTCTCCGCGGTGGCTGGGACGGAGCGGCGTGGCTGCCTGATCCTGGGGTGCTACGGGTCCGTCCGGAGGTTCGCGTCGGAAGCGGCGCAGGAGTGCCACGCCGAGAGGCAGGGCCGATGCGCCGGCCAGGGCGATTGTGATCAGCTCGATGTGGGCCGCGACGAAGGGGATGCCACCGAAGAGGAAGCCGGTGAGCAGTAGCGAGCCGGTCCAGAGCACCCCACCACTGAGGTTGAACGCGGTGAACCGCCGGGGAGGCATGCCGGCGATGCCGGCGACGGCAGGCACGAACGTGCGGATCACGGGGAGAAAGCGGGCCAGGATCACGGCACGGCCGCCATGGCGTTCGAAGAATCGCGCAGCACGATCGGCGTACTCACTGCGGAAGAACCGAGAGTCGGGACGCGAGAACAGCCGAGGGCCGAAGTGGCGCCCGAGGGTGAAGCCCACTTGGTCACCGATCACCGCCGCGGACAGGACGCTGATGGCCACGAGCCAGAGCGGCAGGCTGATCACGTGACTGGCCACGAGGGCCCCGGTGAGGAACAGGATCGAGTCACCGGGCAGGAAGAATCCGGCGAGAAGCCCGGTCTCCGCGAACACGACTGCCATCACCAACAAGACGCCGACCGAGCCGAGGGAGTACAGGAGTGGAGCCAGGACAGCTGTCATGGTCGAACGGTAGGCGTCTGATCCTGACCAGAACATGAACGGCCTCAGAGCCGATCCGGCCCGGCCACGCCCTGACCCAGCCGGGTCGGCTCAGACAGACTGCGTGAGCCCGTCGATCAGCTCGATCAGCTTCACCAGGTGTCGGCGCTCGGTGCCCTCGGTGCCGATCGAGACCCGCGCCATCCAGACGTCGTCGAGCATCGAAGGGGACACGAACGCCTGCCCGGAGGTGTTCAGGGCCCGCACCCAGGCGAGGTTGTGCTCGCTGAGCCTCTCGGAGTTCCCCGGGCCCAACCCTGCCGGGGTGTGCCGGATGCAGACGGTCTGGAGCCTGACCGGTGCGACGACCTCCCAGTCCGGGCGCCCTGACATCTCCGCGGCGAACCATTCGGCGTTCTCGAGGTCACGTCGGAGGCGCTCGCGGATGGCGTCGGGGCCATCGATGCGGAGCTGGTACCAGAGCTTGAGGGCACGAAACCTGCGTCCGAGCGGGATCCCCCAGTCGCGGTACTGGGTCGCATCGCCACCGACCGTCGAGCGCAGGTAGCTCGGGTTCGTCGACATCACCCTGATCAGGTGGTCGGGGTCGCGCAGATAGAGCAGCGAGGTGTCCAAGATGGTGCCCATCCACTTGTGCGGGTTCCAGGCGATCGAGTCGGCGTCCTCGACCCCTGCGAACTGCTCGCGGCGCTCGGGCAGCAGCATCGCGGCGCCGGCCATCGCCGCGTCGACGTGGATCCAGGCACCGTACGGCGAAGCCGCTTCGACGATCTCCGGCAACGGGTCGAAGGCCGTCACGCCGGTCGAGCCGAGCGAGGCGACCACGATCGCCGGCACCCCACCGGCCTCCAGGTCGGCCTGCATCAGCTCTGCGAGACGGTCTGCGCGCATGTCACGCGTCCACGGGTCGACGTCCACGAGCCGGATGTCCCGGGCGGCGTACCCGGCAAGGAGCGCTGCCTTGCGGACCGAGGAGTGCGCCTCCTCGGTCGTGTAGACGTGCAGCGGGTGGCCGAAACGACCCAGGCCCCCGTCGACCTGGGCGTGGTCAGTGGCTCGTTCACGGGCGGCGAGCATCGCCACCAGGCAGGCGCTCGAGGCCGTGTCCTGGATCACGCCGGACCATCTCTCACTCAGACCTGTCAGCTGGCGCATCCAGTCGACGACCACCTCCTCGACCTCGGTGAGGCTGGGGGAGGACTCCCACGAGATCCCCAGCGAGCTGAGCCCCGAGGAGGCGAAGTCGCCGAGGATGGAGGACAGCGCGGCGTTCGAGGGGAACCACCCGAAGTTCATCGGGTGCTGCACCTCGGTGATGCCGGGCGCGACGACGGACTCCAGGTCGGCCAGCACGCTCGCGGCCGAATCACCGCCGAGCGGCGGGGTCGAGGGCAGCCGGGAGGCGATGTCGCCGGGCTCCACGTCGGGTCGCACGGGTCGGGCCTCGATCGCGAGGCGTCGATCCGTGATCCAGTCGACGAGCTCGTGGGCGGCGGCTCGGAACTCCTCGGGGGTCATGGGAAGCATTCAACCGTGACGCGTGTCTGGTCGCTCACCCGATCTGGATCTCGAGCTGTTCCCCGCGACGAAGGGTCTCCACCGCCTGCTGGGCCCACGCCCGGTCGAACTCGAGGCCGGCGATCTCATTGAGGCGTCGGTGCAGGAGGTCCACGGCCACCTCGAGATCCTCCTCGGCGCTCTCCGCAACGGTCTCGTCGACGGCGACGCGCACGCGTGCGCCGATGTGTTCCAGGAACGCCTTCATCCCTGCTTCGTCGGCATCGAACTTGGTCATGGCGCTCCCCACTCGTGGAACCTCAGCCACAGATCCTGCCTCATTCGATGGAGGTCTCGCCCGCGACTCAACCTTTCCGCGTCGAGTGGCGTCACATGGGCAGAAGGGATGGTGCCGGATGATCAATGACGTGAAGAGCAGCTCGGGTGCAGTCACGTTCGAGGAGTACGCCGACGAGGCGTGGCCCTCGCTCTACCGCTACGCCTACCTGCTCGCCGGCAACCACGCCGACGCCGAGGACATCGCGCAGCAGACCCTGATCAAGGCGCTTCGATCCTGGTCGCGCGTCGCCGAGGCCGAGTCGCCGGCGGCGTACCTGCGTCGGATGCTCACCAACACCTATCTCTCCCAGAGGCGGCCGAAGGCGAGACAGCTCGAGCTGCTCACCGACGCCCCGCCAGAGCCGCCCAGGACGTCGGGTCCGGGGACATCGCACGGTGCGGCCGAGGAGCGGATGGTGCTGTGGCCGCACGTGAAGTCCCTGCCTCCACGGCAGCGTGCGGTGATCGTGCTGCGCTACTACGAAGATCTCAGCGAGGCCGAGATCGCCGACGCTCTCGGGTGCTCCCGAGGCACCGTGAAATCCACCGCCCACCACGCTCTCAAGGTGCTCCGAACCGTGCTCGTCGCGGCCGGCACCGACGGGAGGGAGAACTGACATGCGCGACGACATCGAAGAGACCTTGAGTCGTGAGCTGTGGGAGGTCGCTGGCCGACTGCAGGTCCCACCCATGCCGACCCTCCCCGTGACACAGCCCTCGGCCCCCGCTCGACGGCACTGGCTGCCGATGCTGGTGGCAGCCGTGGTGGTGTTGATCGTGGCGGGCGCGGTCGCCGTGGGTTCTCTGATCGGGCCTGGTAATCCGGACCTGGAGCCGGCTCCACCCGCAGCGAGCCGCACCCAGGCGCCCACACCGACCGACTCGGCCAGCCCGACCGAGTCGCCCGCACCGCTTGCCAGGACGGCCCCCCGCATCCCCTACGTCCTGGACAAGCAGCTCTATGTCGACGGCGTGCAGGTTCCCGGGGCGTGGTGGTCGGTGCAGTCGGGGGACGCAGGGTGGATCGCGCTCAACGACGACAGCACCTGGTGGTGGGGCACGGGGCCGACGGCGCACAAGCTGTCGATGTCGCGCGACATCAGCCCGATGATCTCCCCGAACGGCCGGTACATCGTCATGGTGGAGGTCCAGGAGGGCCGCACAGTGGTGACCGGCTTCGACGTGCGCCGCGGCGGGGACGGGCTGGGTGCGGTGCCGGTGGACCCGGGCAGGATCGGGGCAGGTGACCCGGTACGGGTGCGGGCGGTCACCGATGACGGCGTGGTGGTCGTGCAGGGCGCTGCCACCGGCCTGGTGTGGCTGCCGTTGAAGGACAGCGCGACCGTCGACCTCGCTACGACCGCACCCGGTCAGGTCATCCTGCGCGGGACCCCCAATGGTGTGGTCGCGGCCGGGGGCGCCAACGGAAGCGACGGCGCCACGGGGACGCCTTACCTCGCCGAGCTCTCCGATGCCGGCCAGCTCAGCCGAATCCGCTCGCTGCCGCGCTACGACGATCTCGTCGTCGGGCCCGGGCGCTGGCTGCTCTGGGTCCCCCCGGGATCGATCGGCGGTGAGGTCATGGCGCTTCGTACCCTCGAGGCGCAGACGCTCGACGGCGCCGACAGGGCGACGATGACAGCCCCGCGCGGGTGGGGGTTCAAGGTGCTGGCCTGGGCCTGGGAGGACGCCGAGCACGTGATCGCTCCGGTGCTGGCCGATAGCGACCAGACCAGCGAGCGGATCGCGCGGTGCGACGTACGAAGCGGTCAGTGCGTGCTGGTCAAGGCCCCTTGATGCGGCGCGAGCAGCCGTGAGCGTCGTTCAGCAGCGCCCGTAGTCGTCCTCGAGACGCACGATGTCATCCTCGCCGAGGTAGTCGCCGAGCTGCAGCTCGACGATCTCCAGCCACTCCTCGCCGGTGTTGGCGATCCGGTGCGTCGACCCGCAGGGGACGTGCACCTCGTCACCGACCCGAACCTCGGTGGGCACGCTGTCGACCTGACAGCTCGCGACGCCCGCGAGCACCGTCCAGTGTTCGGAACGGTGCTGGTGCGACTGCAGCGAGAGTCGGGCATGAGGTCGTACGACGAGCCGCTTGACCTTCCAGCCATCGCCCTCGGCGAGCACGTGCCATGAGCCCCAGGGACGCTCGTCCCAGGTCCGGGTCGCCCCGCGGCCGCTGTCGGATGAGCCGCTGTCGGAGGAGATGGTTGTCATGGTTCCACCGTGCGCCGTCGAGGCTGACACGGACCTGACTGCCGAATCGTCAGGAATTCGGCGTGGTTCGGCCGCGACTCACTGCTTCTCGGCCACGATCCTCCAGTTCAGGTCCGCGATCTTGGCCCGTTCCGCCTCGGTCCAGGCCTGGCCGCCCTTCTGGAGAAGATCGAGGGACTCCTCCACCCAGGCGGGGGCAACCTTGATCCGTTCGAGTCCCCGCACGAGTCGGCGACCCCACAGGATCAGGTCGCGCTTCTGCTCGCACAGCGGCCAGGCCTCGCTCTTGGAGGGTGCCGACAAGACGATGCGGAAGCCGGCGCGTTCCAGGGCGGCGCAGACGTCCGCGGCGTACATCGACTGCGTGGCTGCCAGCGTCGGCAGGAACAACCGGTGCAGGGCGACGTGCTCGTCGTTCTTCCAGTCGAAGTACGGCGTGAGCAGGTATTCCGAGCAGGCATAGCGCGAGCCCGGCTTCAAGACGCGGTACATCTCTGCGGCGTGGGCATCGAGCTCCTCCTTCTTGAAGAACGGCCAGACGGCCTGGAAGGAGAAGCACCCGTCGAAGCTCTCGGAGGCGTAGTCGAGAGGGTCGTGGTGGTTGCCGACCTGAAAGTGCAGTCGGTCGCTCATCTCGGTCTCGGCGGCCCAGTCGATGCCGTTCTGCACCTGGTCGGGGTCGATGTTGTAGCCCGAGACCTCGCCGCCCGTCAGCGTCGCGAAGTGGTGCGCGATCCGTCCGCGGCCACAGCCCATGTCGAGCAGGTGCGAGCGCTTCGGGTCCGAGAGCCGCAGCTCGCCAAGCACCTCCCGCTCGACCAGCAGCTGGTTGTCGTAGAGGCCCTTGGACTCCTCGAGCATCGGTGGGATGTAGAGCTTCTCGAGGTCGAAGACGGAGAGCAGGTTGTTCAGGATCTTGTAGTAGTCGGCCACGGCCTTGGTCTCGTCCGCGGTCTCGGTCGGCTCACCGGCCTGCATCCGCTGGAAGAAGCGGTACGCCTCGATGCCGGCCTGCTTGTCCTCCGGGGGCAGCGTGGCCAGCCGCTTGACGCCGGTGAAGGCGGTCTTGATCCGATACAGGTCCAGCATGGCCCACCGTCTCAGTCGGGGTGCGGACCTGCAGACTAGAGGATCTGACCAGCCGCCCTGTCAGAAACGTCGGTGGTCAGTCTCCGGGACCGACGATGCGCCGGTCCGAGTCGCCGCCACAGTCGCGCTC
>JBDSBU010000104.1:0-24139 GCA_039921445.1 Marmoricola sp. | reverse complement strand
AGGGCACATGAAAGTCGCGCCGCTGGCGTCTCGGGTCACCAGCGGCGCGACAGGTACAAGATTGCACTATTCGGGCCCCCGAGCCAAGCAGAATCCCGGAAGTAGTCCCTATGAACTAGACCACACTCTGTAATTGGCGGGCGAGCTCGCCGAGGTCCCGAGCGGTTCCGCGGGGGTTGTGACCCGCCCAGCGCACCAAGCCCGAGGTGTCCACGACGAAGGAGGAACGCATCGGGGAGCCCGAGATCTCGTCGAAGACGCCGTAGGCCTTGGCCGTCGCGCCGTGCGGCCAGAAGTCGCTGAGCAGCGGGAAGAAGATGCCATCGCGGTCGGCCACGGCGCGCTGGGTGTACAGGGGGTCGCAGCTCAGCGCCATCACGGTGGTGTGGTCGGTCTCGAACTCGCCGAGCCGGTCGCGCAGACCGGTGAGCTCGCCGGTGCAGACCCCGCTGAAGGCGAACGGGTAGAAGACCAGCAGCACCGACTTCTTCCCGGCGTACGCCGAGAGTGTCGCGTCCTGACCGTGCTGGTCCTTGAGGGTGAAGTCAGGGGCCGGGTCACCGTTCACCAGAGTCATGCCGCCATGGTGCCAGCCGTGGTCGAACGACCGGTCACTCGTCCCCTGAGTCGGCCGGCTTCCCGTCGTCGTCGTAGTCCTTGAGGTCCTTCTTCAAGACCTTGCCGGTGGCATTGCGCGGGAGCTCGTCGAGAAAGATGATCTCGCGCGGCACCTTGAAGCGGGCGAGGTTCTCCTTCACGTGCGCCTTGAGGGTGTCGGCGTCGACATCGCCCTCCTTGACCACGAAGGCCCGCAGCCGCTTGCCGTAGTCGTCATCCTCGACGCCGATCGCGGCCACGTCCTGGACGTTCTCGTGGCGCGACAGGCAGTCCTCGACCTCCTTGGGGAAGACGTTCTCCCCGCCGGAGACGATCATCTCGTCGTCGCGGCCCTCCACGAAGAGGCGGCCGTCCTCGTCGAAGCGACCCACGTCGCCACTGGACATCAGACCGTCGACCATGTGCTTGCTCTCGGCCTCGTCGCCGGTGTAGCCGCCGAAGAGCATGGTGTTGCCGACGAAGATCCGACCGGACTCGCCATCGGCGACCGGCTTGTCCTTGTCGTCGTAGATCTTCACCACTGTGTTGTACGGCGGCCTGCCGGCTGTTCCCGGTGCCGCACGCATGTCCTGAGGCTGAGCGATCGTGGCCCAGGCCACCTCGGTCGAACCGTAGGTGTTGTAGAGGTTGTCGCCGAAGCAGTCCATCCACTCGGTGGCGAGGTCCCCCGGCAGCGCCGAGCCCGAGGCGGCCACCACCTTCAGGTGGGAGAAGTCACCGGAGCGCTCCTCCTCGGAGAGCTTCATGATCCGCTGCATCATCACGGGGATCACCACGAGGGCGTCGCACTGGTGCGACTTGACGACCTCGAGACAGTCGGCCGGGTCGAACTTGCGACGCAGCACCAACGTGGACTCCAGCAGCATCGCCATGTTCAGGTGGGCCCAGCCCCAGGTGTGGAAGAGCGGAGCGGCGATGTGCACGCTGCCGCCGTTCTTGAAGGGCATCTTCGAGAGCAGCGCGACGGCACCGTCAATCCCGGACTCGCCACGCGGGGCGCCCTTCGGTGTTCCCGTGGTGCCGGAGGTGAGGATCACCGGCCGGGTGGTGTGGCTGGGCACATCGAGCGGCTCGGACGAACCCTTCTCGATCAGGTCCTCGACGTGGACGACATCGGCGGTCTCACCATCGTCTCCACCATCGTGCCAGGCGATCACGCGGGTCACGTCGATGCCCGACTTCTCGATCAGCGCGCTGAACTCGTCGTCGTAGACGACCGCCACCGGCTTCTCGCGCTTGCAGACCTCACCGAGCTGCGGGGCAGAGAACGCGGTGTTGAGGTAGAGGATGTCGGCGCCGAGCTTGGACAGCGCCGTGGAGACCTCCACGAAGTAACGGTGGTTGCGACACAGCACTGCGACGCTGTCTCCCGCACTGACTCCCAGATCACCGAGGCCGTGCGCCAACCGGGTCGCTCGGTCGTCGATCTCGGACCAGGTGAGCTCACCGAGCTCGTCGATCAGGCCGACCTTGTCGGGCGAGCGCAACGCCAGCGCGCCGATGCCGCCTGCGAAGCCGATTCCCCAGTGGAAGATCGTCTTGCCGATGCCGGCCAGGGTCAGCGGACTGTAGGGACGGATCACGCCGGAGGCGGCCATCACCTTGACCAGACGAACCTGTCGCAGCGCCTGCTTGGTGAGGTTCTCGAACATTCTGCGGGTGCCTCCTGTGATGGTGCCGGCCCCCTTTGGGCGCGCCAGCTCAGCGGGTCTTCGGGGCGACGAGTCTGGTCGCCGTCCATTCCTTACCCACAGCAACGGTCGTCGTCGTGGAAAGTCCCGCGATCGGCCCGGCCTCGGCGATCTCGGCGGGATCCACGGCACCCGGGTGACCCACCTTGGGGGTCAGCAACCAGATCACGCCTCCGCCGACCAGGTCTGTCAGCGAGTCCACCAGCGCGTCGACGAGGTCTCCGTCGTCGTCGCGCCACCAGAGCAGCACCACCTCGACGACATCACCGTGGTCACCGTCGACCAGGTCACCATCGACGGTGTTCTCGATCGCCTCACGGACCAAGTCATCGACGTCCTCGTCCCAACCCAGCTCCTGGACGACCATCCCGGGCTTCAGTCCTAGGCGGTCGCCCAGCTGGACGTCCGCGCCCCCTGCGCTCGGGCTCACCTGTTGTCCTCCACTCACTTGTTCGACACCGGTCCCACAGCTGATCCGGGGGCTCCGATGCCCGTAGTCCACTAGACCTCTGAGTCAGGCGCAAGCCCACGGGACCAGTGTCGACGATCTTCTCAGACGCTACCGTCGCCGCGCGCACGCCACCGGCGTACCACCGGACGCGCTCCGGCGCTGTGCTTCGGCATCCGCAACATGTCCGCGTTGACGGCTCTCCTGGTGCGGCCTTCCGGGTCTACTCGCGGGTAGATTTTTTCTGTCCGACCTAAGTGACACGATGGTCAGGTGAGCGACGCAGACGACACGACCCAGAAGCCCGCCGAGACCCGGCGGGTGTCGGTGATCCACGAGGGGCTGCCCACCCAGCTGCCCGACATCGACCCCGACGAGACCCAGGACTGGATGGCCTCGTTCGACGCGCTGGTCAGTGACCGCGGTCGCGATCGTGCCCGCTACCTGATGCTCCGACTGCTCGAACGAGCGCGCGAGCAGGCCATCGGCGTGCCCGCGCTGCGCAGCACCGACTACATCAACACCATCGCGCCTGAGCGCGAGCCCTGGTTTCCGGGAGACGAGGACACCGAGCGCCGGATCCGAGCCTTCATTCGCTGGAACGCCGCGGTCATGGTCTCCACCGCCAACCGTCCCGGGCTCGAGGTCGGCGGTCACATCGCCACCTACCAGTCGGCGGCCAGCCTCTACGAGGTCGGCTTCAACCACTTCTTCCGTGGCAAGGAGCACCCCGGCGGCGGGGACCAGATCTACTTCCAGGGCCACGCCTCCCCGGGCATCTACGCCCGCGCCTTTCTCGAGGGCAGGCTGACCGAGGACCAGTTGATGCGCTTCCGTCAAGAGGTGCAGCACGGGGTCGGCAAGGGTCTCTCCTCCTACCCCCACCCGCGGCTGATGCCGGAGTTCTGGGAGTTCCCAACCGTCTCGATGGGCCTGACCGGGATCAACTCGATCTATCAGGCACGCTTCAACCGCTACCTGTCCAACCGCGGCGTCAAGGACACCAGCCAGCAGCACGTCTGGGCGTTCCTGGGTGACGGTGAGATGGCCTAGCCCGAGTCGCTGGGCGCCATCGGCGTCGCCGCCCGCGAGGAGCTCGACAACCTCACCTGGGTGATCAACTGCAACCTCCAGCAGCTCGACGGACCGGTGCGTGGCAACGGCAAGATCATCCAGGAGCTCGAGTCGCAGTTCCGTGGCGCCGGCTGGAACGTGATCAAGGTGATCTGGGGTCGCGAATGGGACGCGCTGCTCGCGCGTGACGTCGACGGCGTGCTGGTCAACCAGATGAACAGCACCCCCGACGGCGCCTTCCAGACCTACTCGGTCGAGGATGGCGCCTACAACCGCGAGAACTTCTTCGGCGCCGACCCGCGGCTGCGCAAGATGGTCGAGCACATGACCGACAAGCAGATCGAGAAGCTGCCGCGCGGAGGCCACGACTACCGCAAGGTGTACGCCGCCTTCGACGCCGCCACCAAGCACGTCGGGCAGCCGACCGTGATCTTGGCGCACACGGTGAAGGGCTGGACGATCGACTCCCTGGAGGGCAGGAACGCCACCCACCAGATGAAGAAGCTCAAGAAGGACGACCTGAAGAAGTTCCGCGACCGGCTCTACCTGCCGATGAGCGACAAGGAGCTCGACCAGGCCTACGAGTCCACCGGCACGGCGCCGTTCTTCCACCCCGGAGCCGACTCCCCCGAGATCGAGTACATGATGGAGCGCCGTCGCGTGCTGGGCGGCTCGTTGCCCAAGCGCGTCGTCCGCGCCAAGCCCATCAAGGTGCCCGATGCCCCCTTCTACGAGGAGCTCAAGCAGGGCTCGGGCAAGAACAAGATCGCCACCACGATGGCCGTGGTCCGGCTCCTCAAGGACTGGATGAAGGACAAGGAGATCGGGCATCGCTTCGTCCCGATCGCGCCGGACGAGTACCGCACGTTCGGCATGGACGCGATGTTCCCGACCGCCAAGGTCTACAACCCGGCCGGACAGAACTACGAGTCGGTCGACCGAAAGCTGTTGCTGAAGTGGCGCGAGGCCACCGACGGCCAGATGCTGCACGAGGGCATCTCCGAGGCGGGCGCGGTGGCATCGGCCACGGCCGCCGGCTCGGCGTACTCCACGCACGGGGAGGTGATGATCCCGTTCTACATCTTCTACTCGATGTTCGGCTTCCAGCGCACGGGTGACTCCCTGTGGGCGATGGCCGACCAGCTCGCTCGCGGATTCCTGATCGGCGCCACAGCCGGACGCACCACGCTCACCGGCGAGGGCCTGCAGCACGCCGACGGACACTCTCCGCTGCTCGCTGCCAGCAACCCGGCAGTCGTGCACTACGACCCGGCGCACGCCTTCGAGGTCGCGCACATCATGGAGGACGGGCTGCGGCGGATGTACACCGTCAGCGATGAGCACCCCGAGGGTGAGAACGTGATCTTCTACATCACGGTCTACAACGAGCCGATGCTGCAGCCCAAGCAGCCGGCGGACCTCGACACCGAGGGCCTGCTCAAGGGGATCTACCACTACTCGGGCGCTCCCGAGATCGAGGGCAACAGCACCCCGCGCGTGCAGCTGCTCGCCTCCGGCGTCGGATTCTCCTGGATCCAGAAGGCCCAGCAGCTGCTCGCCGACGACTGGGGCGTGGCTGCCGACCTGTGGTCCGTCACGTCGTGGAACGAGCTGTCCCGCGATGCGGTCGCCGCAGAGAGCTGGTCGTTGAACCATCCCGCCGAGGATGCCCGGGTGCCCTACATCACCTCGAAGCTGGCCGAGGTGCAAGGCCCGGTCGTGGCGGTCAGCGACTACATGAGCGCCGTACCCCAGCAGATCGCGCACTGGGTGCCGACCGACTACAGCGTGCTGGGCGCCGACGGGTTCGGCTTCGCCGACACCCGACCCGCGGCTCGACGCTTCTTCCAGATCGATGCCGAGAGCGTCACCGTGCAGGCCCTGCGGGCCCTTGCGGCCCGAGGAGAGGTCAAGCAGGAGACCGTGGTCGAGGCCTTCGAGAAATACAGCATCGACGACCCGACCGCAGTGGCGGACGTGGCCCAGGAAGGCGGCGACGCCTAAGTGGAGAGCTCCTGGCTTCAGGCATCGCTACGTCGAGGTGCCGTGCCCCTGTGCCTTGGGTTGCTCGCTCTGGCGGTCTCTTGGCCTGCCAGCGAGGACCTCGACCCGTTGCTGAAGGGGCTTGCCCTGATCTTGATCGTGGTCGGGTTGGTGATCGTGGTGGCCACCGCTCGCACCTTCTCCGCGGCGACCAGTCAGCCCGCCGATGCTCAGTTGCCGAGTGAGGTTGAAGCCTCACCGGAGTCGCCGCCATCAGCAGCCACCGGCGCGTAGCCGCAGCTGTCCTCAGCCGGG
Organism: Marmoricola sp.; assembly: GCA_039921445.1. GTDB lineage: Bacteria > Actinomycetota > Actinomycetes > Propionibacteriales > Nocardioidaceae > Marmoricola. The sequence continues at coordinate 18,010 of JBDSBU010000104.1, read as the reverse complement.
ACCGCGGCCCCTGGATCGGTCGTGGGTGATGCGCTGGGACTCGGTGTGCCCGGGGCTGTCTCGGGGTCTGCCGTCGGGCTCGGGCTCGCCGGGGTGTCCGACGAGCGTCGCGGAGGCTTGAGCGCCTTGCGCACCGTCTCGCGGATCCAGTCGAAGTCTGGGTTGGCGGAGTTGAAGTAGGCCGAGGGCCGGAACACCACCGAGCGCACCCGACCCTGCTTCATCCGTGACGCAAGATCGACCAGCGCCGGAAGCAGCGTGTTGGGTACGTCGGTGCGCACGATCTGCTTGCTGGCCGCAGCGAGCGCCTGGTAGCGACGAAGCAGCGTCAGCGGTCTCGCCTCGGTGATGATCGCGTCGACCATGCAGCGCTGGCGCTCCATGCGCGCGTAGTCGGTGCTGCCGAAACGGCCGCGCGCGAACCACAAGGCCCGGAATCCGTCGAGGCGCTGCGCCGGCCCAGGATCGAGGTAGTAGTCCGGCAGGATGCCGCGGTCGGTGTTTCCGCCCACGGGGATCGGCTCGTTGATGTTGACCGTGACCCCGCCCATGGCGTCGACGACCTTCTCGAAGCCGGCCAGGTTGATCAACAGGTAGTAGTCGACGGGCACGCCGAGCGTTCCCTGCACCGCCATCTTGATGGCGTCGGCGCCCTCGTTGTCCGAGCGCCCCAGGACACCCGGGTGGAGCAGCGGCACCTCGCGGTAGACGGCGTTGAGCATCCAGTTGCCGTCATCGCCCTCTCCGGCGAAACCCTCGGGATAGAGGTCGTGCAGCGGGCTGTTCTCGGGGAACTGGGCGTCCATCAGGTTGCGCGGCAGGCTGAAGGTGGTGGTGTTCCCGGTCCGGGTGTCCATGCTCGCGAGGATCATCGAGTCGGTGCGTACGCCGTCACGGTCGATGCCGCCGTCGCCGCCGAGGAGCAGGACGTTCACCCTCTCGGTGCCGTGCCAGGGGTCCTCCCGGGTCACTGGCTCCTGCGGCGTGGTGGCGCTCTGATTGTCCTGGAAGACGTTCTCCACCAGGTCGGCCTGCACCAGGGCGTAGCGCGCAGCCACCACCGCGGGAGCAGCCACCACGAGACAGAGCACGCTCACGAACACGGCGCCGCCGAACGCCTGGGCACGCGGCTGCCCCGACGGGCGGATGGCTCGGTAGGAGGCGACCAGGACCAGCGCCCAGATCACGAGGGCGATCGTGGCCATCACCGCCGCGGCCTTGAGTCGCACGGGGTCCGAGACGAGCAGGAGCACCGTCTGACGATCGCGCGCCGCGAACCAGACCAGCGGTCCCAGCGCCCCCAGGCTCAGCAGCACTGCCGCCGTACCAGCGATCTTGCGTCCTGCCCAGAAGAACCCACCTCCGGGCACCGCAGCGGCGAGCAGGACTACGCCGAGCGTGCCACGGAGTCCACGGGCACGGCGCTTGGGCCGTCGACGCTTGCCGGGGGCAGCCCTCACCCGCGTTCCGCGTCTCGTCACCGCACCCAACGGCTGCCCTCCCGGTGAGTCCCGGGTAGTGCACGGGACGACCCGCAGCCTACCAACGACTTCCGGGCCCCCACCCGTCGCCGAGACGACGCAGATCCTGGCCGCCTACCCGCCGAGAGGGCACGGGCCGTTTCATTTGCGACGTCTCGGCGAGAGGGGGGCAGAGGAACTGCGCGACGAACTGTCAGGCGAGCTGGGCGACCGGGGTGGGGCGGATGCCCGGGGTCACGGGGGAATCGCCGGCCTCCGCCGTGTTCAGGGGGTGCTGGGGGCCGTTGCGCAGCAGCGAGCGCCAGCGTGCGCGGTGGTACCTCGCCGGGTCGGTGCCCCGGATGAACGCGTCCACGACGCGCACGAACCGCTCCGGGTGGTCCTTGTGCGGGAAGTGCCCGCAGTCGGACATCACCTCGACGACCGCGTCGGGGGCGATCCGAGCGACCCGGTGGGCCTGCTTGGCCGGGATCACGTGGTCCTCGGTGCCCCACACCACCAGCATCGGCATGGCCTGGGTCAGGTAGGCCCGGTCGACCATCGTCACGATCTGGCCGCGCAGGTCGACGACCGCCCGCACGACGTGGCGAATCGCGGCCCGAGCGTGCGGGTCCTTGAACGACTCGTAGATCTCAGCGACCTCGGCGAGGTCGCGCGTCGCGGACAAGCCGGTGCGCGAGAGCGCGCGCAGGCCCGCCTTGCCGACATGTCGTACGCCGGGAAGGGTGGCCATTCCCATGACCTGGTGGAAGCCCGGCAGCGTGACCGCGCGGATCAGCGGTGAGACCTCGGGGCCCATGCCGCCGGGCGCGACCAGGATCATCCGCTCGGTGCGCTCGGGGAACTGGTAGGCGAACTGCATCGCCACACCGCCGCCGAAGCTGTGACCGACCACGGTGACCTTGTCGATGTTGAGCATCGTGAGCAGGTCGCGCATCCCGTTGGCGTAGCCACCCACGGAGTAGTCGGCCCGCGGCTTCGAGCTCTGGCCGTGACCCAGCAGGTCCGGAGCGATCACGGTGAACTGCTTGGCCAGCTCGTCGATGACCGGGAGCCAGGTGGTGTGGTCACAGCCGAGGCCGTGAAGCAACAACAGGGCCGGCCCTTCGCCGGCCTTGAGGTAGGCCCGCTCGTGCCCGTGGATCGTGACGCGCTGGAGTTCTGCGGAACTGCCCTGCGGTGGAGTCACGCGCGCTCCTCGAAGTGTTGGGCTGGTGCGAACTACACGTATTGAACCAGAACTCGTTACATTTTTGACGACTGGTCCCGAGTGTCCACCGCCCGGGGACCGACGCCTCCACTGCGGATCGTCCGGTCCCGAGTGGCTACAGTTCCCCCCATGCAGGCGAGCAAACCCCCCGGTCGCGGCACCAGCCACGAGGTGCAGGCAGGGCTGGCCGAGATCGTGGGCAAGGTCACCGGCCTCGAGCCCGGCGAGGTGCTGCCGGAGCGCCGGTTCGTCGACGACTTGCGCATCGACTCCCTGGCGATGGTGGAGATCCTCGAGGGCGCGGCCAGCCACTTCGGCGTACACATCGAGGACGAGGCCGCGAAGACGTTCGTGCGCGTGCAGGACCTGGCCGGCTACCTCTCCGCGGGCCGCAGCTGAGGCACCGCCCTGCGGGGAGGCGGCCTCAGACCACCTGGTGCAGCCAGCGGACCGCGACACCGTCGCCGGCGTGCCGGAAGGTCTCGAGCTCGTCGTCCCAGGGCTTACCGAGGAGCTTGTCGATCTCGAGCTCCAGGGTGGTCTCCCCCAGAGCGGCCTTCACCACAGCCGCCTTGAGCCGGTCCTCGGGGATCATGATGTCGCCGTGCATGCCGGTCACGGCGTGGAAGACGCCAAGGTCAGGGGTGGAGGAGTAGCGCGCACTCTCAGTCCCCGTGGAGGCTTCCTCGCTGACCTCGAACCGCAGGTGGTTCCAGCCGCGAAGGGCAGAGACGATGCTGGCTGCCGTGCCCGCTTCACCGCTCCAGGTGTACTCGGTGCGGTAGGTGCCGGCCTGGGCCGGCTGAGGGATCCATTCCATCTGCGGGGCAACGCCGATCACGCCGCCCACGGCCCACTCGATGTGCGGGCACAACGCAGACGGCGCCGAGTGGACATAGACAACGCCACGGGTCGCTGAACGAGTCACGGTGAACCTCCTGTTGCTCCGGCGTCGAGGTACGCCTTCCCCAGCGGTCTCGATAGGAGCAACGAGTCACGGTCACCAGGACCGCGTGGTCAAACCCGTGTGCAGTGTGTGAACTTGTGAGGCCATTGTGACCCAAAACCGGGCATCTGCGCCAGCAGACACACCTACTGGTCTACCGGAGCGGAGTCAGGGACGGGTGCCGGGCAGCGCTGTGGCGCTTCGCGGACCCAGCTCCATCAGCAGTTCGAGCATCGCCGTGCCCGCCCCGAGCCCGCCGAGGTGGGACTCCCCCGGCATCGAGCTGAACCTCGCGTGCGGCAGCCGATCGGCCATGTGCGCGCCATGGGCGTGAGGAATGATGTGGTCGGAGTCTCCGTGCCACCAGTGCACCGGGACCTGCACGTCTCGAGCCTCGAAACCCCAGTGCCTGGTGAACAGCACGACGTCGGAGAGCGGCGCACTGACCTGGAACCGGGCCCCGTTGAGCAGGTCGTCGAGGAACATCGCCCGGAACTCCGGTCGTGCGAGCAGCTCCTTGTCACCGCGCGGTTGTACGGCGGCGTACCCGTCGAGGATCGGCCCGGCCAACGGACGGACGAGCCGGATGGCCTGCGCCATGGCGAAGCCGAGCGGCACGCGAGCGATCGAGAGCAGCGGTGCGACGTACGGCGCGAGGCTGACCAGGCCGCCACTGATGGCGTCGGGGCCCTTGGTCGGCGCCACGCCACCGAGTACGCCGACACCGTGGACGCGCTCGGGAAGGGCGGCACCGGCCGCCAGTGCGTAGGGACCACCGCCGGAGAGTCCGATCATCCGGAAGGTGTCGATGTCCAAGACGTCGCAGAGCTCGACCAGGTCATCGGTCCAGTCGAGGATGTCGCGATAGAGGTGAGGCGTGGAGGAACCGATTCCGGGTCGGTCGACGCCGATGATCCGCAGGTCGTGCTCAGCGGCGTAGGCGCGAGCCTCGATCGGCACCTGACGGCGCGCACCCGGAGTGCCGTGCATCCAGATCAGGGCGGCACCACGTGGGACCCCGAACTCGGCGAAAGAGAGCCGGCGTCCGTCCCGCACGGCGACGGAACCTTCGAGTCGGGGACGAACCACCTCAGTCATGGGCGGCAGTGTCGCACGGTCTCAGGCGGTTCGTCCGCTCACGGCGGCGGCGTCGACCACGTTGTAGGGGTCGCGCACGGCTCCGAGGAGCATCCCGTCGGCTGCTGCGGCCCCACCCTCCACGATCGAGGCCAGCAGACAGGTGATGTTGTCGCGTCCCCCAAAGGCGAGCGCTTCATCGACGATCAGCTGCGCAGCCTCGTCGTCAGGGTTCCGGGCAAGGATCGCCTCCAGCCGGACCGGGTCGACGAGGTCGCTGACCCCGTCACTGACCAGCAGCACCCGGTCGCCAGGGGCCAGCGAGATCGGTCCTACGTCGCCGGTCTCCTCCGGATTGCCGTTGATGCTGCGCAGCACCACGTTGCGCCACGGGTGCTCCCGCACCTCCTCCGGCGGCAGCGATCCCTCGTCCACGAGTCTCTGCACGAACGTGTGGTCACGAGTGACCTGCACGAGATCTCCGTCGCGAAAGACGTAGCCGCGCGAGTCACCGACATGGGCCAGTGCAAACGTGGACCCGTCGGTGAGCAGTGCGGTGAGCGTGGTCGCCATGCCTGCGCGTGCAGGGTCACGGCGTACGCCGGACGCGACCTGCTCCTGGGCCAGCGAGATCGCCTCGCGCAGGGTCAGCACCGGGTCGTCCGCGCGGTGGGCCATTGCCATCGCCGAGACGATGTAGGCCGTGGTCGCAGAGGCGACCTCCCCGGCGGCCGCTCCACCGACACCGTCAGCGACGAGCATGCACGTGGGGCCGACGAAACCCGAGTCCTCGTTGCCGCTTCGGACCAGGCCGACGTGGCTGAGCCCGACACCGGAGATCCGTAACACCACGCCACCTCCTCCTTGTCGTGTCCAACGTGGTCGGACCCGGTCACGGTTCCCACCATGGTGCCCCGCGGAGGGCGCTCGCGACCAGAGTGCGAGTCCAAGGGCTGCCCGGGAGCCACCGCGATGCACCGTTGTGCGAGCAGACCCGACACAATGAACCCATGGAATGGCTGCTGCTCGCGATCTCGGTGGGCCTGGTGCTCGCCTGCGGCGTGTTCGTTGCGGCCGAGTTCGCCCTGGTGACGGTCGACCGTTCGGATGTCGCCTCGGCAGCAGACGCAGGCGATGCAGGCGCTCAGGGCGTCCAGCGGGCGCTCCAGTCCCTGTCCACCCAGCTCTCCGGCGCACAGGTGGGCATCACCCTGACCAACCTGGCGATCGGATTCCTCGCCGAGCCGGCGATCTCACGACTGATCGAGTCGCCGCTCGTCGCGACCGGGCTCCCCGAGGGCGCCGTCACGCCCACCGCGGTCGTCCTGGGTCTGGTGATCTCCACGCTGGCGACGATGGTCTTCGGTGAGCTGGTCCCGAAGAACATCGCGATCGCGCTCCCACTCGCCACCGCCAAGGCCACCCAGACCTTCCAGCGGACCTTCACCACGGTGATGAAGCTGCCGATCAACCTGCTCAACGGCTCAGCGAACGCGATCGTCCGCTCGCTGGGCGTCGAGCCGCAAGAAGAGCTGCGGTCGGCACGATCCTCCGACGAGCTCGCCTCCTTGGCCAGCCGCTCGGCCAGCGAGGGCACCCTCGACTCCGAGACCGCCAACCTGGTGCAGCGATCGCTTGCCTTCGGTCCTCGCACCGCCGGCGAGATCATGACCCCGCGAGTGCAGATGGCTTGCGTGGACATCTCCGACTCGGTCAGCGAGATCATCGAGCTCTCGGGGACCACCGGCTTCTCCAAGTTCCCGGTGACCAAGGGCTCATCGGACAACGTCGTGGGCTCGGTCCACGTCAAGCAGGCCGTCGCAGTCCCTCGCTCGGAGCGGCAGGAGACCCGGGTGCGCGAGGTGATGGTGCCGGCCACCGTCGTGCCTGAGTCGCTGCGGCTGGATCCCCTGCTCTCACTCCTGCGCGGCGAGGGCTTCCAGATGGCGATCGTCTCCGACGAGTACGGCGGAACAGCTGGCGTAGTCACCCTGGAGGACGTGGTCGAGGAGATCGTGGGTGACATCGCCGACGAGCACGACCGCTACGGCTCGCGACTGCGCAAGCGGCCCGACGGGTCGTGGATCATCTCGGGGCTCCTGCGGCCCGACGAGGTGGCCGACGCGACGGGCCTGCGACTGCCCGAGGACGAGAACTACGACACGGTGGCAGGCCTGCTCGTCCGAGAGCTCGGCCGGATCCCCAACCGCGGTGACCGCGTCCTGGTGCCGCTGCCGACGATCATCCCCGACGACGACGACGAGGAGCCGATCGAGGAGCACGCGCTGCTCAGGGTCGAGCGGATGGACGGCCTGAGGGTCGACCGGATCTCGATCAAACGGCTCACCCCCGAGATCGGTGAGGACCGATGAGCAACCAGGCAGCGTTGTGGCTGGGACTGGTGCTGCTGCTCGGCAACGCGTTCTTCGTCGGTGCCGAGTTCGCACTGGTCTCCGCCCGGCGTACCCAGATCGAGCCGCGCGCCAAGGCCGGCTCCCGGATGGCCCGCACCACCCTGCGCGCCATGGAGAGCGTGTCGCTGGTGATGGCGGGTGCCCAGTTCGGCATCACTGTGTGCTCGCTCGGTCTCGGTGCCGTCGCCGAGCCGGCACTGGCGCACCTCATCGAGCCCGGCGCCGAGGCCCTGGGAATCCCCGACGGGTGGGTGCACCCGGTCGCGTTCGCGATCGCGCTGGCCGGCGTGGTCTACCTGCACGTGGTCCTCGGCGAGATGGCGCCCAAGAACCTTGCACTTGCCGGTCCCGAACGTGCCGCCCTGATCTTCGGCCCGCCGATGATGGTCGTGGTCACCGTTCTCAAGCCGATCGTGCACGGACTGAACATGGTGGCCAACGGCGTCCTGAGGCTGCTCAAGATCGAGCCCCGCGACGAGGTGTCCTCCTCCTTCACCCGCGAGCAGGTGGAGGCGATGGTGGTCGAGTCGCGACACGAGGGGATGCTCGAGCAGGGTGAGTACGAGCGTCTCGCCGGCGCCCTGGACTTCACCTCCCGCACCGTGGCCGACGTGCTGCTGCCCCTCGCGGCCCTCGAGACCGTACGCCGGGGCGCTCGGACCTCCGAGGTCGAACGGGTCTGCGCCCAGACCGGCTACTCGCGCTTCCCCGTCGTCGGTGACAACGGGGAGCTGACGGGCTACCTGCACATCAAGGACGTGTTGCAGTCCGACCCTCACGGCCGGGCCCGGGTGGTCGAGGACAAATGGGTGCGCCCGTTCGCCGGAGTGCGCTCCACGGACACGCTCGCAAACGCGCTCCAGGTGATCCAGGCGAAGGGAGCCCACATGGCTCGGGTCGTCGACGACGAGGGCCAGGTGATCGGCGTCGCGACGCTGGAGGACGTGATCGAGGAGCTGGTTGGTGAGATCCGCGACGCGGCCCACGCCGACGGCCACTGAGGGACCGACCCGACTCGGGCTGTAGTCTGGATGGGGCCGCGTCCCCTCCCCGTCTCCGTCCGGAGCCTGCGAACCGGTCCAGAATGCGAGCGTCAATGTCGACGGCCGAAGAAGAAGAAGAGTTCACCATTCCTGCGCGCGTGCCCTTGCGGCTGCGCATGGCCGAGCATGTTGGCCGTCGTGGCCCGCTCGATGGCGGCTGGTGGCCACAGAGCCGCAACCTCGAGGTCGAGCTCGCAGACCTCGTCGACCACTTCCCCTCGACCAGTGGGCGGATCGTCCGTGCCACGAGCTCACCGCCCGACTGGGACGATGCCCCCAAGCGGGTCCCCGTGCGGACCGGCTACATCCAGGTTGGCTTCGCCGCAGGCGATGACACCCACGTGATGCTGCTGCGAACCTCGGACCGGCGCGAGCTCGTGATCCTGGTGATCCCCAGCCACCTCACCGCCGAGCAGGGCGAGATCGCCCTTGCCGGCGCCGCCACCGCGAACGCCTCGGAGGGCGCAGCCGACCTCCTGGCGCGGGCCACAGCCACCTGATCCTCACCCCTGGTCGTGCAGGACGCCTGGCTCAGAGCTCGCAGTGCGGCGTGGCGGCCAGCTCGACCAGGTCGGCGACCGAGTCGACGACTCGCGTCGGCCGGTAGGGGAACGTCTCGACCTGGTCGGGTGCGGTGGAGCCGGTCATCACCAAGATGGTGCGCAGTCCGGCCTCGAGCCCGCTGACGATGTCGGTGTCCATCCGGTCGCCGATCATCACGGTGGTCTCCGAGTGCGCCTCGAGCCGGTTGATCGCACTGCGCATCATCAGCGGGTTCGGCTTGCCCACGAAGTAGGGCGTGCTGCCGGTCGCCGTACGGATCAGGGCGGCCACCGCACCGGTGGCCGGCAGGGTGCCGTGCGCGCTCGGCCCGCTGGGATCAGGGTTGGTCGCGATGAACCTGGCTCCTGCCTGGATCAGCCGGATCGCCTTGGTGATCGCCTCGAAGGAGTAGGTCCGGGTCTCCCCCAGCACCACGTAGTCGGGGGCCCGCTCGGTGAGCACGTAGCCGATGTCGTGTAGTGCCGTGGTGAGTCCGGCCTCGCCGACGACGTAGGCACTCCCGTGCGGCCGCTGGTCGGCCAAGAAGTCCGCGGTGGCCAGGGCCGAGGTCCAGATGGCCTCCTCCGGTACGTCGATCCCGCTGCCGAGAAGCCGGGCGCGGAGGTCACGTGGCGTGAAGATCGAGTTGTTGGTCAGCACCAGGAACTTCTTGCCCGCGCTCTTCAGCGCCTCGATGAACTCGGTGGCTCCGGGGATCGGGTCCTCCTCGTGCACCAGGACGCCGTCCATGTCGGTCAACCAGGTCTCGATCGGGCGCGGGTTCTCCATGGCAGGATCGTCCCACGCAGCATTCCCCGCCACGCGAACACCGATTCCAGCAGTTCTCGCTCGGCGTGGCGTCTTGACTATTTGTCGGTTTTGCAACTCAAAGCGACTTCTGTCACTACACTCCCATTTTGTGAACTGGTGGAGTCGATTTGTCGCATTCTTCGTGAGCCTGCTGCTGTGCGGCGGCCTCGGTCTCACCGCTGGCGCCTCCTCTGCCTCAGCCACGGTCTCCACCTTGTGCAAGGGCTACGCCGCCTGCGTAAAGGCAGGCATGTCGGATGCCGGGTACGGCGCCGCCAGCAAGTCGATGTACTGGCGGATGTACGCCGGTCACAACTGCACCAACTACGTCGCCTACCGGATGGTGAGCAGCGGCCTGCCGAACACCCGGCCCTGGTCCGGCGGCGGGAACGCCACCAACTGGGGCACCGAGATGAGGCAGATCACCGACAGCACTCCCAAGGTCGGCTCGGTCGCCTGGTGGAAGGCCGGCGTGAAGCCCGCAGGCTCCGCGGGACACGTCGCCTATGTCGAGCAGGTGATCTCCGCCGACGAGATCATCGTCTCCCAGGACAGCTGGGGCGGGGACTTCTCCTGGGCCAGGGTCACGCGTGCGAGCAGCGGCTGGCCCAGCGGGTTCATCCACTTCAATGACGCCGACCTGCGCAACACCTCGGTTCCGACGGTCACCGGAGATGCCAAGCTGGGCTCGGTCCTGACCGCCTCCCCAGGGTCCTGGAGCCAGTCGAGCACCACCTTCAGCTACCAGTGGCTGCAGAACGGTGTCGCCATCCCCGATGCGACTGCGCCCACCCGCAAGCTCTACAAGCGCCAGCTCGGAAAGCAGGTCACCGTGCAGGTGACCGCCTAGCGAACCGGTTACCAGAGCGCTACCGCCGTCTCGGCCCCGACGGCGGCCGTCACCGCAGCCGAGCTCTCCACCACCGAGCGGCCCAGCATCACTGGCGACCCCCGGGTCGGATCCACGCTGTCGGCATCCTCGGGGACCTGGAACCCGACGCCGGACGGCCTGCGCTATCAGTGGAGGGCCGACGGCCGACCGCTCGACGGCGCCGACCAACCCACCCTCGACCTCGCGCCCGCCGTGTTGGGCAAGAAGATCTCGGTCACCGTGACCGCAACCAGGACCGGCTTCGACCCCGTGAATGCCACTGCCGCCGAGACCGGCCCGGTCGCTCCGGGCGAGCTCGTGCTCGCCGAGCCCGCCAGGGTCACAGGCAGCGCCCGCCCCGGCAGCACCCTCGGTCTGGCCGGCGTACCCGAGGACGTCACGGTCGCAGTCCAGTGGTTGCGCGACGGAGCAGCGGTCGCCGGTGCCACCGCTCCCAGCTACAGACTCACTGCCGAGGACCTCGGCAGTCGCGTCGTCGCCGCGCTGCGGCTGACCCGCCCCGGGTACGACGAGCTCGCCATCCGCACCTCCTCCACACCGGTCGTCCGCGCCGCCCCCCGCCTCTCTGTCCGCACCACGCCGGGCACCCGCAGCATGACGGTGCGAGCGCTGGTCAGTGCCCGCGACGTCTCCGCGATCAATGGCATCCTGCAGGTTCGCCGTGGTCGCAAGCTGATCGCCACGGTGCCGGTCGCTGACGGCACGGCGAGTGCGAATCTGACCAACCTGCCTCGCGGCAAACGCCTCTTCCGGTTCAAGCTCGCCTCCTCCCCCACGTTCACTTCCGCCGTGACGACGCGCAAGGTCCGGATCCGCTAGCTCCCTGGCGCAGGGCATAGGCTCCCTGTTCCGATGACGACGAGGTGGAGTGCGCGATGACGGCGAGTCGATCTGCTCGCGAGCGGAAGGCAGCCGCGCAGGCCGGTCCCCTCGCCAAGGTCAGGATCGACCTGGATGCCCAGGAGCAGTTCGTCTACAAGATCAGCTGCTCCGCGTGCGTCGCCAAGGGCGACCGGAGCTGGTCGGCCTACCGACCTGGCGGCGACAACGGGTTCATGGCTGCGATGGACCGGTGGACCTTCCACCTCGACGAGCGGCACCCCGGTGAGAACGCACCGTGCCTGGACTTCCTGTCCGCGGCCCAAGAACGTCTGCATCAACGTCGCGCGCTCGGGTCCGCCTCCTCGGAGTCCTGACTCGACCCTCGATGCGCCACGCAGATGAGATGCATACTCAACGGATGCGGTGGGCGAGGGTCGCGGTTGTGCTGGGTTGCCTGCTGCTGCTCCTTTGCTTCGGTACGGCGACCGAGACCTCGATCTCGGTGCGCGAGGCAGGACGCTCCTACGCCTGTGCGGACGTCATCGACCCGGGCGACCTCGTCTCAGGGACGCCAGCCGGACCGCCGAGCACGGCCGCTGTTCGCACCCCGGCCGAGCGGCGGCTCGGCGTACGCCTCTCAGAGGCCTGTGCCCCGCTCGAGCAGCGAGCGCAGCTTCTGACCTGGAGCGGATTAGCCCTCGGTGGCCTGCTCGTGTTGGCCGGCTGGTCTGCTCTGCGCGACGAAGAAGGTTCCGAGCCAGTGCGTGAGCTGCAGCCGAGCCACTGACCCGGCAGCGGCACCCGCCCCGTAGCGTCTCCCCCGTGCCCACCAGCGCTCCGCCACCCCAGGTCACCGCTCAGAAGCTCCTCGACGCGCAGGTGGCCTACCACCTCGACCGACTGAGAGGCGAACAGCTCACGTCCAGCGTGACCCGGTTGGCCGGTGCACTTCTCGATGCGGCAGGTCGGCACCAGCTCGAGGACCTCGTCGAGCGCGACGCCATCAAGGCCATCGTGGTGCGTGCACTCGGCACCGTGCCTGGCAGCGCAGCGGTCAGCGGGATCATCGAGCTCGCGACCACGGTCGTCTACGACGGCCCGGCCGAGCCCTACCCCTTGGGCGAGCTGGTCGACCGCGAACAGGTCGAGGTGCTCCTCGACGAGCTGCTCGCACTGACCCCGGTGCTCGAGCGCGCACTGGCTCGCCTCGGAGCGAACCCGCTGGTCGGCACGATCGCGACACGGTTCATGGGCCGCATCGTGGGTGAGGTGCTCCAGGCCAACAAGGCCGTCGCAGAAAAGGTGCCTGGTCTTGGCTCGCTGATGTCCTTCGGCACGAGCGCGGCCTCGAAGATGATGGGCGCCGCGGACAAGCAGTTCGAGGGCCTGATCGGCGACACGGTCGGCAAGAGCAGTGCCTTCGCAGTGGGCCGTCTGAACCGGATCCTGATCGAGACCCTGCGTGACCCGACCACTCGCGAGGCGGTCCTCCAGGTGTGGGACTCGCTGAGCGAGGAGCCCGTGGCCGGCCTGGGTCGCTACGCCACCCGCGAGGAGATCTCCGGCGTCGTGGACGCCATCCACGAGCTGGCGGTCACGTCGGTTGCCAGCGAGCACGTGGCCCACCTCGGCGAGGTGGTCGTCGACGGCTTCTTCAACCGGTTTGGTGGCTACTCCCCGACCGAGCTGCTCGACGAGCTCGATCTCAGCCGCGAGGAACTGGTGGCCGACCTTGTCCGGATCGCACCGCGGGCTCTCGAAGCCCTTCGGGAGAGCGGTGACCTGGAGCAGATCGTGCGCGCTGAGCTCGAGCCGTTCTTTGCCTCGCCCGAGGTCACTGCCCTGCTGAACTGACGACTGCTGGGCTGGGTCGAAGAGTGACGGGTAGCTTCTCGTAGCCACGCAGGATCCGGGTGCTGCGGCGTTCGGCCCCCGGCTCGAGGCGAAGGTCGGGGTAGCGCTCGAAGAGCGTCCTGAGCCCGACGTCGCCCTCCATCCGCGCCAGCGCCGCGCCGAGGCAGTAGTGCCGACCTGCCGAGAACGAGACGTGCTCACGTGCATTCTGACGAGCGACGTCGAACCTCGCCGGCTCCGGGAAGATCGCCGGGTCGAGGTTCGCCCCGGCGAGGAGCCCGACCATCACCGAGCCGCGCCGCAGCCTGACGCCGCCGACCTCCGTGTCGGCCGCTGCCACGCGCCCGGTGAGCAGGACCGGTGGGTCGACGCGCAGCACCTCGTCGACGGCGTTGGGCCACAGCTCCTCGCTCTCCGCCAACAGACGCAGCTGACTGGTGTCTCCGGCAAGCAGGGCGATGCCGTTGCCGAGCAGGTTGACGGTGGTCTCGAATCCTGCGGCCAGCACGAGCCCGGCGGTCGACTTCAGCTCGCTGTCGGTGAGTCCGACACCGTCCTCCTGGGCGGCGACGAGCTGGCTGAGAAGGTCGTCGCCCGGGTTCCTACGCAAGTCGTCGAGGTGCCGCCCCAGCCACTGGTCGAACTCGCGGAGCGCTGTCTCGACGCGTCGGAACTCCCGCCAGGAGAGGCCGAGGTCGAGGCTGGGTGCAGCAGCAGCACCGAAGCGGAGCACGAGTTCGTGGTCGCGCTCGGGGACGCCAAGGATCTCGGCGATCACGGTGACGGGCAGCAGGCTGCAGTACGTCGCCACCAGGTCGTTGGGGCTGCTCGGGTCGATCCCGCCCAGGAGCCCGGTGGCGATCTCCTGCGTGCGGCCGCGAAGCTTCTCCACGGCACGCACGCTGAACACGCGCGAGACCAGCTTGCGGTAGCGGGTGTGGTCAGGCGGCTCGGCGACCAGCAGTGAGGGCGGCGTCAGCGGCCCGAGCGGCGCGTCCTGCATTGCCCAGGTCTGCAAGCGGCCGATCAGCGTGTCGTCGTCTCCACCGACCGTGAATGATCCGGCATCCGGGCTCGAGAGCATCGCCCGCACAGCAGCGTTCTCCACGCTCACCGAGGCGTACTTGCCCTTGTAGAAGGAACCGTGCCCGCGCAGCTCGGCCATCACGCCAGCGAGCGCCACGGGGTCACCCTCCTGGGTGGCGATGAACATCCGCCCGTGGAGATCGCCCTGCTTGCCCGCGCGACGCAGCAACCTGCTCGGCAGCGCGTGACCCAGCGACCAGCGCACGGCAGCTCGGGCAACGGGTGCGGGACTGAGCTGACGCATGCAAGAACTCCTGAGGGCGGGTGGTCCATCATGCCCGGCGGCGCGAGAGCGCGCGGGTGGAGGTGCGACGGTGATCGTCAGGCGGTGTAGTGCACCCCAGAGAATCGGCTTCGCCACTGGGTCACTCGGGTTCCGATCGCAGTCGGGTCACACCCCGGTGTGAGCGCCTCGGCGATGAGCGAGGCGAGGTCGTCCATGTCGACCGGCTTCATGCCCAACCTGACCAGCTCGGGGGTGCCGATGCGGAGGCCGTTGACGTCTCCCTCGACTGCCGCTGCAGGGATGCCTATGCCGCAGGCCAAGAGGTTGGCCTTCCGAAGCAGCCTGGCAGCTCGCTGACCGCCACCCCACTGATGGGCCTCGATCGCGAACTGGTGGGAGGACGTCGGGCCGGCCGCCGGCTGGTGGACCGGCAGACCCCGACGGATCAGGCTCGCGGCCAGCTCGATGGACGTCTCGACCATGGTCGCGGCGTACTCCTTGCCGACCGCCTTCCAGTCGAGCAGGGTCACAGCCAGTGCCGCCGTCTTGCCGGCGTCGAAGTTCGCTGTCAGCCCGGGATAGGCGATGGCGTCGAGGCGCTGTGCGATCTCCTGGTCGCTGGTGACGATCAGCCCGCCCGGAGGGCCGCCCAGGCTCTTGTAGGTGCTCATCGTCATCAGGTGCGCACCCTCTTCGAGCGGGTTCGGCCAGGCGCCTCCGGCGATCAGCCCGCATAGGTGGGCCGCGTCGAAGAGCAGCACGGCGCCGACCTCGTCGGCGATCTCGCGCAGCGTCGAGACGGGGTGGGGAAACAGGTTCATGCTGGCACCGATGGTGATCATGCGCGGGCGGTGCTCGTGGGCCAACCGGCGTACCGCGTCCACGTCGACGGTGAACCGGTCGGCGTCGACGGGTGCTGGGATCGTGTTGAGCCGGTACATGCCGGCGGAGCCGCCTGCGTGATGGGTCACGTGGCCCCCGATGGTGGGAGGCGGGGCGATGATCGTGTCACCGGGCTCGCAGGTCGCCAGAAACGCGTAGAGGTTCGCGATCGCCCCTGATGGCACGCGGACCTCGGCGTACTTGGCGTTGAAGAGCTCACCCGCGAGCTCGGCTGCGATGACCTCGATCTCCTCGATCGCCTCCAAGCCCATCTCGTACTTGTCGCCGGGATAGCCCAGAGACGGCCTCGAGCCGAGTCCCGCGGACAGCATCGCTTCTGCTCGTGGGTTCATCACGTTCGTGGCCGGGTTGAGGTTGATGCAGTCCTGATCATGGATCTGCCGATTCAGCACGACCAGCTGATCGAGTCGCGCGAGCACCTCCGCACCCATCCTGGTCGCTGTGGCTTCGGCGACGGAGCTGACGTAGCTCGCGCTGTGGTCGGGGAGCCAGGGCAACGGCGCGAGAGCGGGCATGGAGTCATTCTCGCGAGCGGAATCAGTAAGGACAAGAACGTATTCGTGCACATTACTGATTAGCATTGCTACATGTTCGAGGTATCCCGCCTGACCTTCCTACGGGCCGTCCATCGTTCCGAGTCGGTGGGCGCCGCCGCACGCGAGCTCGGTTACACCTCCTCGGCTGTCAGTCAGCAGATCGGCAAGCTCGAACGCGAGGTCGGGACCCAGCTTTTGGAGCCGGCTGGACGTGGTGTCGTTCTGACCGAGGCGGCGCTGGTGCTGGTGGAGGCCTCTGAAGCGATCGACGCGGCCCTGGAGACAGCTCAGGACCGGCTCGAGACCCTGACCGAGAGCCTCACCGGCACGTTGCGTCTCGCCTGCTTCCCCTCGGGCATCCGCGGTCTGGCGGCACCCGCCCTGCGACTCCTCAAAGAGGCATCGCCCGAGCTGCAGCTCCACCTCAAGGAGCTGGCCCCAGAGCCGGCACTCGAGGCACTCCGTGGCGGGTACGTCGATGTCGCCCTCGTCCACGACTGGGAGCACGACCGCACCTCGTTCCCGGCCGGTCTGCAGGCTGTTCACCTGGCCGACGACCCTGTCGATCTCCTGGTCCCAGTGACGCACCCGCTGGCGCGACGCAGATCCGCAGAGCTGACCGAGACGGTCGACGACGTCTGGGTCACGGACGTCTCCGACGGCATCTGCACCCGGTGGATCCTCGACATGCTCAATGCGGCGACGACCAGACCCCGAGTGCAGTTCCGGGCCGAGGAGTACGCCTCGCAGGTCGAGCTCGTGGCCAGCGGCCTGTGCATCGCCGTGCTGCCCAGACTGGGTCGCCCCGTCCTTCCCGAGACCGTGCGGGTGGTTCCCCTGAGCGGGCCCGTCCCCACGCGACGCGTCCACGTCGTGACCCGCAAGTCGTCGGCCACCCCACGCCCCTCGGTCGCACTCCTGCTTCGAGCACTCGGACTCCAGGTCGCTGGGTGAGGGTGGGCGAGCCTCCAGACCCAGACCTCGCGCCCCGGAAGTGGTCAGTCGTCGGGTGGGGGACCACCGGTGCGGTGTCGTCGGTCTGGGGGTGGGTCGAAGGTGAGGTCGTTGGGTGTGGTTCGTCGGATGGTCCAGGGTGCGGCGTGGATCAGCCGGTGGTGGTGGCTGCAGAGAAGGACCATGTTGGTCAGTGAGGTGGCGCCGCCGTCGGCCCAGTGCACGAGGTGGTGGGCGTGGCAAATCACCGGTGGGCGGGTGCAGTGGGGGAACCGGCAGTGGCCATCACGGACCACGAGGGCTTTCCAGATCGGCGCGGTCACCAGCCGGCGTAGGCGGCCGACATCGAGGACTTCCGAGGCGGTGCCCAGCACGACCGGGATGATCTCGGCCTCACAGCACAGCCGCCGGATCGTCGAGGCGCAGAGCTGTTCCCCGGTCTCGGTGAGCGCGAACCCAGAAGCTGCCTGGAGGTCGGCCAGGTCCATCGTCACGCTCAACCTCGGTGTCGCACCATGAGACTCAGGCAAGACCTCCACGGTCTGGAGCCGGTGGCAGGCCTCGACCAGGGCGTCGAGGAGCCGGACCCCGTGCTCGCGGGGGTCACGCCCGTCATGACCACACCCACCGATCTCACAGGTGGCGGGGTCACAGGTCGGGCCAGCGGCGGGTCGGGGTGCTGCCAGGGGGATCAGGGTGGCCTTGATCAACGCCGCATCCTCACTCGAGCAGCGGCCCTTGATCCACGCGCCGCCGCACTGGTCATCGCTGATCGAGAGGTGCCGGGCGAGGTGGGCGGCGCGTTCGAGACGATCCAGCTCCCGCTCGACACGACGCTCCTCACCCTCGGGGTCGACCAGGTCCAGCAACCGTCGGCTGAGCTTGCGCAGATCGGTGGCATCCAACCCCTTGGCGTGATCGAGCAGCACCTGCACCCCGCGGGCACGCAGGGCAGGGTCTCCGGGGAGGGCGTCGATGGCGCGCTCGATCACCTGGGCCTTTGCCGTGCTCAGCCATCCCTGGGTCAGTGCCTGACCCACCGGCGCCAGGAGCGGCTCCTCGATGGCCTTGGCCAACCGCACACTCGCGGGCCCGGTGCCCTTGTGTCCACCGGCCACGGCGGTGAGGAAGTCCTGGGTCGAGGCCCACCCCACCGACTTGACCGCACCCGTGGCATCGAGCTCACGGACCATCGCCAGCTCCAGGGCATCCA
>JBDSBU010000103.1:0-4480 GCA_039921445.1 Marmoricola sp. | reverse complement strand
CGGCGTGCAGCCGGTCCGCGAGCTCGGACTGCGACCGCACCTCGCCGCCTGCCAGCAGCTCGATGATCCGCTGCTGACGCGCGTTCTTGGTCGCGGGGATGTGCGAGTGCTCGGTCACGACGGCCCCCCGGCAGCCTCGAGCAGCCAGGCCATCACGGCCTTCTGCGCGTGCCGGCGGTTCTCGGCCTCGTCCCAGACGACGCTGCGAGGGCCTTCGATGACCTCGGCCGTGATCTCCCTGCCGCGGTAGGCAGGCAGGCAGTGCAGCACGATCGCGTCGTCGGCGGCATGCTCGAGCAGGGCGTCGTTGAGCTGCCAAGGAGCGAACTCCCGAGTGCGGGCCTCGGCCTCGCCCTCGCGGCCCATCGAGACCCACGTGTCAGTGGCTAGAACGCCCGCCCCGGTCACGGCCTCGACCGGGTCGGCCACGAACTCGGCCGATCCCCTTGTGAGTGCGGCGATCTCCTGGGCCCGCTCGAGCACCTCGGCGTCGGGGCCGAAGCCATCGGGTCCGCTGACCCGCACGTGCATGCCCGCGGTGGCACCGGCGAGCAGGTAGCTGTGCCCCATGTTGCAGGCCGCGTCGCCGACGAAAGCCAGTGTCTGCCCGGCCAGGTCACCCCGGTGCTCGCGAACGGTGAGCAGGTCGGCCAGCGCCTGACAGGGGTGGAACTGGTCGGTGAGCGCGTTGATCACAGGTACGCCGGAGTGCTCGGCCATCGTCTCCAGACGCGCCTGGTCGTCGGTTCGCCACACCACCAGCGAGGCCTGCCGACCCAGGACGCGTGCGGTGTCGGTCACCGACTCGCGCACCCCGATCTGGGCAAGGGAACCGTCGATGATCATCGGGAAACCGCCGAGCTCGGCGATGCCGGACGCGAAGGACGCCTGCGTGCGCAGGGTCGGCCGGTCGAAGAGCACCGCTACCGTGCGGGGACCGGCGAGTGGTCGAGCGTCGTACGGCGCGGCCTTGAGGCGTACGGCGAGGTCGAGCACCGCGGCCTGCTCGGCAGGAGACAGGTCGTCGTCGCGCAGGAAGTGGCGCATCAGCCGGTCCCGCCGTACGCCGTGTCCAGGATGCCCGTCCATGCGGCGAGGAAGCTGTCGGCCTGCTCCTCGGTGAGCACGAGCGGCGGGGCCAGCCGGATCCGTTCCGGGGTCGGGTTGTTGACGATGAACCCGGCCTCGAGTGCGGCCGCGGTCACGGCCGCGGAGACCGGCTCGGAGAGGTCCAGCCCGATCAGCAGACCAGCCCCACGGACGTCGGTGACCCGTTCGTCGGCCGCAAGTCCCTCGCGCAGGTGGTGACCCAGTCGAGTGACGTGCTGCAACAGCCCCTCGGTCTCGATGGTCTCGAGCACGGCCAGTGCGGCACGCGCAGCGACCGGGTTGCCGCCGAACGTGGTGCCGTGGTTGCCGGGCTCGAGCAGGTCGGCCGCAGCCCCGGTGGCAACGCAGGCACCGATAGGGATGCCCCCTGCCAGACCCTTCGCCAGGGTCACGATGTCGGCCAGTCCGTCGAGCGGAGCCGCCACTGCCGGGGTCTGGTGGGCGAACCACTCCCCGGTCCGGCCGATGCCGGTCTGGATCTCGTCGAGCCACAACAGCGCCCCGTGCTCACGCGTGATCTCGCGTGCGCGGGACAGGTAGTGCAGCGGCGGAGCCACCACGCCGGCCTCACCCTGAAGCGGCTCGAGGATCACCGCAGCGGTCTCGTCGGTGACGGCTGCGGCCAGCGCGTCGGCGTCGCCGTACTCCACGAACGTGACCCCACCGGGCAACGGCTCGAAGGGCTCGCGGTAGGCCGCCTTGGCGGTGAGGGCCAGGGCCCCCATCGTGCGTCCGTGGAAGGCCCCTTCGGTGGCCACGACGTGCGTGCGACCGGTCCGACGGGTGAGCTTGAGAGCGGCCTCGTTGGCCTCCGCGCCGGAGTTGGTGAAGAACACCTTGCCGTCGCCCGTGGCCCCGAGAAGCTCGAGGAGTCGCTCGGCGAGGCGCACCTGTGGCTCGGTGGCGAAGAAGTTGGAGACGTGTCCCAACGTCTGGAGCTGGTCGGTGACCGCTTCCACGATCGCCGGGTGGGCGTGGCCGAGCGAGTTCACTGCGATGCCGCCCAGCAGGTCGAGGTACTGCTTGCCGTTCTCGTCCCAGACGAGCGCACCCTCGCCGCGGACCAGCACCAGCTTGGGCGGTCCGAAGGTGTTCATCATCGACTGCGCGTAGCGCGCGTGCAGGTCGGGGCTCACGACTCCCCCTCCTTCGTGCCAGAGGCCTTGCGCAGCTTGGTCTCGACACCGGGCAGCACCTGGGTGCCGACGCCCTCGTCGGTGAACAGCTCGAGCAGCACCGAGTGCGGCTCGCGTCCGTCGACCACGGTCGCTCTCGGGACGCCTCCGCTGACGGCGTCCAGGCAGGCCTGCATCTTCGGCACCATCCCGCTCGCGAGGCTCGGCATCATCTCGGCCAGGGCCTCGGGGCTGATCTCCTGAACCACGTCGTCGCTGTCGGGCCAGTCGCGGTAGAGACCTTCGACGTCGGTGAGGACCAGCAGCTTCTCCGCGCCGAGGGCGATGGCCAGCGCGGCGGCTGCCGTGTCGGCGTTCACGTTGTGCACCAACCCGTCCACGTCGGGCGCGACGCTCGAGATCACCGGGATCCTGCCCGCTGCGACCAGGTCCTCCACCGCTTCGGGTCGCACGTGCGCGACCTCGCCGACCAGGCCGAGGTCGAACTCCTCACCGTCCACGACGGTGTTGGTCGCCTTGGCCGTGAACAACCCGGCATCTTCACCGGAGAGTCCGACTGCGATGTGTCCGTGCTGGTTGATCAGGCCGACGAGCTCACGCTGCACCTGACCGACGAGCACCATCCGAACCACGTCCATCGCCTCCGGAGTGGTCACCCGGAGGCCTCCGCGGAACTCCGACTTGATGCCGAGCTTGTCGAGCATCTTCGAGATCTGCGGACCACCACCGTGGACGACGACGGGCTTGAATCCTGCATAGCGCAGGAAGGCGATGTCCTCGGCGAACGCGCGCTTGAGCTCGTCGTCGATCATCGCGTTGCCGCCGTACTTCACCACCACGACCTTGCCGTGGTACTTCATCAACCACGGCAACGCCCCGGCCAGGGTGGCCGCGGGAGGCGACTGGAACATCTTGGTCTCCTGGGTCATGAGCTGTAGGCGCTGTTCTCGTGGACATAGGCGTGCGTGAGGTCGTTGGTCCACACGGTGGCGCGCTCGGCCCCGGACTTCAGGTCGATGGTGACGCTGACCTCACGGCCCTCGAGGTCGACACCGGCCGGGTCCTCGGCAGGCGTGGACTCACGACAGACCCAGACGCCGTTCATCGCGACGTCGAGATCCGCCGGGTCGAAGGCAGCCTGGGTGGTGCCGATGCTGGCCAGCACCCTGCCCCAGTTGGGGTCCTTTCCGAAGACCGCTGCCTTGAACAGGTTGCTGCGTGCGACGCTGCGACCGACCTCGACCGCCTCGGCCTCAGAGGCTGCGTGCAGCACGGTGATCGCGATCTCGTGGTCGGCGCCCTCGGCGTCCTTGAGCAGCTGCATCGCGAGGTCGGTGCAGGCCTGGGTCAGTGCCTCGGCGAAGTCGGCCAGGGCCGGCGTGACGCCGCTCGCTCCGCTCGCCAGAATCGTCACGGTGTCATTGGTCGACATGCAGCCGTCGGAGTCGAGCCGGTCGAAACTGGCAGCGGTGGCAGCACGCAGAGCAGTGTCGAGATCGCCGGCCGGGACGACCGCGTCCGTGGTGAGCACGACCAGCATCGTGGCCAGCTGCGGTGCGAGCATGCCCGCGCCCTTGGCCATCCCCCCGATGGACCAGCCGTTGCCCTCGACGACGACCTGCTTGCTCACCGAGTCGGTGGTCATGATCGCCTCGGCAGCGTCCGGCCCGCCCTCACCGGTCAGGGCGCTGATGCAGTCGTCGACGCCCTGGAGGAGGTTCTCGCGGGGGTTCGCCAGACCGATCAGGCCGGTCGAGCAGACCACGACGTCGAGCGCGCCGATGTCCAAGCCTGCGGCTACGCGCTCCGCGACAGCGTGGGTGGTCTGGAAACCCTCCGCGCCGGTGTAGCAGTTCGCGCCGCCGGAGTTGAGTACGACGGCGCGTACGACGCCGTCCTTGACCACCTCCTGGCTCCACAGGATCGGGTTGGCCTTGCACCGGTTCGCGGTGAACACCGACGCGGAGTCGTGCTGCGGCCCGGCGTTGACCACCAGCGCCATGTCCTTGCCCCCGCTCGTCTTCAGCCCGGCGGGCACGCCCGAGGCAGTGAATCCTGCGGGGTGGGTGACGCTCACTTGGTCTTCTCCCGACCCTTGTCAGGGCGCTTGTCAGGGCGCTTGTCCGGGCCCCTCTCGCGAGTCGGTTCCCGAGGGGTGACGGGCACGGCGAGCGCCACCTCGTGGCCGGCATCGCGCCACTCCTGAGCAGCTCGCTCGGCGTCGGCGATCGGGA
>JBDSBU010000102.1:0-18368 GCA_039921445.1 Marmoricola sp. | reverse complement strand
ACCAGGTGCTCGAAGTGCTCGGCCAGGCCGGGGCCGGCGTCGGGTCCGCCCGCAGCGTGGCTGCGGAGCACCGGGACCGCGAAGCCGAGCAGCACACCGGCCACGGTGGCGTGCACCCCGGACTCGTGCACGAGGGCCCAGGCAGCGAACGCGAGCGGCAACAACAGGTACCACGAGCGCACCCGCCGCTGCACGAGCAGCGTGAACAGCGCGAGCGGCACCAGGGCCGCCAACAGGTAGAGCGGCTCGAGGTCGTTGGTGTAGAAGATCGCGATGATCGTGATCGCGAAGAGGTCGTCGACCACCGCCAGGGTCAGCAGGAACGTGCGCAGTGCCGTAGGCAGGTGGGTGTTGACGATGGCGAGTACCGCCAGCGCGAAGGCAATGTCGGTGGCGGTGGGGATCGCCCAGCCGTTCAAGGCGCCGCCGCCGTTTCCGAGGTTGACCAGGAGGTAGACCACGGCGGGAGCCACCATCCCACCGACTGCGGCCAGGATCGGCAGTGCGGCACGCTTGGGGTCGCGCAGGTCACCGGCCACGAACTCGCGCTTGAGCTCGAGCCCGACGGCGAAGAAGAAGATGGCCAGCAGGCCGTCAGCAGCCCAGGTGCCCAAGGACAGGTGCAGGTGCAACCACTCGGGACCGACCTCGTACTCGCGCAGGGCCTGGTAGGAGTCGGAGGCCGGCGAGTTCGCCCACACCATGGCCGCCACCGCCGCCAGAAGCAGCAGCGCTCCGCCGACGGTCTCCTTGCGGAGGACGTCGGCAATGCGGGTGTTCTCGTCCTCCGAGCCCCTGCTGAACAGGGTTCCGAGCACGGACCGACCCGCGCCGGCGGGCTCCGGAGACTCAGAGGACTCGGGATCTGGCAGAACGGGATCAGGCATCAAGGTCCTTCGGGGTCGTCAACGTTGTCTGCCGACCAGACTTCCCGGCGCACCGCGGTCATCCTATCGGGCGGACCTCCTAGGGTGAGACGCATGGCTACCGGCACCCACGACCACACCGACGACCCACGCAACGCCGAGATCCTGATCTGGGTCAACGGCGAGCTCCTCCCCCGCGAACGAGCAGTGGTCTCGGTCTTCGACTCGGGCTTCGTCCTGGGCGACGGGGTGTGGGAGGGGTTGCGCGTCTCGGCGGGACACCCGGCCTTCCTCGGGCAGCACCTCGACCGGCTCGAGGAGGGCGCCAGGGCGCTGATGCTCGACGTCGGTCTCAGCCGCGAGGAGCTGACCGAGGCGATCTACGCGACCCTGCGCGCCAACGAGATGACCGACGGCGTCCACGTCCGACTGATGGTCACCCGCGGGGTGAAGTCCACGCCCTATCAGGACCCGAGGATGACGATCGGACCTGCCACCGTGGTGATCATCGCCGAGCACAAGGAACCGCTGCCCGCGACGGTCACCGAGGGCATCACGCTCTTCACCACGCACGTTCGCCGGGCCACTCCGGACACCTTGGACCCCAAGCTGAACGCGCACAGCAAGCTCAACGACATCCAGGCCTGCATCCAGGCCTACACCGCCGGGGCGGACGAGGCGCTGATGCTGGACCCGCAGGGCTTCGTGGCCACCTGCAACAGCACGCACTTCTTCCTCGTCACGCGTGCCGGAGAGGTGTGGACCTCCGACGGTCGGTTCTGTCTCGGCGGCATCACCCGCGCGAACGTCCTCGAGGTGTGCCACGCCAACCAGATCCCCGCCCGAGAGACCACGTTCAGCCTGACCGACGTCTACAACGCCGCCGAGGCCTTCGTCACCGGCACCTTCGCGGGCGTGGTCCCCGTGCGGACCGTCGACGGCCGGACCATCGGCACTGGCGCCCGCGGACCCGTGGTCCATCGACTCCAACAGCTCTACCAGGCCCACGTCGCTGCCGACGTCGGTGCTGCGGCGCAGCCGTGACCGTTCGGGTCGCGATGTGGTCGGGGCCGCGCAACATCTCCACGGCCATGATGCGCGCGTGGGAGAACCGCCCCGACACCCGCGTGGTGGACGAGCCGTTCTACGCCGCCTACCTGCTACGCACCGGCGCTGAGCACCCCGCACGCGCGGAGGTGATCGCGTCGCAACCGACCGACCCCGAGGAGGTCGTGCGGTCGCTCGCCGACGACGACACCGCCCCGGTGCACTACGCCAAGCACATGACCCACCACCTGACCGAGGAGATGTCACTGGAGTGGGTGGTCGGCTTCCGCAACGTGCTGCTGATTCGCGACCCCGGCGAGGTGGTCGCCTCCTACGTGCGCTCGCGGGAGGCCTGCGAGCCCGAGGACATCGGCCTGCTGCAGCAGGCGCGGCTGCTGGAGGTGCTGCTCGAGGTCGGCGAGGTCCCACCGGTGATCGACGCTGGTGACTTCCTGCGTGCGCCCGAGCGCCACCTGCGTTGGTTGTGCGAGTGGCTGGACATCGACTTCACCGACCAGATGCTGCACTGGCCGGCCGGGCCTCGCGAGTCCGACGGCGTCTGGGCGCCGCACTGGTACGCCGCGGTCGAGCGTTCCACGGGCTTCGAGCCGTGGCGACCGCGCGAAGTCGACCTCAACGCCCACGACGCCGCCGTCGCACGGGCCTGCCGCCCGGCGTACGACGACCTGCACGCGCGCCGGCTGGTGCTCTAGGTCCGGCACCGAAGGCTCAATCCAGCTTGCCCAGGGCGTCCTCGATCGCGCGGTGGAAGGTCGGGTAGGCATACATCATCGTGCGCAGCGTCGCCGTCGGCACCTCGGCGTGGATCGCGGTCGTGAGCATCGAGAGCATCTCCCCACCCGACGGTCCGACGGCTGTGGCTCCGACCAGCACTCCTCGGTCGGCGTCCTCGACCAGCTTGACCAGCCCTTGCGCCTTGGCGATCCAGCCGCGGGAGGACGTCGCCAGATCGGTCTGTCCCACACGTACGGCGAGCCCGGCGTCGCGGGCCTGCGCCTCGCTCAGCCCGACCGAGGCCACCTCGGGATCGGTGAAGGTCACGCGCGGCACGGCGCGGTAGTCGGCGGTCGGTCCGTCCTGGTCGAGGAGGTCGCGGGCGCAGATCGCGGACTGGTACATGGAGACGTGCGTGAACGCACCCTTGCCGACCACGTCCCCGATCGCCCAGAGACCTTCACCGGCGCGCATCCGGTCGTCGGTCTCGATGCTGCGACTCGCAGGGTCGAGCCCGACGGTCTCCAGTCCGAGGTCATCGAGGTTGGGCTTGCGGCCCGCCGCAACGAGCAGCTTCTCCACGTCCAGGTCCTGACCGTCGACCGAGATCCGGAAACGACCGTCCTGATGGGCCACGGAACCGATCGTGACGCCCGTGAGCACCTGGATGCCATCGTGGGCGAAGACGTCGGCCATCAACCGGCTGGCCTCCGGCTCCTCGGGAGAAAGGATCCGGTCGGCGACCTCGAGCAGTGTCACTCGCACCCCGAAGCGTGCGAACGCCTGCGCGATCTCGGCACCGATCGCCCCGCCGCCGATCACCGCCATCGAGCCAGGAAGGGTCTCGACGCGGACGACGTCGCGATTGGTCCAGTACGGCGTCTCGGCGAGTCCGTCGATCGGCGGAACGGCCGGCGAGGTTCCCGGGTTGAGCACCACTCCGCGCGAGGCCTCGAAGGTCTCCCCGTCGACCTCGACGGTCCGCGGACCGGTCAGCCGCGCGTGCCCACGCACGAAGCGCACGCCGGCATCCTCGAGCCGGTCCACAGCCACCTGGTCGTTCCAGTCGTCAGTGGCCTCGTCACGGATCCGGGTGGCCACGGGACCCCAGTCCGGGCTGACCTCGACGGAGCCGGCGAGCTCGCTGACCCGACCGGCCTCTCCGAGGGCGTCGCTCGCACGGATCATCATCTTGCTCGGCACGCAGCCGAAGTAGGGACACTCACCCCCGACCAGGCGCTCGTCCACGCCCACCACCGAAAGGCCGCCCTTGGCCAGCTCGGTTGCCGTCGCCTCGCCGCCGGGGCCGAGACCGATCACCACCACGTCACAGGTTGTCGTCATGGCATGGAGTCTGGCATCGCCCGCCACAGAGTGGATCTCAGACGAGGTCGATGGTGGTGACGATCGAGGTCACCGCCGGCCGTTGCGGGGTCGATCCGAAGCCGAACCCCGGCTCGGGTGACACCGGAGCCAGTCCCCCAAGGTCGAGACCACGCCAGCTGCCGCGCAGCGACAAGATCCGGTGCAGGTCGGTGGCCCCGTAGTACTCCCGCCGACCGCCGCCCGCGGTCCCGCGGGTCCGCACGCCGCGCAGCACCCGCCGCGCGACCGGGTCGGTGACCCGGGTCCAGCCCGGCGCGGTGGCCAGCCGTCTCGGCACCAGCCGAAGAAGGTTTCCTACGGCGGCTCGGGAGCCCACCTCGAGCTGCAGGTCGAGACCCGGAGCCTGCACCTGCCACCGCTCGCGGTCCACCGCGGCCAGGACCGGCCCGATCACGACACTGTCGAAGCCATAGGTGGCGGAGACGAAGTCGGCGACCCGGTCGTCCGGAGCGAGCAGCAGCCGCTGCCCGTCACGGTCGGCGAGCATCACATCGGTGAAGGTCCCCAGTGGCGAGTCGACCCAGTGGCCCACCACGACTCGGACTCCGCTGGTGGATCCGACGCCGGCGATCTGGCCGGTGAACCGCTGCCGACTCCTCCGCCGACCCGACGAGCTCATCGGTCGAGGTGCCTGGCCCGTGCGAAGCAGAAAAGGCCGTAGCTGACGAACCCGAGCGCGATCGCGATCAGCAGGTAGGGGCCGAACGGCTGTCCCAAGACCTTCTGAAGTGCCACATCGAGCCCGGTCGACTGCGAAGAGTCGTGGGTGAAGCCCGCGTAGCAGAACAGGCCCCCCACCAAGGCGATCGCAACGCCCTTGGCGATGTAGCCGACCCGACCCAGGGCGATGTACGCCGACCCGTCACTACCGGTCTTGCCCTCGGTCTCGAGATGTTCCTTGAACTTGCCAGTCCAGCCGCGGTGGACGTTGTTGGCCGCGTAGCCGATCACGCCGAGGCCGACGGCGACCACGATCCACTGGCCGGCCGGCAGGTCCATCAGCTTGGCGGTGGTCCCGCTCCCACCGCCGGAGCCGCCCGACCCGGTGGCCACGCGGACCGCTGTCACCCCGAGAGCGCCGTACAGCACGGCCTTGAGCGCTGAGGAGGCCTGCTTGCGGTGCCGGTCGCTGTCGTCGGTCTCCTCGCTGTGCCCGAACGCAGCCTCGAGCAGGCGCCACACCACCAGCAGGAGCATGCCCACGGCAATGGCCCACACCATGGTCAGGCCGAACGGCTTGCTGGCGAGCTCGTGCAGGGCGCCGCTCGCACTGGCCTGCTCCCCGTGGTCACCCAGGGCGAGCTGGACCGCGACCCAGCCGATCAGCAGATGAACCGCACCGTAGGCCACCAACCCAGCGCGCACAGCGTGGTCGAGCCACTTGCTGTCCTCGGCTGCGCGGCCGGCCTGCTCTGCGTCGTTCACTGGTCCTCCTGGATGCTTGCCGGTCCGGCCTCGAGCTCGAGGTCGTTGAACCACGATTCGAGAACATACGTCGTGGTCCAACCCATCGCCCGGTAGAGCCCGTCGGCACCTGTCGGCGAGTCGGCGTCGACCTCGAGCCCGACCCGATCGCGACCGCGTTCCGCCGCGTCGGCGATCACGGTGTGCAGCAGCGCCTTGGCGACCCCGCGCCCACGGGCGTGCCTGTGGACTCCGATGTACTCGATGTAGCTGCCCTCGTGGCCGGCATCGTTGGGGCCGAGCACGGTACCGACAAGCGCACCGGCCGCCAGTGGCTGACCGTCCTCGCCGTCGATGAAGGCGAGCCACCAGTGGTCCCAGCGGTGACCCGGGTCCTCACGCAGCCGCTGCAGGAACTCCGGAAAGCTCTCGCGGTAGGAGTTGAAGTGGTCCTCGAAGGAGGACTCGAGCATCTCGTGCACCAGGTGCAGGTCCCCGGCCACAGGCAGCCCGTTGTCGTGGCTCGCGACCCGCCTGATCGTGACCCCCTCGCGTGCTGCGGGCAGGGAGGTCGCCTCCTCCGGTGTGACCGGCCGGGTCATCTGCGGCCAGGTACGCCGCTTGGTGTAGCCGGCTCCGGCGAGCCACTCCTGCTGGACGGTGTCCTCAGCGAACGGGCTGGCGTCGAGCCGGGTCGCGGTGACCTCGCGGAGCACGCAGATCTCCCTGGCCTGCTCCTCCGCCCACCCGTAGAGTGCGCCGGCCACCGGGGTCGCCTCCTTCACGGCCCGGTCGACGTAGAGCATCACCATGGTCCGACCGGCGGCACGGTCATGGGCGATCACCCACGCGCGCGGCTCACCGTCGGGGTCGACGGCGAGCAGCTGGCGCCGCGTCCAGGAGGCCGGACCGGCGATCGCGGACTCGATGGCGACCGGGTCCACCGACGGGGAGCCGGTGAAGGCCAGCCGGTCGGCACCACGCAGACGGACGAGAACGTCGAGGTCGCTGAGCTGCGGCACCCGGGCCGTCCAACCGCTGGGCAACGTCGGAAGTGGGACTGCGGGCAGGTGCTCGACGTCGGAGTTCACGGGCACATCTTGCCGGATCGCATCAGGGGACGAGCTGGTCCCGGTCACGCACGATGTTGCCGAGCACGCCGTTGACGAAGGACGGGGACTCATCCGTGGACAGGTCCCGCACCAGGTTCAGCGCCTCGGAGACAGCGACCGCGGCCGGCACGTCGTCGACGTAGAGCACCTCGAAGATCGCAAGTCGCAGCACGTTGCGGTCGACTGCGGGCATGCGCTTCAGGCTCCAGCCCTCGGCGTACGTCGTGATCACCTCGTCGAGGCGGGCAGCGTGCTCGGTGACACCACGGACGAGGGTGAGGGTGTAGTCGTTGACCGGCCCTGCCTCCGCCTGCTGTGCCAGGGCCTCCTCGGGCGACCAGCTGCGCATCTCCGAGGCATAGAGCACGTCGAGCGCCCGCTTGCGTGCCTTCGAGCGAGCCGACATCAGCTGCTGACGCGCCCGAGGTAGGAGGAGTCGCGCGTGTCGACCTTGATCCGCTCCCCCGTGGTGATGAACAGCGGGACGTTGATCTGGTGTCCGGTCTCCAGCGTCGCAGGCTTGGTGCCGCCGGTGGAGCGGTCACCCTGCAGGCCGGGCTCGGTGTACTGCACGTCGAGCTCGACCGAAGCCGGGAGCTCGATGTAGAGCACGGTGCCCTCGTTGGTGGCGACGATCGCCTCCTGGTTCTCGAGCATGAAGTTGGTGGCATCACCGACCACGTCCGGCGGGACCTCGAGCTGCTCGAAGGTGCCGGTGTCCATGAACACGAACGACACGCCGTCGTTGTAGAGGTACTGCATGGTGCGCTTGTCGACGCTGGCCACCTCGACCTTGACGTCGGCGTTGAACGTCTTGTCGACGGTCTTGCCCGAGCTGATGCTCCGCAGCTTGCTGCGCACGACCGCGCCACCCTTGCCGGGCTTGTGGTGCTGGAACCACATGACCTGCCAGAGCTGGCCGTCGAGTTTGAGCACCATGCCGTTCTTCAGGTCGTTCGTGGTTGCCATGCGGTTCTCTCGCGCCTTCGTCTCGGTGGATGCTTCGCTGGATTCGGGTGCCCCGGCGCTGGCCACGGGCACAGCGGACGAGTCTAGCGGCTGCCATGGATGTGGCCGGACGCACCAGCCCGGCCGGCCAGGTGGTGCCTTCGGTCACGGTCCGCACAGGTTGCCGCAGAGTGCCGGCTAAGTCCCGGGTGGTGCGGGTGGTGCGGATGGTCACACTCGGCGCAGGATCAGCCCCGAGGTCGGGACGCCGGTGCCGGCGGTGACGAGCACGTGGTGCGCTTCCTCGACCTGGTTCACCGCGGTGCCGCGGACCTGACGGACCGCCTCGGCGATGCCGTTCATGCCGTGGATGTAGGCCTCACCGAGCTGACCCCCGTGGGTGTTGAGGGGCAGCCGTCCGCCCAGCTCGATCGCACCGCCGGCGATGAACCCGGGAGCCTCGCCCCGACCGCAGAAGCCGAGCTCCTCGAGCTGCATCAGGACGTAGGGCGTGAAGTGGTCGTAGAGCACCGCAGTGGCGATGTCGGTCGGTCGCAGCCCGGACTGGTGCCACAGCTCGCGTCCGACCACTCCCATCTCCGGGACCCCGATGTCCTCGCGGTAGTAGGACGTCATCACGAACTGGTCGCTCGCGCTCCCCTGCGCCGCCGCCGCGATCGCGACCGGCGGCTGGGCGAGGTCGGCAGCCCGCTCAGGGGTGGTGACCACGATCGCCACGGCACCGTCACTCTCCTGGCAGCAGTCCAGCAGCCGGAGCGGATCCGCGATCATCCGCGAGGCCTGGTGCTCGGCCAGAGTGATCGGTCGACCGAAGAAGAAGGCGTCGGGGTTGGTGGCCGCGTGCTTGCGGTCGGCGACCGCGACCACGCCGAAGTCAGCAGAGGTCGCGCCGTACTCATGCATGTAGCGCCGCGCCTGCATCGCCACCGTCGCGGCCGGGGTGGAGAGTCCGTGCGGATAGGTCCAGGCGTTGTCGAGGCCGTTGGAGTTCACCTGGGCACCCGCCCAGCTCTGCACCTGACCGAAGCGCTGCCCGGAGCGCTCGTTGAAGCCTCGGTAGCAGACCACCACCTCGGCCACCCCCGTGGCGACTGCCATCGCCGCCTGCTGCACGGTCGCGCACGCCGCACCTCCGCCGTAGCTGACCCGGCTGAAGAACCGCAGGTCACCCATGCCCAGCTCCCGAGCGAGCGCGATCTCGGCACTGTTGTCCATTGCGAACGTGACCAGGCCGTCGACGTCGCCTGCGACGAGCCCGGCGTCGGCGAGTGCGGCCAGCGTGGCCTCGCAGGACAGCTGCAGCTCGGAGCGGCCGGAGTCCTTGGAGAAGTCGGTGGCGCCGATGCCAACGATCGAGGCCCTGCCCCCCAGCGACCTGGTGCTCATCGCGAGACCACCACCTGGGCGTCGACGTGATGACCCGATGCCACCGCGCCCGCCACCGTGACCGTGACGACACCGTCGTCCTCGGCGGTGACGGTGCCGGTGAACCGCACGACGTCGCCCGGGTACGCCGGGGCGCCGAGCCGGAGACCGCACTAACGGATCACGAACTCCTCGCCGATCGCAACGCGGGCCCAGTCGCCGACGAAACGCTGCACCAACCCGGTGGTGGTCAGGATGTTCAGAAAGATGTCCCTGGACCCTCGCTGGACCGCGAGGTCGCGATCATGATGCACGTCTTGGAAGTCGCGGGTCGCCAGCGCACCCGAGATCACGAGGGTCGGTGTGACGGGCAGGTCCCAGGGCGGCAAGGTATTGGCCAACAGGCTCATCGGACCACCTCCCAGACCGGCAGCGTGAGGTCCTCGTCGATCCGGTCGAACGCCACCTGGACGACGTCGCCGATCGCCAGCGACTCCGGGGGGCCCGACACGTCGGCCACCATCCGGACGCCCTCCTCGAGCTCGACGAGGGCGATGGTCAGGGGCAGCCCGCGACCCGGGAGCTGGGGGGCATGGTGGACCAGGAAGGAGAAGATCCTTCCGCGTCCCGAGGAGACCACGTGCCCGCGGTCCGCAGCGTGACAGCTCGGGCACATCGGGCCGGGTGGGTGTCGCAGCTCGCCGCAGGCGTTGCACTTCTGCATGCGCAGCTCCCCCGCGGCGGTCCCCTCCCAGAAGAAGTCGGTGTCGCGGTTGCGAACTGGCCGGAGGATCCGGGAGCGGTCCGGCGCCCCTGCAGCTGAGCCGGTCGCTGAGTGGGTCCCCGACCCGGTCGCGGCCCGCGGCCGGAACTTCAGCACCCGGAAGAGCATCGTCGCGACCAGCTCACGGGTCTCGCCCTCGCCGACCCACCAGCTGTTCAAGGTGGTGACGAAGTAGCCCTCCCCGACCCCGGTCTGCTTGGGGCCGACCACCGAGTCCAGTCGGGTGCTGATCGAGACCTGCTCACCCACACGCAGGTAGCGCACATAGTTCTGGTCGCAGTTGGTGCCGAGCACGGAGGTGAACCCCGCCTCGTCGAGCACCTGCATGGTGCCATGCAACGGATCACCGGCAGGGCGCACCGGATCGAGCCCGTACATCGTCCACACCTGGGCCATCGCCGGCGGCGCCTGCCCGGCGATGAACCGGGGGTCGTTCTCGCCGATCGCCTCGAGCCAATTGTTCACCATCGGCTGGTTGACGGGGTCGCGCGCCAGCCGAGGCTCGGTCTCGCCTCGGTCGATGAACGCCTGGGCCTGCGCCAGAATCCAGTCGTGATCCTTCAGCTGGTCCTCGTGCTGGTCACTCGCTCGCTCACTCACCTGCTCAATAATCGGGTCACTCATCGGGGCACCTTCGGCAGGTGCAGCCCGAACATCGCGATCAGCTCGCGCTGGACCTCGTTGACCCCGCCGCCGAAGGTCAGCACCAGGTTCCGCTTCGAGGTCGCGTCGAGGTAGTGCATCAGCCGTGCGGTCTCCGGCTCCGCCGGGTCGCCGTACGTCGTGACGATGCGCTCCAGCGCCAGGCCGAGCGACTGCACCTCATCGGAGGCGAATACCTTCGACGCCGAGGCGTCGGCCACCGCCTCGACACCACTCGCGCCGGAGCCTGCGACCTCCCAGTTCAACAGCTCGTTGACCCGGAAGGCAGCCGTCACTCTTGCCAGGATCCCTCGCACCGCCGGAAGCTCCAGCAGCGGCCGCCCCTCCGCATCGAGGCGGTCGTGGGCCCAGTCGGAGACCAGGTCGCGCAACCCCTCGAGTCGACCGGCCGGTCCGAGCATCACCCGCTCGTGGTTGAGCTGGGTGGTGATCAGCCGCCACCCTTGGTTCTCCTCCCCCACGAGCATCTCGACCGGCACCCGCACGTCGTTGAAGTAGGTCGCGTTGACGTGGTGCGAGCCGTCGGAGGTGATGATCGGGGTCCAGGAGTAGCCCGGGTCCTTGGCGTCCACGATCAGCACCGAGATCCCCTTGTGCTTGGGCGCGTCCGGGTCCGTGCGGACGGCCAGCCAGAGGTAGTCCGCGGCGTGGCCACCCGTGGTCCACAGCTTCTGCCCGTTGACGACGTAGTGGTCCCCGTCGCGACGTGCGGAGCAGCGCAGCGAGGCCAGGTCGGTGCCGGCGTCGGGCTCGGAGTAGCCGATGGCGAAGTGCACGTCGCCGGCCAGGATCCGCTTGAGGAAGAGGTCCTTCTGGTGCTCGGTGCCGAAGGCCTGCAGGGTCGGGCCGACCGTCTGCAGCGTCACCGACGGCAGGTGCACGTCGGATCGGCTGGCCTCGTTGGCGAAGATCTGCTGCTCGATGCCGCCGAGTCCCTTGCCGCCGTACTCCACCGGCCAGCCGACGCCCATCCAGCCGTCGGCGCCCATCTGGCGAATCGTGCGGTGGTAGACCTCACCGTGCCGGTCGGTCATCATCACGAGCCGGTCCTCGGGCGAGACCAGGCCGGAGAAGTAGGCGCGCGCCTCGGCCTTGAACGCGCGCTGGTCCTCGGTCAGCTCCAGGTTCGGTGCGTCCTTCTCCAGCGGGACCGCGGCCAGTGCGACCTCGGCACCCCCGAGCAGCCGGACGGTGTCCTTGACCCGGGCGAAGTAGCGATGCAGGGGGTAGGTGACGTCGACGCCGGTCCCGCCGTGCAGGTGGTGGCAGGTCTGCAGCGCCGCCGGCCCCCGGTCACACAGCCAGAAGGCGCCGACTGCTGCGTCGCAGGCGACCGGCTCTCCCGCAGCGACCCGACGGACGACCTCGGTCGCTGCCAGGGTCACCATCCGCGAGGCGATGTAGATGTCGGCCACCTGCAGCGCCACGGCCTGGAACTCAGCAAGCCGTCGACCGAACTGGCTCCGTTGCTTGACGTAGTCGGCGGTCAGGTCGCGGGCACCGGCGATCAGACCCGCCCCGCGCAGCAGGAGCCCCGCGACGACGTGGTCGCGCAAGTGCTCACCCGAACCGTCGCCCAGGACGGCGACCACCTCTGCCGCGTCGAAGTCGTAGGTGGCCTCGCCACGGTCCGCCGAGCTCGCCGCGTCGGTACGCCGGACCCCACCGGCCTCTGGGTCAACCACGACCGCGACCGTGCTCCCCTCGAAGCTGGCCGAGACGATCAGCAGTGTGTCCAGGCCGGGCAGGTCGGCGTACACCGGCACGGCGATCTTGCGGCCGCTCAGGCGCCCGTCCTCCAGCCGGGTCGCGGGGACCGCTGTCAGGGGTGCGCCGACCTCGTTGACGGCCGGAGCCAGCAGCAGCTCGCCCGAGACGATCCGCGGCACCAGGGAGGACTGCAGCTCGACGGACCCACCGCGCGCGAGCACGCTCAGGCCGCAGCCGAGTACCTCATGGAACGGCAGGTCGCGCGCTCGACGGGCTGCCGCGTCGATCAGCACACCGACCTCCGCCAACCCGAGTCCCTCGCCACCCAGCGCCTCGGGAGCGGCCAGGCTCAGCAGACCGGCCTCGGCACAGGCGGCCCAGCTCGCCGCCAAGTCCTGCGGGCCCTTGTCCAGAACGTCGTCGACCACCGACCTGACGTCGTCGAGGACCGTCTCGCTCGTGATGCCGCCCATGGGACCCCCTTCAGGAGTAAAACTGTAACCTGTTCTAGTCTAGGTCTCGGCCCGTGATCCGCAACCGGAGGGACACTCCTCGCATGCTCGAGCTCGGCAAGATCCTCCGTGACTCCATGCGCGAGCGCGCCTCCGTGCCGGACGTCGCGATCCCCGAGGGCCGTTGGCTGGACCTGCCGCGCCGCGGGAGGACCTGGGTCACCGAGCTGGCGGGGCCTCCGGGAGCGCCTGCGATCGTGCTCCTGCACGCCGTCGGCTGCACGGGGATGCTCACCTGGTTCCCCGCGATCCACCAGCTTGCCGAGCGCTACCGCGTCGTCACCTTCGACCAGCGCTGGCACGGTCGCGGCATCGTCTCCGAGACGTTCTCGGTCCACGACTGTGCCGACGACGTGGCAGCAGTGATCACCGAGCTCGGCCTGGACCGACCGATCGTGGCGGGTTACTCGATGGGTTCGATCGTGGCCCAGCGGGTCTGGCGCCAGCACCCCGACGCGGTGGGTGGCCTCGTCCTCGCCGCGACGACCGACTACTTCCGGACCAACGGTCGCGAGCGCCTCTTCCATGCCGGGATGGAGGTGGGCATGGGGACCCTGCGGACCCTGTCCCGTTCGAGCGTCGTACGCCGAGCAGGGCAGTCGACCGCCGAGGCTCTTGACCTCGGGCCGACCGACATCGGCCAGTGGGCACTGCGGGAGTGGCGTAGCACCAGCCCGTGGGCCGTGGGACAGGCGGTCGCCTCGCTCGGCCGGCACCACTCCACCCGGTGGCTGCGGAGGATCGACGTGCCGACCGCTGTGGTGATTCCCCAACGGGACCGGGTGATCCCCGCCGATCGTCAGCGTGCAGTCGCTGCCCGGATCCCCGGGGCCACGGTGCACGAGGCTGCCTGCGGCCACGCCGGGTGTGTGATGGAGTCCGAGGTCTTCGTCCCGGTGCTCCTCGACGCGGTGCACGTCACGGCTGCCCGACGGCTCGACCACCTCAGCACCTCGCGCTGAGGCGCGGCTCGACCCGCGGGAGAGGCCCTAGGCCTTGACCGCTTTCAGCAGCGCGTCCAGCTCTGCGGGGAACCGCTCGGTCAGCTTCCAGGGCTCGGGCACCAGCTCGCGGCAGGCGATCGCACCCACGTGCATCAGCTTCTCACTCGAGAGCACGGTGATGTTCAGACCGGCCCCGTGGAAGACCGGACCGAGGGGGTAGAGACCCTCGATCTTGGCCCCCATGAAGTAGAGCGGCACCGGAGGTCCGGGCACGTTGGAGATCACCAGGTTGTGGATCACCGGACCTGAGTCGGCCAGTCGCAATGAGGAGACCATCCGCACGGCGAGCCCGAAGGTGCGCGGAGCCGCGAACTCCGCCCAGTCCTGCAGTGTGTCCGCAGGGATCGCCTTGTGATGGTCCTTGGCATTGGCGTTGCCCGCCGCGACCATCACCAGCCGCTCGAGCGGGTCGGCGATGTCGGTGCCGAGTCGCGAGAAGATCGTGGAGACCTTGTTGCTCCCACCGGACTTCTTCGTGGTGCCGTGCACCGAGACCGGCACCGAGGCGAGCAACGAGGCCTTCGGCAGCTCTCCTCGATCCTCGAGGTAGCTGCGCAACGCACCACCGCACACTGCGAGCACGACGTCGTTGACGGTCGCGCCCTCGACAGCGTTCTTGACCTGCTTGATCTTGCGCAGGGACATGTCCTGGAGTCCGATCGACCGGCGACCCGTGATGGTGCCGTTGAACGACGTCCGCGGTGCCGTCAACGGGGCCGGCATGGCGGTTCCCTCACGTGCCCGGCTGATCGTCTTGGTGAGCAACGCAGCCGTCGGTCCCACCAGCTTTGCCACCTGCATCGGCTTGGACAGGTTGGTGACCACGCCCCGAGCGAGGAGCTCAACGTCGCTGGGGTTTCGGGGCGCTCGCTTGTTCGGCGGCGACTCCAGCGGCGGGGCGTCCGCCTCGAGGCTGCACATGAACGACATCGCGTTGGCGCCTGAGACCCCGTCGACGGTGGCGTGGTGCATCTTGGTGAACACCGCGACCTTGCCCGACTTCAGGCCCTCGATCACGATGAACTCCCACAGCGGCCTGGAGCGGTCCAGCGGAATGCCCGCCATGTGGCCGCACAGGTCGGCGAGCTCGCGGTCACCGCCGGGCGACGGCAGCGCCATCCGGTGTACGTGCCGGTCGACGTCGAAGTCCTCGTCCTGCACCCAGACCGGGTGGTCGATCCCGAGCGGCACCTGCTTGAGCTTGCGACGGAACATCGGCACGTCGGCGATGCGGCGCTCGAGCTCGTTCTTGAACGACTCGAACGAGTAGCCCCCCGGGATCGTCTCCGGGTCGAGCACGATCACGCCGCAGACGTGCAACAGCTGCGCGGACGACTCCAGGTAGAGGAAACTCGCATCAAGGCCACTCAGTCTTTCCATGACCGGATCCTAGGGCAAAATTGGAACACGTTCTAGTTCTGTGATCCGAACCACCTCGGCGTCGACAGCAGGGAACGCGCAACTACCCTGCTGCCATGACGTACCTGCGCCGCCAGTTGGCCACTGCCGTGTTGACCGCGAACGGCATCAGACCGCTCCGCGGCCGTTACACCTCCATACCGGCCTTCTTCGCCGGGTGGCTGGTCAGTGAGCTCGCCCCGCAACTGCTCGTGGCCAGCCTGTTCGACACCACAGCGGAGGTCGCCGTACGCCGTCACGCCGAACGCGACGGCCGTCCGAGCCGGGCCGGACTCGCACTCGCCGCGGTCGGCACCGCCGGGTTGGCCTACCTGATCGTGAACGCGCAGCGCTCCGCCTCGCACGTCGAGACCACCCTGCGCGACGGGCTCGGAACCGACTACCTCGACGCGCTCGACGACCCGCCGGAGGTCGATGACCTGAAGGTTTCCCTGCGCGAGCTCGCACGGCCCTTCAAGATGGCCAAGCCAGGCGTCGAGGTGATCCGCGACATCAACTACACCGCTGGCGGCAAGCGGGCCCGTCTCGACATCTACCGCTCCGAGGGTGCCGACCTCCACAACGCCCCGGTGCTGATCCAGGTCCACGGCGGTGGCTGGACCATCGGCAAGAAGGAGGAGCAGGGACTGCTGCTGATGAACCGGATGGCCGAGCGTGGCTGGGTCTGCGTTGCACTGAACTACCGACTGGCCCCCAAGCACCCCTGGCCCGCGCAGATCATCGACGTGAAGAAGGCGATCGCCTGGACCCGGGAGCACATCTCGTCCTACGGGGGCGACCCGACCTACCTCGTGACCACCGGTGGCTCTGCCGGTGGACACCTCGCCGCGCTCGCCGCACTGACACCAGGACTCCCCGAGTTCCAGCCGGGCTTCGAGGACGCTGACACCAGCGTCGCCGCGTGCGTGCCGTTCTACGGGGTCTACGACCTGGCCGGCATCACCGGCGAACCCGCTGCCCTGGCCATGCGCGACTACTTCCTGGGCCCTCGGGTCTTCCGCAAGGACCCACGCACGCATCTGAACGACTTCATCAAGGCCTCCCCCCTGGCCCAGATCAGCTCCGACGCGCCGGACTTCTTCGTGCTGCACGGCGCCAACGACTCCTTGGTGCACATCCGCCAGGCGCGCGCCTTCGTGGAGGCGCTCAAGGCCGAGTCGGCTGCGACCGTGACCTACGCAGAGTTCCCCGGCGCCCAGCACGCCTTCGAGGTCTTCGGGTCGATCCGCAGCCAGCACGCCGTCAGGGCGGTTCAGCGGTGGCTCCAGCACCACCGCGCGGGGTTCCTGGCCGCACGGCGCTCCGAGGCCGAGAGCGCCTGAGAGTCGGATTCCGGGTCAACTCCCCTGGGTCAGCTCCTGGGCAGGCCGAGGACCCGTTCCGCGGTCACGTTGCGCAGCACCTGCGTCGTGCCACCTGCGATCGAGAGGCAGCGGGTCAGCAGCAGCTCATGCAGAGCCGCTCGAGCCAGCTCGTCATCGACGAAGACCCGGCTCCCGAGCAGGTCGACCACCAGCTCTGCGGAGTCCTGCCTGCTGCGAACCCCGACCAGCTTGGCCACACTCGACTCCGGTCCCGGCCCCTGCCCGGCGAGCGAACGCAGAGCTGAGCGAGTGCCGAGGAGCTTGACCACGGTGGCGAGGGCGACAGCCCGGCCGACCTCCGATCTGCGGCTCTCCTCCGCCAGGGACAGGGCGCGCTCGACACTGTCGCCCAGACGGGTGCCGGCCATCGCGACCCGTTCGTTGGCCAAGGTGGTCCTGGCGAGTCTCCAGCCGCCGTTGACCTCACCGACCACGCACTCGTCGGGAACGAAGACGTCGTCGAGGAACACCTCGTTGAACATCAGCTCGCCGGTCATCTCCCGCAACGGACGGACCTCGATGCCCGCGCTGGCCATGTCCACCAGGAAGTAGGTGATGCCCGAGTGCGGCTTGGCGTCGGGGTCGGTGCGAGCCAGACAGATCCCCCAGTCGGCCTCGTGGGCGAGCGAGGTCCAGACCTTCTGCCCGGTCAGCCGCCAGCCGCCCTCGGCACGCTCGGCACGGGTCCGCAGCGAGGCCAGGTCGGAGCCGGCCCCGGGCTCGCTGAACAGCTGGCACCAGGTCAGCTCCCCGCGCAGCGTGGGGCCGACGAAGCGTTCGCGCTGCTGCTCGGTGCCGTGCGCGATCACCGTCGGAGCCGCCCACGCACCGATCTTCAGGTCGGGCCGCTCGATCCCGGCCCTGGCGAGCTCCTCGTCGACGACGAGCTGCTCGAGCGGGTCGGCGGCACGACCCCATGGGGTGGGCCAGTGCGGGGCGAGCAGGCCGGAGTCGGCGAGCTCGGCGTGCTGGTGGTGGGCGGACAGGGCGCGAATCCGTCCGGCCAGCGAGTGGATCTCTTCACGCACCGCCTGCGCGTGGTCGTTGCCGTCGGTCGCGAGGTCGACCCGGGCGCTGCGCCGCTGCCCCTCCCCGGCGAGCGTGGCCAGCGTGACGGCGTACGACGTGGAGGAGCGGAGCGTGGCCCGCAGGGCAAGGGCGCGGCGCAGGTAGAGGTGGGCGTCGTGCTCGAAGGTGAACCCGATTCCGCCGAGCACCTGGATGCAGGACTTGGCGACCGCCACCGCGCCGTCGAGTGCGACCACACCGGCCACGCTGGCGGCGTAGTGGAACTGCTCGGCTGACTCCGCGTGGGCTCGGGCGGCGTCCCAGGCGACCGCGGTCACCGACTCGGAGGTCTCCAGCATCTCGGCGCACAGGTGCTTGATCGACTGGAAGGCGCCGATCGGCTTCCCGAACTGCTCGCGCACCTTCGCGTATTCGACCGCGGTGTCCAGGCACCAGCGGGCGATCCCGGAGGCCTCGGCGGCGATCAGTGTGATCAGCAGGTCGTGCTGCCGCTCCAGGTCGGGATCGCTGACAACCACCACGTCGGCCAGCGGCAGGTCGGCCACCAGGACGCTGCCGACCGTGCGGGAGAGGTCGACCGAGGATGCGGGCTCGATGCTGACCTGCTCGGCCGCGACCACGACCTGGGTGCCGCCGGTCACCGCCAGCAGCAGGTGCGTTGCCGAGGACGCCTCGAAGACAGTCGGGATCCGACCGGACAGGGTTTCCTCGACCAGATCGAGGGAACCACCGACGCCGATCCCGATCGAGACCGCCCCCTTGGCGATACCAGCCTGCAGGTCAGGGTCGGTGAGGCACAGGCCGACCACGGTCGTGGTCAGCAACGGCCCTGGGACGAGTCCGCGCGCAGCAGCTTCCAGTGCGACAGCCTGGTCGAGAACGGTGCCGTCGCCGCCGCCGACGGCGTCGGGCAGCGCCACCGAGGTAAGACCGATCTCCGCAGCCTTGGCGGTCCAGGCGCCCAGGCCACTGGTGTCGGTCTCGGCCGCACGCACCGCT
>JBDSBU010000101.1:0-5155 GCA_039921445.1 Marmoricola sp. | reverse complement strand
TCCGGTGGCATGGGCGGCATGGACTTCTGAGTCCAGTCACACGCAACACCCCGGGAGGGCCCTCGCTTCGGCGGGGGCCCTTTCCGCGTCCCCGATCTCCGCGCCTACGCTCAAGCCCCAGTCACCCAAGGAGCCTCCGTGCCACGTGAGATGCAGGTCAGCGACAACGTCGTGATCGCCGTCGACGCCCAGGCGATCTATGACCAGGTCGCCGACCCCACGCAGATGTCGCGCTGGTCACCGGAGAACACCGGTGCCAGCACCCAGGTCGCCACCGGTCCGCTGCCGGTCGGGGCCGTCTTCAACGGGTCCAACAAGCGCGGCCGCGCGCGGTGGACCACCGAGTGCGTCGTCACGGCCGCGGATGCCGGTCGCCGTTTCGCCTTCGACGTACGCAAGATCGGCGGCCGTACGCCGTTCCTGCCCGGCCGGATCGCGTCCTGGGAGTACACCTTCGAGCGGGTCGACGGCGGCACCCTGGTCACAGAGACCTGGCGCGACGGCCGCCGCGGCTGGCCCGACTGGGCAGCGGCGACGTTCGACAAGGTGGCCACCGGTGGTCGGTTGTTCTCGCAGTTCCAGCGGCGCAACATCGCCAAGACGTTGGCAGCGCTGAAGGCCGACCTCGAGGACGCGGGCGCACCGACGCCGTGAGACCCCGTCGACTTGGGATCGGCGGTGCGATCCTGGTTGGGCTGTTTCTCGTCTCGGGCACGATCCACCTCGTTGCGCCCGGTGTCTTCGAACCGATCGTGCCGCACGTCCTGCCTGAGCCGCGCCTGCTGGTGCTGCTCTCCGGAGTCGCCGAGCTGGTCTGCGCAGTCGGCCTCCTCGCGCCGCGCACCCGGCGGTTGGCCGGCTTGGCCTCATGCACGCTGCTCGTCGCGGTCTTCCCGGCCAACGTGCAGATGGCCGTCGATGCCTGGCAGGACTGGAGTGCGGGTGAGGTGGGGACGCCTTACGCC
Organism: Marmoricola sp.; assembly: GCA_039921445.1. Classification (GTDB taxonomy): domain Bacteria; phylum Actinomycetota; class Actinomycetes; order Propionibacteriales; family Nocardioidaceae; genus Marmoricola. The sequence continues at coordinate 4,190 of JBDSBU010000101.1, read as the reverse complement.
GTGGCCACGTTGCTGAGGCTGCCGCTGCAGCTGCCGTTGATCTGGTGGGCGTGGCGGGTCACCCGAAGAAATTCGACTCTTCCCGCGTAACGTCGGGCGCGCGCCGACCACTACGGGGTGTGATGCAGCGACAAGGGCCTCGGGCCGAAGACTTCTCCAGGTGCTGGCGGCGCGATGCGCCTCGGGTGGCGGCCTACGCCGGCCGGCACGCTCCGCGCTCTCGGGTCGAGGACATCGTGTCCGAGACCTTCATGGTCGCCTGGCGACGTTGGGACGACGTGCCCGATCCGCCGCTGCCGTGGTTGATCGGCACGGCTCGCAACCTGCTGAGCGAGGATCGCAGGTCCCTGGCCCGGGGTCAGCGTCTCAATGACCGGCTGGCCCTGTTGGCAGGGATGGCCCGGGTTGCCGAGGACGTGGCGGAGACGGCGTTCGCCCGCGAGCGAGCCCTGGCTGCTCTGGCGTCCCTGACCGAGGACCAGCGTGAGGCGCTGCTGCTCGTGTCCTGGGACGGGTTGTCGATCTGCGAGGCAGCCGAGGTCCTCGAGCTGAGGGTCGGTGCCTTCCGTGCCCGACTGCACCGTGGCCGCGCCGCCCTGGAGGCTGCCACTGCCCACCACCCGCGCCCCACAACTGCGCCTGCCACGGATCCGGCTCGTGTGCTGGCCCGGCTGAGCCATGAGGAGAACCGATGAACGACCACGACTGGCACGACGACTGGGACAGCACCACCGAGGACGCCCTGCGCTCCGGCGTACTGGCCACGCTCAGCCCGGGTCCGACGGTGCTGGAGGACGACTGGATGGACCGGACCCTCACCGAGATCCTGGCGAGCGAGGCTGTGCCGGCACGACGGAAGTGGAAACGGCTCGCCATCGGGGCAACGGCCCTCGTCCTCGCGACCGGGGGGGTGGCGGCTGCGACAGGCACGGCGCCCGACTTCGTCCGCAAGGCGATGGGTCGTCCGCAGGGTCACTACGCCGAGCCCTTCCGCCCCGCCGTCACGCTGTACGCGGACGTCGCCGTGCCGGGAGGTGGACGCTTCGCCGCCTGGCACGGGGAGGGGCAGGGCTACGAGTGTCGGACGGTCGTCGACAACTGGGACGGCCGGGAGCAGTCCTCGAGCCATGGAAGCTCCTGCGGAAAGATCCCCCCGGCGAATGATCCGGATCGCAACGAGTGGCGCCTGGACTACACCTTCTCCCCGAACGCGGATCGGACCATGTTCTACCCGGTGGTCTACGGCGTCCCGGAGGAGTCGGCGGCGACCCGGGTGCGGGTGCATGGGGAGCTGTGGGGAGGCGAGACCTACCAGCGACTGGTGCCGCTCGATCCGAGCTCGCACGGCTTCGGAGTGATCCTTCCCGGGGAGCGCACTCTCGCCTCGCAGTGGCGTGAGTGGGAGACTCCCAGCGGTCAGATGAGCTATTGGGACAGTCGGCTGCGCAGCGTCGAGATCGACCTGCTCGATGCCCAGGACCGGGTGCTCCGGACGGTGCCCCTGCTCCAGGTGGAGAAGCGTGGGCTCGACCCTGAGCTCACGTCGTACGACGACCTGGGTCGGTGACCCTCGCGCCCACGCCGCCAACCAGCACCAGCAGCCCGGCCACGCTCACCACGAGCAGCGCGGCGGCGGGTGCGACCCCGTCGACGAGCACGCCGGCGGCTGCTGCTCCGGCGGCCACGCCCACGACGTTGGCCGTGCCGAGGGCGGTCATCATCGTGGTGCCCCAGCCTTCGGGGGCCGAGCGCTCAGCCAGTGCATAGCAGCTGACCAGCGCAGGACCCAGCGCGAGGCCGATGAGCAGGCAGGCACCGCCCAGTGCCCATGGGATCGGAGCAGCCGCGGCGACCAGACCCGCGCCGGTCAGAGCGACCCCGGCGACCGCGATCCGGGTCGTCAGCGCGATTCGCAGGGACATCCGCGTGGTCAGGAGTCCGGAGATCGCGGAGCCGACCCCCATCAAGGCGTAGACCGGACCGGTGAGGGCGTCCTGCCCGGTCTCGGCGAGCCGGGCAGCGACACCGGTCTGGGTCGCGCCGAAGACCAGGCCCACGGCGGCCATCGCGAGCAACAGCCCGGAGACGTGGAGCCGCGGCAGGGCCACACGGGTACCTGTCGCAGCAGCTCGCCGCGAGCCAGGAAGGGCGCTGGGGTGCAGTGCGAAGCCCGTCTGCGTGGTCGTCGCGATGACCAGGGTCAGCAGCAGGGCGGCATTCGGCGACACCAGCCCGGCGACGGTTCCGACGAGCACCGGGCCGAGGACGAAGGACGACTCGTCGACCACGGCCTCCCACGCCATGGCGGTCGCGGTGAAGCTGGCGCGATCGGTCCGCCCGCGTCCGACCTTCGCCCACCGGCTGCGGACCATCGCGCCGACCTGAGGGTTCGCGGTGCCCACGAGTGCGGCCAGCAGGAGCACGAGTACCAGCTCCTCGACCAGGAGCAGCGCCCCCAGGGCTGCCACCTGCGCCAGCGAGGCCAGAAGGGCGGCGACGCGCTGGCCGTAGCGGTCCGCAGCGATCCCGACGAGCGGTCCGCCGATGCCGCCACCAATGCTGAGTGCGGCCACTGCGAGTCCGCCGGTCGCGAAGGAGCCGGTGCGGTCGGCCACGTAGAGCAGGATCCCCAACGGCAGCATCGCCGTGGGCAGCCGGGCGACGGAGGCCAGCACCACGAACGGTCGGTCCACGCTGCGCAGCAGCACTGCGACGGTGGTGCGGGAGTGGGCGCCCTGGGGCGCACGGGTCGTGCTGGTCATCGATGCTCCGGGGACGGCGAGAAGGCTGCGCGCCACCCCACCACTGACGCGTCGTACCCCTGAGCTCTGGCCATTCTAGCCGTTGGCTGGCCCTGAGCACACCCGCCGGATCCGGATCGGGCCCCGGACGGTCGAGGCGTCCACGACGGCCCCGCCCTGGGTTATCTCGACCTCACCAGCTGCGACCAGGCGCTGGGCGGCCTGACGGGCCGGCTCCATCAGGCCGCGCCAGGCACTCTCGTCGGCGTCCGGCCCGGCCACGCTCCGCGCGGCTTCGGAGGGACAGATCGTCGCGGTCGGGGCACGCTCGTCGAGCAGGGTCAGGATGGTCCGCTCGAGCTCGGCGTCCGAGGCGCTGGGTTGAGTCACGGGTCCAGTCTCCTGGAACGCACAAGACTCAGAACACGTTGCGCGGTCGGAACTGGACGCTGATCCGCGGTCCCACTGGCCGCGACGTCTTGGGTACGGCGTGCTCCCAGGTGCGCTGGCAGGAGCCGCCCATCACGATCAGGTCGCCATGCCCCAGCGCATGCGTGATCTCGGTGTGCCCGCCGACGGGGCGAAGCTGGAGCTTGCGCGGAGACCCGAACGAGACGATCGCAACCATCGTGTCCTGTGAGCGTCCACGGCCGATGTTGTCGCCGTGCCAAGCCACGGAGTCGTTGCCGTCGCGGTAGTAGCAGCACCCCGCGGTCACGAACGGCTCGCCGAGCTCGAGACGGTAGTGAGCGTCAAGAGCGTCGCGGGCCTCGGTCAGTGCCGGGTGCGGGAGGGCTTCGCCGACGCCATAGGTGTGCAGCAGACGGGGGACGTCGACCACGTTGTCGTACATCGCTCGTTGCTCCGCCCGCCACGGCACTGCGCTCAGCAGCTCCTCGAAGACCTGGTCGGCACCCGCGAGCCAGCCAGGGACCACGTCCACCCAGGCCCCCCGACTGAGCGGCGTACGTCGGACCCGGCCGGCCAGCTCGCTCACGCCGACACGCTGGTGTGCAGGCTCAGCGTCGAGGGCGACATCGAAGAGGGACGGCTGGAACCCGACGGACATGGGTGCAGCCTAGCAAGTCTTCGAACACCTGTGCGAACGACTGGCGCTACCGATCGGGGGATCAGCCCGCAGCTGGCAGGATGCTCCGCCGGTGGGTCGTCGGTCTGGGGTGACGTCGAGGGTGCCGGTGGGGTCGCGCAGGAACTGGTAGCCGTGCGGGCTCGACCACACGTAGGTGCCGGGTTCGAGGACGGTGTAGGTCCAGGTGGTCTTGGTCTTGAGCCGGTGATGTCGTCGGCACAGGGGCGCGAGGTTGCAGCTGCAGGTCGTCCCGCCGCGGTCGCGGGCGATCACGTGGTCACAGTCACAAGCCCGTGCCGAACGGGTGCACCAGGGGAAAACGCAGGTCTGGTGGAATCTAGGTAGTCACGCAACACCGT
>JBDSBU010000100.1:0-11473 GCA_039921445.1 Marmoricola sp. | reverse complement strand
GGCGCGACGATGTACCTCCTGATGTGGACCGTCGTCCTGCCTCCGGAGAACAACCCCGTGCTGGACGTCCACCTCCTCGGTGGGCTCAGCGTGATCGCCCTGGCGATGCTGAACACCGGCAACACCTGGGGCCTCGGCCGCTGGTGGAGCGGTACGAAGATCGCTCAGGACTACCCCGTTCTGCGATGACCTGAGGGACTCGCGCACCACGGCCACCCGGTCCGCCGGGTGGCCGTTCTGCTGTCCTGCCGTCACGCCCTGCTGAGCTGCCTCGAGGTGCCTCGAGGTGCTCAGCCCAGTGGGACCCGCCAGGTGAACGAGGTGCCCCGCGTCGCGCGGTCCTCGAGCTCCAGGCTGCCGCCGAGCGTGGTGGCTCGGCGACGGGCGTTGCGCAACCCGCTCTCGGTCCGATCCGCAGCCAGGCCGACGCCGTCGTCGAGCACCGAGAGCCGCAGCTCGGTGGCCGTCACATGCACCACGACCTCGGCGTACGACGCCCGCGCGTGTCGAGCCAGGTTGGACAAGGCCTCGCGCAGCACTGGCAGCAGCTGTTCGCGGACGCGGTCAGGCACGGCGGTGTCGACCGGGCCACTGGTGCGTACGGCGGGGGTGTAGCCGAGCACTGGAACATATTCGCGAACCAGTGAGCGCAGCTCGCCGCGCAACGAACCGAGCCGTTGTTGCTGGAGCTCGAAGATCGTGCCGCGAATGTCTCTGATGGTCTGGTCGAGGTCCGTGACCGCACGCTCCAGGCGCTCGTTCACCTCGGGGACGATGACGAACCGAGCAGCGCCCTGGAGCTGTAGCCCGGTGGCGAAGAGCCGCTGGATCACCACGTCGTGCAGGTCCCGAGCGATCCGCTCGCGGTCCGAGATCACCGCGAGCTCCTCGCGGTCCACCAGTGCCTGGGCGCGGTCGAGGGCGAGCGCGGCCTGGTCGGCAAAGGCTGCGAGCAGCTCGCGCTCCTCCACGTCCGGCGGTGCCAGGCCGGCCTCGAAGAGTGCGACCAGTGCCGCGTGGCCCGCGAGGTGCGCGCGCAGGGGAATGACGAGGGCAGTCATCGCCTTCAGGTCCAGGGTCCTGATGTCCGGTCCGGAGCGGGAGATGGCGAGCACCTCGTCCAAGGCGGCAGCGACCCGCTCACCGTCGACAGGGTCGGCGGTCACGGTGCGTGCCGCGTCGTAGCGAAAACTCAGCACGGCGGCGGCCGTTGCTCCCGAGACGGACCGAGCACCCTGGGTGATCAGACGCAGCGCCCGCTCGAGGTCGATAGGCGGTTGCAATGCGTCGGCCAGGGCCGCGGAAGCCTCGAGCCACTGCCGGCGGCGTTCGCTGAGTCCGTAGGCGCGAGCGTTCTCGATCACGAAGCCCGCTGCGCTTGCCAGCGCTCCCACGAGCAGCTCGTCCTGCTTGGTGAACTCGACTCCGCCGGCCTTCTCGGTCAGGTAGAGGTTGCCGAAGACGGTGCCCCGGATCCGGACCGGCACGCCCAGGAAGGTCGTCATGGGCGGGTGGTTGGGGGGAAACCCGACCGAGTCGGGGTGCTCGCTGAGAACCGGGAGCCGGATGGCCCGGGGCTGGTGGATGAGCAGGCCCAGGATTCCCTTGCCGTGGGGGAGCTCGCCGATCAGCTCGTGCTGGCTCTCGCTGAGGCCGGTCGTCACGAACTCGATCAGTGTCCCGTCGGGACCGATCACGCCCAGCGCGGCGTACTGCGCCCCAGTGAGCTGGCAGGCGGCCTCGACGATGCGGGTGAGCACACTGCGCTGATCGAGGTCGGAGGAGATCGCGATGACCGCGTCCAGCATGGCCTGGACGGTGCTCGGCAGCTCGGAGTCCGACTTGGGGGTCATCTGGCCAGTGTGGGGCACGAGAGGCGATGGCTCAGTGTGGGCGGCGCAGTCGACGTGGGATTCCCGCGTCCAGGGGCACCGATGCGGCCAGCCGAACCTTGACGTCGACCAGGGAACAGCCGTCCGGAGTGACGAGCACGGGGTTGAGGTCGAGCTCCGAGACCTCCGGCACGTCGGTGGCGAGGGCACCGAGGGACACGATCAGCTGCTCGACTGCGTCCACGTCGACCCGGGGCGTGCCACGGAACCCGTCGAGGAGCGGCCAGCTGCGCAACGACCGCAGAGCTCGGTTCGCGTCCGCGCGCGTCACCGGCGGCAGCAGAAAGGCTCGATCCGCGAGGAGGTCCGTCGCCACACCGCCGGCGGCCACCATCACGAGGGGGCCGAAGCCGGGGTCGCGTACGACGCCGAGCGCGAGCTCGACCCCGGAGACGAGTGGCTGCACCAGCACCGGGACCGAGTCCTGCCCGAGCTCCACGCCGAACTCCCGGACCGCAGCCACTACCTCGTCGTGGGACGTGAGGCCGACCCTGACCAGCCCGCGGTCGGTCTTGTGCACGATGCCTGGCTCGGCAACCTTGACCACGACCGGGAAGCCGACCTCGCTGGCCGCGCGGCCGGCTTCCTCCGGGCCGAGGACGCTACGGCCGACGGGGATCAACCCGTAAGGGCCGAGCAGCTCGGCCGTGCTCGCCGGATCGAGCCAGCCCTCCGCTCGGTCGGTGCTGACGAGTCGCGCACCCACTGTGCGCGCTGCTGTGGCGCGGTCCTCGTCGGGAGGCTCGCCCGGTTCGCGCGGGACCCGCAACCACGCGGCGTAGCGGGTGACACGTGCCAGCGCCTGGATCGCGGCGCTCACCGAGCGGTAGCGGGTGATGCCCGTGAGGTCTTCGGGGAGCGGATCAAGCCCACCCATGGGGACCAGGAGGATCGGCTTGTCGGGGCCGGCAGCACGGCACGCGGCCAGGGCCGTGACGAGAGGGGCTGGGTCGGCAACGCTGGTGCGAACCAACACCACCACCAGGGCATCGACCTCGTCGGAGTCGAGCAGAGCCGCGGCAATCGCGCCGAGGTCGTCGGGGGAGGCGCCTGCGCCCGCGTCCACGGGGTTGCTGGTGCCCGTGGTGCCGTGGACATGGGTGCCGAGGGTCGCGCGCAGCGAGGAGGAGAGCTCGGGCACCACCAGGCCCGCGCGATCTGCTTCGTCGGCGGCAAGCACGCCGAGGCCGCCGGCGTTGCTGATCACGGCGAGGCGGGATCCCGATGGGAGGGGCTGACCAGCCAGGAGGAGTGCGGTCTCGGTGATCTCCTCGGCGCTGCGGCAGCCGATCACGCCCGCCTGGGCGAAGAGCGCATCCACACCCACGCCTGAGGCGGCGGCTGCAGCCGTGTGGGAAGCGCCGGCCCGGCGGCCGCCCGAGGAGCGGCCCCCTACGACGGCGAGGAGCGGCTTGCGCTCGGCGAAGCGCCTGGCCACGCGGGCGAACTTGGGCGCGTTGCCGAAGGACTCGAGGTAGAGCGCGGCGGCTGTGACGTGCGGATCGTTGAGCCAGGCGGCCAGAAGGTCGTTGCCGGACACGTCCGCCTTGTTGCCCAGGGAGATGAACGAACCGACCCCGAGGCCGAGGTCGCGCGCCATGTCGATCAGCGCGATGCCCACGCCACCGGACTGCGAGGCGATCGCGAGGCCGCCAGGAGGTGGAACCGCGTGGCTGAAGGTGGCGTTGAGCCGGATCTCGGGTCCGTTGCTCATCACCCCCAGGCAGTTGGGCCCGACCAGCCGCATGCTGTGGGCGCGGGCGAGGTCGAGCATGGCGCGCTGGAGGGCCGCGCCCTCCGCACCCATCTCCTTGAAGCCGGACGAGATCACCACCGCAGTCGGGATACCGGCGGCGACCGCGTCAGCCAGGGCCTCGATGACGTGGGCGGCCGGGACGGCGACGATGGCCAGGTCGACAGGGGAGGGCAGGTCCACGAACCGCGAAGTCGACGCGACTCCGGCGACCACCGCACCGCTCGGGTGGACCACGTGCAGCGAGCCGGTGAAGCCGCCCGCGACGATGGAGCCCAGCACGGCGGCGCCGATGCCAGTCCCGTCCCGGCGTACGCCGATCACCGCGACGCTTCGGGGGTAGAGCAGGGGAGCGAGCGACCGGGTCTCGGCTTGCCCCTCGCGAACGTCAGCTGCGGCGACGGCTCGCGACGATGCGGCGATACCGAGCTCGACGTGGACCGTGCCGTCTGCTGTCACGCGCGCGATCTCGAAGCCGGCGTCGCGGAAGACTCCGAGCATGGGGTGGTTTTCCGAGAGCACCTCCGCGACGAACCGGCGGATGCCGCGGTCGCGGCACACGGCCGCGAGGTGTTCCAGGAGCAGGCTCCCGAGTCCTTGCCCGTGTTTCTCCTCATCGACCATGAAGGCGACCTCGGCCATGTCGGCGGAGATCGGCTCGGCCGTGCCGAGCGCGACGATCCGGTCGCGGACCGTCACCACCAGGCTGGCCACGGTGGGTCGATCCGCATCGAAGAGGTGCTCGACGTAGTCCTGGCCGGCCTTGCGACCGACGGCGAAGAAGCGCATCCGCAGGCTGGCGAGGGACGCACCTTCGTGCAGGGCCGCGAGGCCCTCGTGATCAGCCGAGCGCACGCCGCGAACGACTGCCACACTCCCGTCGCTCAGCAGGACGTCTGCGTCCAGGGGATCGGGGTGACTCACAGCGCCGGCCGGGCGTCGAGAACAGCCACCGGTTCGACGCGGGGACCGAGCCGACGCCCGTTGAGCTCATCCCACTTCAGGCGCAGGTACATCTCGCGCCCTCCGGCGGCCCAGGGATCCGGCTGTCCTAGTGCTTTGATGTGTTCGAGCGTGGCGGGATCAGTCACGAACGCTGCCCGTCCGCGTGCCACGACGCTCCAGCCGCTGTGCTCGTCGTGATCGAAATGGTCGATCTCGAAGGCCAACGTGCTGTCGCGTCCGTAGGTGCCGAGCACGCTGTAGGGCGAGGTGCGCACGATGATGGCATCGTCGACCACCGAGTAGTTGATCGGAATGACATGAGGTCCGTCCGGGGTCGACAGCGCGAGGCGTCCCACCACTTCGGAACGGAGCAATGTCTCGCACTCCGCCCTGCTGAGATCGAGTGAGTCGTGCACGGCGTACCTCCCGTTGTCGGTCTGTCCCCTCGATTCTCGGTGATCCGACGGGTCCGCAGCAGGGCCGATGGTCCCTCATGTCCGGTTCGTTGTGCCTCGTGGCTGGGAGGCCTACTCGGGTGAGGTCATGGCGCTGGACTTGCCTTGGAGTGGACCTCGGGATCCGCCAGCAGCACGTGCGCGGCGGCGATGGCGCGCGGGGTGTCAGGCAGGATGCGCCCGGCTGCGCGCAGTGGACCGCCGACGCCCAGAGAGGTGAGCACCTCCTCGTGCTCGGTGGCGAGCCCTGAGAGCAGCACCGCGATGCCGCGACGCTCGAGCCTGGTGATGGTGTCGCCGAGGACATGGGCGCCGGTGGCGTCCAGGGTGGTCACTCGCGACATCCGCAGGATGACGACATCGACCTCGACGAGGTCCGGCAGCTCGAGCAGGAGTCGGTGGGCAGCCGCGAAGAACAGTGGACCATCGATCCGGTAGGCGACGACATGATCGGCCAGCAGCGCGCGCTCCTCGTCGCTGTGGTCGTGCTCGTCCAGCGTGACCTCGTCGATGCGGGCGCTGCTGGCAACGTTGCGCAGGGCCAGGACGACGGCCACGGCGACGCCCACCCCGACTGCAGTCACCAGGTCGAGAGCAACGGTCACGACGAAGGTCAGGCACACGATGACGGCGTCGGAGCCGGTGGAGCGCACGAGGGCCAGCAACGAGCTGGCCTCGACCATTCGAACGCAGGTCGCGAAGAGGACACCGGCCAAGGCGGCCAGCGGGATGCCGGACACGAGGGGGGCAGCCACCATGACGATCGCCAACAGGACCAAGGAGTGGCTCACTGCGGCCAACCGGGATCCTGCACCCGCACGCACATTCACCGCCGTCCGTGCGATGGCGGCCGTGGCAGGGATGCCCCCGAACATGGGGACGACGATGTTGGCCAACCCCTGTCCGAACAGCTCCCGGTCTGGGTCGTGACGCTCGTGGACAGTCATGGCATCGGCCACCGTGGCGCACAGCAGGCTCTCGAGAGCGGCCAACGCTGCGATCGCCAGAGCGGCCGTGGCCAAGGTGCTCACGGCGCCGAGATCGACGAACCCGAGGGACGGTGCCGGCAGCGCCGGGGGAAGATTTCCGAGCGTGACCAGATCCAGCCCGTCCGCGCGCGCCACGAACGTCGCGAGAGTGATGCCGATCAGGGAGTACGGCACTCGCGGGTGCCAGCGTGCTCCGCCGAGCATCAGGGCCGCGACCCCGAGCGAGACCACGAGAGGCGCCAGGTGTGGCTGATGGGCGAAGCGGCGTACGGCATCCGCTGCCATCGCCCACACCTTCTCGCCCGACGCATCGGTGACGCCGAGCGCGGCGGGGATCTGCTGCAGGGAGATCACAACCGCGATGCCGGCGGTGAAACCTTCGATCACCGAGACCGGTAGGTAGCGCACGAACCTGCCGAGCCGGGCGAGCGCCATGCCGACCAGCACAACCCCAGCAAGGAGGCCGACCATGAGGACGCCTCTCGTGCCGTGCTCGTGGACGACCGGGACCAGGACGACGGTCATGGCACCGGTGGGACCCGAGACCTGGATGTTCGACCCGCCGAAGACCGCAGCCAGGATGCCGGCCACGACTGCCGTGGCCAGTCCGGCCTGGGCGCCCAGTCCCGAGGCGACGCCGAATGCCAGGGCCAGTGGGAGCGCGACGATGGCCACGGTCAGCCCGGCGACCAGATCCTGACGGGGATGACGGCGTACGGCGACGACGTCGTCCCCTGTGGGGAGCAGGGCGCGCAGACGTCGGGTGCCGTTGCGGGCGCTGACCCCGACCGAGTGGGAGAAGCTGGCGGTGCTGTCGGTCCTCACTCGGACGCGGCTGAGTCGCGAAGGTCCGCGAGGAGGTCCTGCTGCTCGGTCCAGAGGGCGGCAAGGATGCGACGTCCGGCGAGAAGGAGCTCTGCGACGTCCGGGGTGGCGAGCGAGTAGAGCACGGTGACGCCATCGCGCGCCGACCGCACGAGTCCGGCCCGCCGAAGCACGGCGAGCTGCTGGGAGAGGTTCGAGGCCTCGACCTCGATCTCGCTCAGCAGCTCACGCACCGGTCGGGGTCCGCTCTGCAGCAGCTCGAGCACCCGGATCCGGACGGGGTGCCCCAGAGTCCGGAAGAGCTCCGACTTGGCCTCGTAGAGGGGCACGTTCCCCATGGTGGTCTGCTTGGCGGCACGCATGAGTTGAAGTATACAACACATGAAGAAGTCTTCATGTGTGGCCGTCAGGCACCTGCGCAGGACTTCATCGGAGTCGGCCGGGACCTTCAGCCCTGATCTGCGCGCCGACGCCATGATTGCTTGGAGGTCTGGATGGAGCGCTCGTCTCCGTCGGAGGGCGGAGTCCACATGACGCAGGTGCAGGATCGATCGCCGAGCATGCCAGGTGCCGTCCGATGAGGGTCGTGGTCGCCCTCGGCGGCAACGCCCTGCTGCGTCGGGGTGAGAGCCCTGAGTCCGCGATCCAGCTCGAGCACGTGGCCGAGGTCGCACCAGCCCTCGTGAAGGCTGCGACGGGGCACGAGCTCGTCCTGGTCCACGGCAACGGTCCGCAGGTGGGAATGCTCGCCCTCGAGAGCGCCGCCGATCCGGCACTCTCGCACCCGTACCCGTTCAGCGACCTGGTGGCCGAGACCCAAGGGGTCATTGGCTACTGGTTGCAGCAGGGACTGGCCAACGCCGGACTGACCACGCCCGTCGTCACGCTGGTCACCCAGACCCTCGTCGACCGGGACGACCCCGCCTTCGGCGATCCCACCAAGTTCGTCGGGACGGTCTACGACGAGGCTCGTGCGCACGAACTGGCGCACGAGAACGGCTGGAGCGTGCGGGCCGACGGGGCGGGCTGGCGCCGGGTGGTTGCCTCTCCACTACCGAAACGGATCATCGAGCTCGAGACGGCCCGGGCCCTGCTCGACAGCGGGACCACGGTGGTGCTCGCGGGTGGAGGCGGCGTGCCGGTGGTCGAGGGTGCGCATGGACTTTCGGGTGTCGAGGCCGTCGTCGACAAGGACTTCGTCGCGGCCATGGTCGCCACCGAGCTGCAGGCGGACCTGTTGGTGCTGCTGACCGACGTGGATGGCGTGATGAGCGACTACGGCACCTCCCAACAGCGGCTGATGGGCGCGGTGACGGTCAAGGAGCTCGAGGCGCTGAGCTTCCCGGCCGGTTCCATGGGGCCCAAGGTCTCAGCGGCCTGCCGCTTCGTGCTGGACACAGGCAGGCATGCCGCCATCGGCTCCTTGGCCGCCGCCGACAGCGTCATCGGTGGAACGGCGGGCACCCAGATCAGCCCAGCAGACGGCGCTTGACGCGTCTCACTGCGAGGAACTTGTCCACGACGATCACCAGCGAGACGCCGGCCACCGCCAGCAGGATCCTGGACCACGCCTCAGTCCCGATGGGCGCTGTGTCGAAGACCTGGTTCATGAGTGGCAGATAGGTGAACGCCGCCTGAGCACATGCCTGGACCAGGACGCCGCCGATGATCCACCGGTTGCTGAAGAAGCCCAGGCGCCACGAGGGACCAGTCAAGGACCGGCAGCTGTAGAGGTAGACGATCTCGACGGCGACGAACAGGTTGACCGCTGCGGTGCGGGCCTGCTCGAGCCCCTCACCGCGTGCCTGCTCGGAGACGAAGACCCACCACGTCCCGAGGACGAGCAGGCTGGAGACCAGGGCCGTGCGCCAGATCAGGGTGGCGGTGAGGAGGGGGCGGTCCGGTGCTCGCGGGGGGCGGGTCATCACACCCTCCTCGCGCGGCTCGAAGGCCAACATGAGTCCCAGTACGACGGCAGTGGTCATGTTGATCCACAGGATCTGGGTGGGAAGGATCGGCAGCGTGGATCCGAGGACTATCGCGACGAGGATCACGAGCCCTTCGCCCATGTTCGTCGGCAGGGTCCAGACGATGAACTTGGTGAGGTTGTCGAAGACACCACGCCCCTCCTCCACCGCAGCCTCGATGGTCGCGAAGTCGTCATCGACCAGGATCATGTCGGCAGCGTCCTTCGCGACGTCAGTGCCACCTCGCCCCATGGCGATGCCGATGTCTGCCTGTCTGAGGGCAGGAGCGTCATTGACCCCGTCGCCGGTCATGGCCACTACGTGGCCGCGGGCCTGCAGGGACTCGACGAGTCGTAGCTTCTCCTCGGGTGAGACGCGAGCGAACACGCTGGTCGCGGTCACGGCGTCGATGTAGGCGGACTCGTCCAGGGCGCTGAGATCCTCGCCAGTGATGACGCGGTGATCGCCCACCGGCCGGTGATCCAGCCCGAGCTCCTCGGCGATGGCCGCTGCCGTGTCCGCGTGGTCGCCCGTGATCATCTTGATCTCGATGCCGGCGGCGTGGCAGGCAGCGATCGACGTGCTTGCGGCGGGCCTCGGCGGATCGAGCATCGCCTGCAGACCGCAGAGCACGAGGTGGCCGTCGAGGCCCTCCGCGGTGAAATCAGTGGGGTTCGCCTGCGGGTCCACCGCGGTTGCGAGAACGCGGAGCCCGCGTGCGGCCAAAGCAGCGACGGCCTCGACGACTGCGGCACGATTCAGCGTCTCCACCGTGCCGTCGGCCCGCATCCATCCTGAACACAGCTCGGTCACGCGTTCCGCCGCACCCTTGACCAGTACGACGCGGCGACCGTCGAGTGCACGCCGGTGGAGCGTGGCCATGAACTGACGCCGCGAGTCGAACGGAATCGTGTCTACTCGGGGGTAGTCCTCGTCAACGGGCCCGACGTCGCTCTTGAGAGCGACGACCTTCATCGCTGCCTCGGTCGGATCTCCGGAGATCGTCCAGCGCTCGCCGTCGTGGCTGATGCTGGCGTCGTTGCAGGCCGACCCGGTGGTCAGACACCATCGCAGGGCCTCGTTGTCCGCCACCTTCACCGTGCTCTGGGCCTGGGGCCCGGCCCGACGGAGCTGGCCGGCCGGGTCGTAGCCCCGGCCCGTGACCTCGAACTGGCCGTCCGGTGTCCAGATGTCCCGCACGGTCATCTCGTTCGTGGTGAGCGTGCCGGTCTTGTCTGTGCAGATCACCGTGGTGCTGCCCAGTGTCTCGACGGCAGGCAGCCGCCGCACGACGGCGCGGCGGCTGACCATTCGCTTCACCCCGATGGCCAAGGTGATCGTGACTGCGGCAGGCAGACCCTCGGGGATCGCACCCACTGCCAGTGCGACAACTGCCGTGAACATGTCGGCGGCACTTTCACCTCGCAGGACTCCGATCACGAACGCCGCTGCCGCCAGCGCGAGGATGATGACCGAGAGGCGTGTGCTGAAGCGAGCCAGCTTGCTCGTCAGGGGCGTGGCGAGGACGGTTGCGCCACTGACCAACCGATGGATGCCTCCGAGCTCGGTGCGTTCCCCCGTGGCGACGACGATGCCGTGCCCGGTCCCGGATCGGACCAGCGTTCCGGCGTACGTCATGTTGCGCCGGTCAGCGACCCGTGTTGCCGCAGTCAGAACGTCGTCGGTCTTCCGCACGGATGCCGACTCACCGGTCAGGCTCGACTCGTCGACCCGCAGCTCGACGGCCTCCACGAGACGAAGGTCGGCCGGCACCTTCTCACCGGGCTCGAGAGCGACCAGGTCTCCGCTGACCAGGTCTTCGGACAAGATCGCGCGGACCAGCCCGGCGCGTACTACGCGGGCCTCGCCGTGGGCCATCGAGCGCAGGCTGTCCAGGGCGGCGAGCGCCTTCGACTCCTGGATGAAGCCGACCAGCGCGTTGATGAGGACGACGCCCAGGATCACCGAGGAGTCGACGTACTCGCGGAGGACGAGTGTGGTCGCGGCCGAGGCCAGCAGGACGTAGATCAGGGGGTTGTGGAACTGAAGCAGCACCCTGCGCGCCAGCGAGTCCCCGTGCACCCGGGGGAGCATGTTCGGTCCGTCGCGGCCCAGCCGCTGGACGGCGACGGACTCTTCGAGCCCGCGGTGCCGATCGGTTTCGAGCTGCGAGACCAAATCGCCGACCGGGACCGAGTGCGGAGCCGCGGCGTGGTCGGTAGCCACTGCCGTCGGGTCAGGCACGGCTGACCGGAACGGAACCTGCTTCGGCATGCATGACAGTGAGTCTCGGCGACATCGAGCGCGCGCGGGAGTGGCGGACGTCCTGTCGTGGCAGGACCTAGGACGCAGTCCGAGTTCCGTGCCTCGTGCCCCGCGCAAGGGACAGGTCGGAGGTCCCCTCGCCTGCCGACCTCTGCCCCTGTTGACGCGCCGCGCGCGCGGAAAGGCTGTGGTTGGCACTGGTCGACTCGTCAGAGGTACGCCGCGCCGCGCACCGAATCCATCCATACGTGAGGACCACGCATGACTTCGACGATCGACACGGCCCTCGGGCTGCGGGCTCCCACCGCGGAGGAGGTGGCCGAGCTCGACGCTTGGTGGCGAGCGAGCCTGTACCTCACCGTGGGGCAGATCTACCTGCGTG